>DAHWKG010000184.1:0-47553 GCA_027343765.1 Sulfobacillus sp.
TACCCGTGACGCCAGGCGGGTGGGGCAAATGGTCACAAGAGGAACGCCTTTGGCATGGCTTCAAAACGGCCAGGTGGTTTTGGCCCCTGCATCCGGGACAGTGCAAGCGATTGTCCCGGCGGGAGCTTATGTGGGGACGCTGCCACCGGGATTGGCGGCCCCCGGTGGCGCTCACCACATGGTGGCCATAATCTCTCGTACAACTCCGCTGACGATGGTGATTCGAGTGCCCGAGGTCGACATCTCCGATTGGCCCGAAGGAGCGAAGATTCGGGACAAAAGTCCCTTCGATGGAACTATTGTCTCGCGCGTTCATGACCGGCAAGGTTTTTGGACGGTGAAGGCCACATTTCCCAAAGCCCCGTCTCGGAAGATTCAAACGAGAGCCGTCGTCAAGGTGAATTCCCGGACGTTTTCGCACGTCTTGAAGGTGCCCGCCGGATCTATTCTATCCGAAGGACCATCGGGGTTTTCCGTGCGCACGCGAGCCGGCATCGTGCCGGTGACGGTCTTGGCCGCTAATGCCCGAACGGTTGCCGTTCGCGGGAATCTTCATGCCAACGAGCGAGTATGGACGCCAACCACCCTTGGAGCGGCCGGGCTTCGAGCCCCCGCTGGCACGCCTTAGGGATGGTAGAACCGGGAAGGAATCCTTCGATAAAAAGGCGAATAGCCTTGGGCACGAAAGCCAAAGGCTACGCGATGAGATTATCTGGAGGAGGAACGAGACATGGCGGAACGTCCCCCGTACCGGCTACCGGATGTGGCCGTACCACGGCGTTATGAGCTTTGTATTGAACCGAACTTGCCGGAAGGCCATTTTGCGGGAACGGTTACGATTGAGGTCGACGTCCGGGAATCGATTGACCACCTGATTTTGAACGCCTTGGATTTAACTATTGGCGACGCAACCTGGTCCGATGCGGTCCACCCCAATTTGGTCGGAGAGGTCTCGCCCAACCCCGAGGAAGAACAGATTACCATACGTTTTTCCGAGAAAATTGATCCCGGCACGGGCAAGTTGACGATTCACTATCAGGGTGAATTGGGGAACGACTTGCGCGGTTTTTATCGCACGACCGTAGAAGGTCCCAGGGGCGAGCCGGTGATTATTGCCTCCACCCATTGTGAGGCGACGGACGCGCGGCAAATTTTTCCGGGGTGGGACGAACCTGAATTCAAAGCCGTCTTTCAAATCACAGCCGTGGTGGACCGCGACTTGACGGCCATCTCAAATGCCCGCGAGGTGTCCAATTCCATCGATGCGTCGGGCAAGCGGCGGATTGTCTTTGCCGATACCATCCCCATGTCTACATACTTGGTGGCCCTGGTGGTAGGCCCTTACAAGACCACCGAGCCGCATCGGGTGGGTAAAAAAAACACACCCGTCCGTATTGCTTATCGGCCGGGATTTGAGGGTCTCACCGATTTAGCAGAGCAGGCGGCGGAGGAGACCTTGGGATTTTTCGAAGAGTACTTTGGTATCCCCTATCCCGGTGACAAGCTTGACCATGTGGCCGTGCCGGAGTTTGCGGCCGGCGCCATGGAGAATCTCGGATGCG
The DNA here is from genome assembly GCA_027343765.1 of Sulfobacillus sp. GTDB lineage: Bacteria > Bacillota > Sulfobacillia > Sulfobacillales > Sulfobacillaceae > Sulfobacillus_B. Next base: position 1,563 of record DAHWKG010000184.1, read on the forward strand.
TCACCTATCGTGAAGAATATCTGCTCATGAATCCCGAGCGCGTAGCGCTGCAGGAAAAAGCTTCGGCGGTGAGCGTCATCGCCCATGAAACGGCGCACATGTGGTTCGGCGACTTGGTGACTATGCGCTGGTGGAATGGTATCTGGCTCAATGAGGCCTTCGCCACATTTATGCAAGAATTGGCAAGCGATGCACTTCATCCGGAATGGGACGTGTGGACCACGTTTAGCCATGGGCGGGCATACGCCATGACGATTGATGGTCTTCGGGCGACCCGGTCGATTGAATTTCCGGTGGGTCGTCCGGTCGAGTCTTGGGCCATGTTCGATGCCCTGACCTATCAAAAAGGTGGATCGGTGCTCCGCATGCTGGAGCAATATCTTGGTCCGGAAGTATTTCGGCGCGGAGTCTCCCATTATTTGACGATCCACAAATATGGCAACACCGAGACCGGAGACTTGTGGGACGCCCTGGAGGAAGTCTCCGGTCAGCCGGTTCGGACCATGATGGATTCATGGGTGTTTCAACCGGGCTTTCCCATGGTGGAAGCGGCTTTAACGGAGGACAGCCGGACGCTAAGGCTCACACAACAGCAATTTCGCTATCAAGGCGAAGGTCCATCGCGGTGGCAGGTTCCGGTGGTGGTTGGTATGCACCGGGAAAATGGGGAGACCACGACGGCCAAAAAGATCTTGGGCGACCAGTCCTTAGAGTTCGAAGTGCCCGCAGATCTTCGCTGGCTCACCATTAATCAGGGCGGATGGGGATTCTATCGCTCCGCCTATGACAACCGGTTGTGGGAGAAACTCGTGGGTGCTTTGCCAGACATGACCCCCATTGAGCGCTATCAAATGGTGGACGATGCCTGGGCCGGGCTTCTGGCCGGTACGGTGGCATTATCCCAGGTGGTCCAGTTGTGGCGAGCCTTGCGGGTGGAGAGAGATCCCGACGTCTGGGGCGCAGTGATTTCCCACGTTAATCTCTTGTGGCGTATTGCTGACGAGGAGACCAAGCCGGCGGTGGAGGAATTCATCCGCCACATTGGTCGCCCGGTTCTTGACGAGCTTGGATGGGCGCCGCATCCAGGAGAGGATGTGCGCCTTGGCCGACTGAGGGCTTCGATGGTGCAACTTCTGGGAATAGCCGGGGCGGATCCCGCCGTGATTCAAGAGGCGAAAGTGCGATTCCCCGGAATTCTTAAGGGGGAGAATGCCGTTTCGCCGGATCTCTTTTCCCCGATTGTTAACGTGGTCGCGGCCAATGGCCGGGACGAGGATTGGGATGCCCTGCACCGGGCGTTTAAAGTAGCCAAGACACCCCAAGACGAGACCCGCTATCTCTTTGCCTTGGCTCGTTTTCGTGCTCCCGATCTCATCCATCGGACCATCGATCTCTATTACTCCTCGGAGGTCCGCTTGCAAGATGCACCGATTGCGCTCGCCTATTTGGTGATGAATAGCCGGGCCACGGAAGCGGCATGGGAGTCCATCGAAGCCCGGTGGGACCAGCTCTTAGAGAAGTTCCCGAAGGCGATGTTTGCCCACTTTATCCAGCCAACGGCCAGCGTTGTGGATGATGCGTTGGCTGACCGGATTAAGGCCTGGCTCACGAGCCACCCCATCCCGGAAGTGGATCGGGCGACGGCGCAAACGCTAGAATTTCAGGGCATAAATCGGGAACTTGCTCATCGTATCCGGGGCGGTATTGCCGACGCTTTAAAGTAGCCCATGCGGGGGCGAGGGGATGCTCGCCCCCTTCGCTACCCAAAAAGCGGTCGGGACATCGGACACCGGTCATGGCCCTTGGTTGGGGATGAAGTGCTCCGTATGGGTGGTCACGCGCCAATGACCGTGATTCGACGCAAGTAGGCGGTGCCCGCGATGCCATTGACGGCAGGCTTCCGGGGGTGCGCTTGAGCCGAAAACAGAATCGTGGCCCGTGCCCATGGACCGAGGGCCACGAGAGATTCTACAGGCATCTGGATGCGGCGATACCCGATCCGGCCTTTCTCGGTGTTTATGCTCTTTAGGTCCACGTAAAAAATGTGGAGGTTCCGACTGATCACAGGGGATCCGGGTGCAAAAGTTCGGGCCATGGCTTGGTGTTCCATCTGCCGCCACCGGTGCTTCATGCCCGGTGGCGGGCTCTTTCCAAACGGGAGCACCCGTGGAGGTACCACCAAGGGATTTTCTAAAGCCAGCATACGCGCTAAGACGGGGCGGACGGGTGCCATGTCACGGATCGAGCTTACCGCGTTCAAGAGAACGCCGATGGCAAAGATTCCAAAAACCCCAATGGGAACCGCTCGCCTCGTGTGCATCTGTACCCTCTTTCTCATCTCGATGACGGTTGGGAAAGAGGGCATGTTACCACACCCGTAAGATTCCGTGGTTGGAAGAAAAAGAGGGCCTTAGACCGTCCTGGGTGATGGAGGGAGGCCTAAAACGCTACCCAGGCAGCGATGCCCAAAGCCACCAACACGGCGGCCGTGACGTGGTTCGCATGGTTTTCGAGCCATGCCCACTTCACCTGATACCCGCCCCAAACGGCCGCCAGACTTAGACCCACGATAGCTACGATGGTAACGAGGGAATAGACCACGAGGACTTCAATCGCGGTGCGGACGTTTACCGCAATGGCAGCCAGAAATACCGGTAAAATGGTGGGATCAGGAGACGCCGCAATGCCGGCTGGAATGAGCCATGCGCCCCGGCTTCGTGGGTGGTCCGGGTGATGATGGTGGGAATGGGTATGCCCGACCGCATGGTGATCATGCGGGTGTTCATGATGATGGTCGTGTCCTTGAGAGCCCCCTTCGTGGGTAGGTTCATGGGGGTGATCGTCGGATCCGTGTGGATGGCTATGGCCAGGGTGGCGTAGGCTCCAGAGGAACAGCCCGATCCCGGTGAGGACCAACACAATCCCAACGATGGGTCCTTCCACCCGAAGAATGCCCTTAAGTCCGTACCCGAGCGCGATGACGATGGCTCCCAGGGCAATGGAGCCCAGGACATGTCCTAGTCCCGTCCACAGGGCAACGCGAGTCGTGCGTGCGGTAGACCATCGTTGGGCTCGGGCCAGAAGCGCAATTGGCATCCAATGGTCCGGCAATATTGCATGAAAAATCGCAACGCTGGCACCGGCCAGCAATAAGACAATCAACGAAGTTGTCCCCACCGGCAAAATCCCTCCCAGATCGCATATTAAGGAAAGAGTCTGTGACGACATTTTATGGGTGCCCCGGCCTTAGAGAATCAGGTCGCGATCCACCGAACCGACGCTTCCCCGCCGCCCTACGGGCATGGGGACACGCCCTTGCCTGAACCCCCTCTTGAGGGGATAATATGCGAAGCGACGACCGTCGCCAACCCCGGACTTGCCGGTGGGCGCTTTATGAGCTTCCGGAGGCGGCCATTCGGCGAGGTCGCCGGCGATCGCCGAGGCGTTGCCCAAAGTGGCTCGAGGACGCGGCTCGCTCACCGCGGGACCTATTCAGGAGGAATTCATGTCGCCATCGGATCAGTCATCGGTTCGCAATCAGGCCCTTCATCCGACCGTGAAGGCTGCAGGTGCGGTGAGCTTTTTCACCGACCTGTCGTCCCAAATGGTGGGATCTTTATTGCCCGTTTTCTTGACCACGGTCTTGGGCGCGCCGGTGTGGGTTTATGGCCTCATGGAGGGGTTGGGTGCCGGGATAGCGGGCATCCTCAAGGTGTTTGCCGGTTGGCTCTCTGATCGTCTTGGCCATCGCAAGTGGCTCATGTTCGTTGGGTATACCATCTCAAACTTGACCAAACCGGCATTCGCCCTCACGAGTGCGTGGGGACCTGTGCTCATCTTGCGGCAGGTGGAGCGGGTCGGCAAGGGATTTCGGACGGCTCCGCGGGACGCGCTACTAGCCGACGTCACGACGTCCGACAACCGGGGCCGATCATTCGGCTTTCGACGGGCAATGGACGCATTAGGGGCAGCCCTGGGTCCGCTTACAGCGAGCGCTGTGCTCTGGTGGTCCAACGATCGGATCCGCCTTGTTTTTGCCCTCACACTAATTCCCGGATTGGCTGCGATTCCTTTTTTGCTTCGTCTTCGAGAGAACCGGGCGGGTAAGACAGAGGCGCGGTCGCGGCCAAGTCTTAGCTGGGGCCGTCTGCCGGCACCATTCCGGCGTTTCCTGCTGCCAGCCGGGCTCTTGGCGCTGGCCACCTTTTCGGAAGGGTTTCTCATTCTTCGATCCCGGACACTGGGGGTGCCGATTCTTCTCGTCCCTCTGACCTATTTTGTGATGAATGGCGTGGCCAGCGTTCTTTCGATGCCCAGTGGTCGCCTTGGGGACCGCATCGGCCATCGCACTATGCTGTTGGGAGGATTTGCGGTATTGGCCCTAACGTATGTGGGATTTGCCGTGGTACATACGGCTGTGTGGGTGTGGCCTCTCATGGCCCTCTATGGAGTATTTATCGCGCTCGTGGACGGGAACCAGAAGGTCTACGCCACAGGATTGCTACCGTCAACCGCACGCGGTACCGGGCTCGGTACATTTAATGCTCTGCTCGGTTTTGCGCAGTTGGCTGCATCGCTTGGTGGCGGGATTCTTTGGGAGGCGGTTGGGCCCGAGTCCCCCTTTGCGGTGGGGGCGGTCGTAGCCGCTCTCGCATGCGTGACCTTGTGGATTGTGACCAACCCGTCGACCGAGTGATAGCGCACAAATGGTCCCGCGAAGTTCCTTATCGTTCGTCTCGGTTGAGGGGATTTTCGATGGTAAGTTAGCGCGGCCGTGGAATCCAGGGTGGAGAGCATCAGCGGCCCCTTCAATTGTTTATCGAACGCGCATGAGATTGAAGCCAATCCACGATCGTCCCCACGTCCACATGCGTGTCCGCCATGGTTACGACGAAGTTCTCTGCATCTGTTGTTGAGCCCTCAAGCGCCATGCCGTTATGCTGCAGGAACAAACCCAATGCGGTAAAGGCGGTCCGCTTGTTACCGTCTTGAAACGGATGGTTCAGAACCAACGAGTGTAGGAGTACGGCGGCTTTTTCGAGCATGGAGGCATAGAGGTCGTCCCCCTCTATTGTCGCCTGTGGTCGGGCGACCGCGGATTCGAGTCCCGCCAGATTCAAGACACCATGCATGCCCCCGAATCGTTCAATCACTTGGAAGTGAATGAAGAGGACTTCCTGGATGGTCAGGTACCTCATCGGTCAGCTAATCGCCGTAAAACATCGGCATATTCGGCCATAAAGCGATCGACGGCCTGCGCGAAGTCCGGCGTAATATCCGGCGAGGCTTCCCGCAAGGGTTTCACAATAATTTCTCCCCGGTCGTTTCGCATTAGCTCCACGGGCTGATCTTCGAGGTTCATCTGGCGTACCCATTCAGAAGGAATCGACACGGCAAAACTATTGCCGACCTTAAACACTTTGCGGACTAGCATGCCCGTCACTTCCTTTGATCTTGTTATAATAATTATAACGGTGGAAATCATGCATGGCAACGTGACCCTCTGGGTGGGCACGAGAGTCACAACTTTGACTGATAGAGGCACATCGGCTTTTACCGAACATTTTGGGCTATGCGCGACGTCATAGGTTAGTGAATTTAAGGGCCGGTTCGTGAGTTTGCATAAAATTCTCTCGACATCCGCCTTGACAGTGGTGAGCGCACGAGGACGTGCTAGAACGCGAGTAGAGGTGATAAGGATGGCGGCATGTAGGATTGCGGAACTAACCTAGCTCGTTTGCTGTAATGGCATATCGGGTTGGCCACACAGACCCTATACATTGGCTCACAACAATAATGCGCGACACAAATAAGGGACTCTTGGGGGCGTTAGTACCCTGGCAACGGGACCCAGACTGGGACATTGGCATCGCCACCTATGACCATTGTTCCGCGATTGGTTTGCCCTTACGTCGTGTCCCCATTGTCGTTTCACCTGCACCATAGACCACCGCGTCGCGTCATACCCTCCTTTTCTGGGACATAGCATGAAGGGAAGTCCCAGGATTGAGGTGGCGGAATGGACGAGAATGAGAAACAGCCGAGTCGCACGGCGACCATGATTACCGGATTTACCATGCTCCTCTTGACTATCATGCTGATTGTCTTTTCCGAGCATGGATATCACGCCACGGTCGGCGCCTTGAAGCTGTTTTTTGAAGTGGTATTTCCTTCACTGCTTCCCTTCTTCATTTTGTCGGACGTATTGCTGTCGACGGGTATGGTGCATTATCTAGGCGTCTGGTTTGAGCCATTGATGCGCCCCATCTTCAATGTGCCGGGCGTAGGGTCCTTCGTATTCTCCATGGGGCTGGCTGCCGGATACCCGATGGATGCGGTGCTCACGGCCAAGTTTCGTAAACAGAATCTCTGCACGAAGACGGAGGGCGAGCGGCTGCTGGCTTTTAGCAATTCGGCGGACCCCCTCTTCATCTTTGGTGCCGTGGCCGTGGGGATGTTCGGGCAGCCTGCCTTAGGGGCCGTTCTGGCGATGGCGCACTATGCGTCGGTGTTGATGGTTGGTCTCACCTTTCGCTTTTATAAGCGAAAGGAAGGTGGAGATGCCAAGGAAGGGGTGGTGGTGCGAGGCATTCACCGCCGCGCTATGGACGCTATGATGCGAGGAAGATCCGAGGATGGCCGGGCCATGGGGAAGGTACTCAATGAGGCCATTTCGGATTCGGTTTCCACGCTCTTCATGATCATGAGCTTTATGGTGCTATTTGCCGTCTTGATACGGGTATTGAGCGCAACCGGGCTCATGACCTTGTTGGAAGTGCCTTTCGGCGCCCTTTTGCGGATTGTAGGAATGTCTCCGCACTTAGTGAATGCTGCCATCCAGGGGCTATTCGAGATTGACCTTGGTTCGGCCGCCGCTGCACACGCCGCGGCGCCCCTCATCCAGAAGTTGGTGTTGGTTTCGGGCATTATCGCTTGGTCGGGCCTTTCGGTGCATGGACAGGTGGCGTCGGTCTTGTCGGACACGGACATCTCCATGAAGCCCTACTTTGCCGCGCGAGCGTTACATGCGTTGTACGCTGGTATTATGACGGTCGTTTTCTATCGCCCCATGGAAGCGATCCTTGGGGGGGTCACCTGGCCGGTGTTCTCGTCGCGGGACTTTTTGGTGCAAGGTGCACCGGGGGGCATGGTCTTGGATGGGTTTCACATGGCGATGATTATGGTGGCCATATCATTGGCGAGCCTCGTGGGCGGAGCCGCTATTGTCGGGGCAATCCGTCAACTGCGGCGTGGGATACTGGCTTTCCGCTATCGCTAGCGGACAAAAATGGTACCATGGTCGGGAGACAAAAGAAGGAGCGTGGCCTCGACGCAGGACAGCAATGTGGAATCCTCAGTTCGCTTCGGCGCGGACGTCACGCCAGGATATTGCAAGACGTGGTATTTGGATCAAGTGCGTCCCTTCCTTGAGAATCCCGACAGCCGCGGTCCCGAGGTGGTTGCTCGCTACTTTGGGGAGGTTAGTCGAAAGACTGACCGGCGGCTATGGGAGGACCTTGGGTGGCGGTACGGGATATTGGAACTATCTTATGGTCTCGTGGACCAAGAGTGGGTTACGTTTCCCGCCCATTGGCATCGGGGTCCTCGCCGGACACCCTTTCCCGTTATCATCGAAGTGATGCAGGGGATGGCATGGATTATTCTCCAGAAGGCAGACACGTTCGATCGGGTTCGCGATGTAGGGTGGTTCCAATTGCTGGCCGGTGAGCGGGCGATCCTTCCCCCGGGCCACGTGCACGCCATCATGAATGCGAGTTCCGTTCCTTTAGTGCTTGCGGACGGGCATTCTGTAGAAACCGAAGCAGATTTTGAGGGCGTTTCCCGCCATCGTGGAGCGGCCTATTATGGAGGACCCACCGGATTTCGATCCAATCCCCACTATCGGTCCCATCCTCCGGTGCGGGAGCTCTCCAAGTCCATTATGGCCCCGCCCGACGCTAGCGGGCGGGACTTGTACACGGCTCTCTTGGAAACGCCAGAGCGCTTCCGTTTTCTTCATCCCTATTAGGGCTCTTTAGACCAGAACGTCTCTTGCGTCGAGGCCGTTTAAGACGTCCACTGCCTCATCGTTCCGGGTCTCCACGCATACCACGGCTCCTCCGCGGGCGATGACCTGGGTGTAGTGCTCCGCTAAGGGTTTTTTCACGCCCAACCGGCGAATTTGGTGGCGCACGTCAAGGAAGGGATAACAAGCCATATCTCGACTGAGGGGTCCCATTACCATGACACTTTCTTGAGCATCAGGGTCCTTGATCAACAATGACACGCGGGTATCCTCGCCCAATTCATCGACCAACGACAACACCGTACGAGGATTATGAAACCAAGCCCAAGTTCGCGACACGGCCGTTCACCTCCGGGACTAGTGTGCCACGGGGATGAATTGACCAAACCGGCAGTGATTGGAAACGTGGACACAAAGATTTGCGGCCTCTCGAAGCATATGGAGTCCGGGTGGCATTCGTAGAAAATCCTGAACATGGTTCGGGGTATCGGACATGGATTTCCAACCTAAACAACCCACATGAATAGCAAGGGCGGCCCGCGTGGCCGCCCTTACCTTATTCTTGATGAAACTCCTCATGCCCCACTGTTCGCATGAAAAGATGCGTCAAGTGGTGGCGTTCTTCAGGTGAGGCGGCCTGCCAAGCCCCCAACACCATCTGGTCTTGGGCACTGAGATTTTTAGGAGGGTTCTTTGCCACCCGATCGCCCATTTGCATCAAAACGGCGTCCATGTGAGCCGCATCGTGGGCTTTAAACCGTTCCGTGGCCCAATCCCAGACATCCTGAAGGGATTGGGGCGTCATATCCTCATGGGACATCGGACCACCTCCAGCACTAGCATCTCCGGGAGGCCGAAACCGTACTCTAAAGCGACTCAAGCGCCAACTTGAGTCGATCGAAATAGTGACGCAGGAGGGCGAGGATGCGTTGCCATTCCGTTCGCACAGGGCGTGACAGCACCCGATGCTTGGCCACCGGGGGGGTCACCGACACTAGCGGCAACTTGATGTTCCGAACGGCCGGCGGGCTCTGCTCGGTAGTAAAGCTGTAGTGATAGTGAATGGCGAGATAGGGACTGGCTGATTGGCTCTGGGCATACTTCCAATGCACAGAAATATCCGGCCGGATACCGTCATAGAGCGGAATATGCCAGTCGTCTTGCAGCGAGGCAAAGTAGCCATATTTCCCCCAGGTCGGATCGGCCACAACCCAGCCCGTATGCGGTAAATAAAACTCGACCCACTGATGGAATCCGCCTTGACCGTCTCCGTTGTTGGTAACATAGCCGCCAATGAGCCGCGCGGGGATCTTGTCGGTGCGCAACATGGACACATAGAGGTCGGCGATGTCACTACAAATGCCGAGCCGGGTGTCAAACGTTTTCAGTGCCGAACCGGAGGCCTTCAAAGAGTAGTTGTAGCGAATGTTCTCTGCGACCCAATTGAACAAAGTTTGTGCCCGCTGATACGGGTTGGTCATGTTGCCCACAAGGCTTTGGACTTCCGCTTTAATGGGTGCCGCACCCGTATCCACGGTACTGGCCTCAAGACGGGGATTCGTATACTCGGTATAGACAGGCGACGAGGTGTTGTAAGCCCCGTAGGTGGTTGGCAAGTGATAGGACACATCGGAGGACGTCGCCTGGTAATGCAAGGTTAGAGTAATCGATTGATGGGGTTGGATCGTGCTCCAACGATAATCACCAATGAGGTTGCCATATTTGTCCAGATGCGTGGAGGCCGGCTCTTTTGAGTACCCTGACAAGGTGACGTGCGCGTACGATGTTTTAGGAGCCAAAAGAACCACCCGCGCAGTGACGTCTAATGCGGGGGCGTTTCCTGTATTGGTGATGGTCACCGTTTTCGTGAAGCCGTAGTATGCCGGAAGCGATGTCTGGGCTAAAGGGCGCGATGCCGCCCAGGTGGAACCAGGCCACAGAGCCAAAGACAGAAGTGTGATCCCCGCGACCACTGTGGTCCGGCGATTCATCATGGAAAGCGGTCACCTCCCCAGTCGTTCCCTAAAGTATAACCGCCACGACGTTACTAGGAAACCATCATACGGACAGGAGTCGAGGTCGACACCACCCATATGACGGTTTCTATGGAACAGGTTATCGGATTTTTTCGACCTCAGAACGGATGTCTTCGAGTTTAACGTAGCGGTCACAGGCATTTTCCAACTCGGAGGAAATCATGCCGCGGGTACCTACCCCAACGATTTCTTTACCCTTGGAGCGGAGCAGTTCTACCGCGCGCTCAAAATCGCCATCACCACTCATCAAGATGGCGAGATCGTAACGGGTGGCGGTATTGAACATGTCTACCACAATTTCAATGTCGAGATTGGCCCGGCGGATCACCGCATTCGAGCTCTGGTCCAGGGTTTCCTTAATGGACTTTTCCCGAATGGTAAAACCCAGATGTCTCAGAGCGGTCAGGAAGTCTCGCTGGCTATTGTCCGGGGGCACTTGTACTCCGGTATAGTAAAAGGCGTTATATAGTTGTCTGCCCCGCGTAAAGTATTCAATCACACGGGCAAAATCGAGATGCCATCCGAGGACGCGTTGCGCGTAAAACATGTTGGCGCCGTCGACAAAAATGGCCACCCGTTCATTGTGGTAATCCACGTTCTCCCACCTATCGCACGGATTTTAATTCCTTCATGGTCCCGACCGCCCAATTTTAGGGAGATCGCAGGATTTGGTATCATTATGACGTATTTTCGCGTCCACCGGAAGGGACAAGTGGGGGCCCGGACACAGTTTTCCCAAATATCCCTGCGCGATGCAAAAGGAGGCGTCACAAATGGCATGGTTAGGAGTGGATGGGGGCGGGACCAAAACGGAAGCCTTGGTGGTTTGCGACCGTGGGTGGGGATTTGCCCGGGGAGAGCCCTCCAATCACCAGATTGTGGGGATGGAGTCGGCCTTGGACGCCGCGTCCTCTGTCAGTGAGGCGGCTCTTCGCGACCATGGACTCAACTGGGGTGATGTAGAAGGAGCCGTGTTTGGTCTGGCCGGGGCGGACTTCCCTGAGGATGTCAGCCGATTGACCGAGGGGCTTAAAGAACGATTGCCGTTGTCCTCCCTTACGGTGGTCAACGATGCGGAAATTGCCCTTCCCGCGGGAACCGATGCGGATTCGGGAATTGCTGTCATCGCGGGGACCTATACCAATGTGTTCGGCCTAAGCCCTGACGGCGAAAAGCGCCAGGTGGGAGGCCTTGGGTATGAGTGGGGCGATTATGGGGGCGGTATCGATATTGCCCGCGAAGTGTTGCACCAAGCCTTTCGAAGCGCTGAACTCCGGGGAGAGAAGACGGTTCTTGAAGATTTGGTCTTACAGCTCTTGGGTCTTCCGGATTACGCCAGCCTGAGCCGGGCGTTGTATTTTAAGGAGATTCCCGAGACCCACTTCTTTGTTGTTGTCCCCTTTTGTTTTCAAGCCGCGAATGCCGGTGATCGGGTAGCGCAGAGAATTTTAGCCAAGAATGGTCGGGCGTTGGCTGAAAGCGTGGTGGGGTGCGCTCGGCTCCTGCGGATGCACGCCATGCCGACCAGGGTAGTCATGGCCGGGAGTCTCTGGCTTGGCCAAGCCCCCCATTTACAGGATGCATTTTTGTCTCATCTTCGCGAGGCCTTGCCTCTCGCGGAGGCCAAGGTCACGGAATTCAAACCGGTGGTCGGTGCGGTGATCGCGGCTTCTAGGAACGGAGGACAGGATTCTGCAGCAATGCGGGACCGACTGCGTCAGGATGCCCGACTTACCGGCGTGGAATAGCTGTTTGGCATTCGGGGCATAGTCCATGGAGTTCCATTTGATGGAAGTCGATGGAGAAGCCGCGGTCTTCGCTGATGGACTTTAATGCCTCCTCAAGGCGGCAATCATAAATATCGATAGTTCGCCGGCAACGGCGGCAGATTAAATGGTCATGGTGGCGGGCAAAGGGTTCCACCAATTCGTAGGCTACGTTTTGGTGGGCCTGCAGCACGGGGTGAACCACCTTAAGGTCCGTGAAGGTCTCCATGATGCGATAGAGCGTGGCGGTGTTAAGCCCAGAATGCTCGACCCGGAGCGCTAGGTCGGACACCGTGAGGGGTTCCTGGCTCGTCTGCATTGCGCGAAATACGGTCAGACGATTAGGCGTGACTCGCATGCGATGTTCGCGCAACAACTGGATAAATTCTTTTTCGCCTGCTGTCGGCACCGTGTCATTCGCCTCCCCTGCGCACCTGCATGATATGTCAAATGCCGCATTTTCTCAACTCCGGGGCGCTTGTCTAACCCCCTCTAGAGCGCTACTATCTTCCTATGAAAATGAGAGCGGTATGGGGGACGTTGGCGCTGGCGATCGTCTTGAGCGGTTGCGGGGTCAAACATGGTCCCGGACCTATTTCCCACGGTATGTCGCCCAATCAGGTCAAGAAAGAAGTGTTGGCGCGCATTGCCAACTGGAATACCGTGAGCGAAAACGTCACCGAGGTGGCACATCGCCTGCATAAGCCGCGTGAGATTTTCCATCTGAAATTATCCAGCCAAGCGAAACCGGCGAGTTTTCGGTTGGAGGTCACCCCTGCCACGGGGAAACCCTACCTCGTGGTAGACAATGGTTTCAATACCGTGGTCTATCAAAGTGGAGCCAAGCATTACTCTGTCCTAACGGCGGAGCCCGCTTCGTGGACAGAGTTTCGTGTTTTGAGTACGGAACTGCCCAACCTTATTCAGAAGAGTCGGGCCACGCGGGTGACCGTTAAATCTCGCGAGGTCATTCTGCACATGCTCTCCCCGGTAACCAGCAAGATTACGGCCAAGACCACGTTGTGGTTTAACTTGAGCACCAATACGCCGGTACGTTGGCAAGCGCAATGGAAGGGCGGTAGTCTGGACGAAACGCCGTCGGACATCGCCATTAACCAATCGATTTCCTCGTCAACCTTTACGTTCCAGCCGCCGTCTGGGGTGAAGCCGGAGGTAGCTTTGACGGCCCAAGGAACGGAGTTGGACCTCGCTCGATCGCAAGTGTCGTTCCCGATTGTGCTGCCACCAGCGTCCGTAGCGCTGGTGTTGAACAATGTCAATGTGGTCCATGATCAATCATCCCAGGTCGTCTTGCTCAGTTATCAAACGCCAGGAGGGCAGCCGGTGCTGATTACGGAATCGAAGGGCCGTCACTTTCGACCGCCGTCGGGTATGACCATGGTCAGCCAAACGGTGGGACTGGTTAGTGCCAAAGTGGGGACGATGCCTAACGGAGGAGAAATGGCCGTGTTGACGTTGGACAAGACACTGGTTGTGGTTGAAGGTCCCACGAGCGTCGTGGATTCGTTGGTGAATGCGTGGGGGAGTACGTCGACTCCCTCCTCCCCCTAAGAGGGAGAGGAGACCCTGACACCCAGGAGGAATAGCATGGACGTGCAGAAGCCAGGCCGGGGATTCGCGCCGGGCACGTTTGGGGAACTGGTGCAGGGTCAGATAGCGGACACCCATTTTCTGATCACGTTGCCCATTCCTTGGGGGACAAGCGCGACATTTGTTGGCCGTGAGGCCAATGGGATTGACGTGTGGCCTTCCTCGAGGCGAAAGGCGCGTGTAGCGGTGGAGACGGCGCTGGAGGACTGGGGGAAGCCTCCGGGTGGGGCGCTGGTGATTCGCTCAGCGCTTCCGGTCGGCAAGGGGATGGCGTCAAGTTCCGCCGACATCGTTGCCGCCTTGCGGGCGGCGGCCGCTTATTATGGCGTACGAATTACGGCGGCCGAAATTGCCCGCCGTGCGGCCCGCGTGGATCCCACGGACGGAATTATGTATCCGAACGTCGTGGCTTTTAACCCTTTGACGGGGGACTTGCTAGAACGGCTGGGCCCCGTGCCGCCTGCCGTCATTGTGGGTGCACTCGGGCACGGTCGCGTGAATACCGAAGATCATCACCGGTTAAGTGAGCCTTATGAGGATCGGCACCAGAAACGGTTAAACGAAGCATTGCAATTGGTTCGTTGCGGGGTCGAGGCGCGGCGTTTGGAGCTTTTGGGTCAAGCGGGCCGGATTTCGGCCGAAATTGAGCTGGAACGGCAACCAGAAGACGATCTCGCGCGCTTCTTGGATCTGGCCGATGGGGTATCGGGCGGGGTTATCATCGCGCACAGTGGGACGGTGCGCGGGGTCATGGTGCCCCAGTCGGAGCCCAGTTATCTGGTGCGCCGGCTGGAGCAGCGAATGTGGGGCCTCAACTTGGGACCCGTTTATCGAATCGTAATCGGGTCGCGGCCGCCGAGCCAATGGTCCAGCCGCAACGTCCATTAGTTGTGAGACCAGGACCAGGTCCGCTCGGTGACATAGCCGATGCTGGACCCGTATACCAAAGAGGCTAGAAGCCAAATCAATGGGGCCACGATGCCTAAACGCCAAAGGAACGCCCCCGGCCCTAAGAGAAGGCCGTTTTGCACCAAGGGGCTTAGCCGATCAAAGATGGGCATACCAATCGCCATGGAAACCAACCACAAGGCCAGCCCGAACAACGCACCTCGCATAACGGGGTTGGCAGGTCCGACCCTCCAATATTTGAGATATAGTGCGGCCAAGCCCACCCCAATGAGAAACTCCAGCACATAGCCCACAATAATGGCCACGCTGAGGTTCAGCGTCACGAAGCTTCCGTCCCAGAGGGCCACGTTCAATCGTGGGCCATGCATGCTGGGAATCAGGTCCAGAATGAGGGCAAATAACGCTGTTCCAATGATGCCGGCAATCCAGATGTGTCGTTGTGCCCGCATACGTTCCACCTCCTTCCTTGTTCGAGACAACCTACGTTGGCGGACATCACCCCATGTCTGTCCCTATTTGCCAAATCCTTCCCAAGGTGAAGTGTGGGCGATAAAAAGGTCGAATATTGTGCAGGAATTATCGCGATGAATGTCGAATGGGCAAATTTACCGATCATTTTTATCCGGGTACGAAGGAGGAGTCGCGAGGTTGAAACGCAGGGCACTGTTTGCCTTGGCTACGGGAATGCTGGTAGCGGTCGTGGGTCCTACGGCTGCGACGTATGCCACATCACTCTCGCAATTGCAACAAGAGGAGGCCCAGGCGCAGCAGCGGCTGGCGCAAGAAGAGCAGCAGTATAACCAAACTCAAAAGGCGATCGGCACCACGGAATCGGAAATGAATCAGCTGAATCAGGCCCTATCCGCGGACCGCGCCCGCATCGGCACCACCTCGGCGCAAATTAGCCTGACGAACCGAAACATCGCCAAAACACAGAGCCTTTTAAATGCCACCCAAGCGCAATTGACGCGCACTGAACACCAATTGGCAACGACAACCGCCGACTATAATCATACGACCGAGCTCTTGGCAAAAACAAAGCGGTCGCTGATTCATGAGACCCAGATGCTCTCGGGGCAGTTGCAGCTTATCGAGGAGCGGGGATCGGTTGGGTACCTGGATGTTATTTTGGGGGCTCGTTCATTTTCGGATTTCATTAGCCGCGCACAGTTATTAGGTCAAATCGCGGGACAGGCTGCCCATGAAGTTCAGGTCATCAAGCAGGAAAAGGCGGCCTATACCATCGCCCAAGCCAATCTCAAACGAGAGAAAATATTTCTCACCCAAGCCTCGGCGTCAATCGCGCAGCATAAGACCTTGCTTGTCGATGAAGAGAATCTTTTGACGCGCGAGCGGCAACATGCGGTGGCACTGAAGGCGGAAGCGGAGCAACAGGCTAATCAGGTGTCCTCAGGACTTTCGCAGCGCCAGCAACTCTATAATCAGTTGCAGTCGCAACGCAATCAATTGGCGGTCGGCATGAATAGTCTTCGATCGCAGATTGCTGGCCTCGTTCAAGCGATTCAAAGTTTAATGGGGCAGTTTAATGCTGGGGGGTTGTCCCGCCGGGCCCTGTATCAGGCCATGTTGCCCTTGGTGCGCCCCATCGCCAACCAATGGGGTCTTCCTCCCGCGCTCATTATCGCGGTCATCACCCAAGAGTCGGGGGGGAATTCGCGCGTTGTTAGTAGCGCCGGGGCGGTCGGCCTCATGCAGATAGAGCCCGGTACGGCCCAAGATATTGCTACTGCGGTCGGTCTCTCCACCGCTACGGTCGACCAAGAGCTGTACAACCCAGAAGACAACGTAGAGTTGGGGAGTTACTACTTGCATTACCTTCTGGGGACCTTTAATGGGAATACCACCTTGGCCGTGGCGGCATACAACGCGGGCCCAGGTGCTGTCGAGCAGTACGGGGGGATTCCGCCCTATGCTCAGACAGAGCAATATGTCCGCGATGTGATGACGCTTTACGCCCTCTACTCCAGCTATTAATGCCGAGACGGCTGCCGGCGTAAGATGGCATAGGTAGCGCCTAGAACCGTGAGACTAATGCCGACAGTCCAAACGGGACGAGCTACAAACGTGAGAACCAGCGCGGCGCTTGCACAGATTTCCAATGCAGGCGGCGCGTTTTCGCGTGGCGAGGCGAGGCTCAGGGTCAGTGAACTCACACAAAAGGCGGCGGCTATCCACCGTTCAATGAGTGCGGTCCACAAATGAGGAGGTGCATGGTGAAGGAGATATTGGGTTTGCCAGACCATGCCCAACGTTAACAGCATAAGGCTGGTCCAAGGGAATTGTTCTCGACGTCCTAGGGGAACCCAATCAGGAACCAAGCCAATAAGTGTTACAAACGCGGGTATTACCAGCATGCCCCCGACTTTGCTCCACACCCAGACGTGGCCCAACGGAGCCGGCAAGGGCAGGTAATCGGCTAACAACGGCACCGCCAGCCACGCTTGGACCCAAATCCAGCCAGCGTATCCCCAGCGCCAATACGTCATCCTTATCCTCCCCGTTGACGTCTATTGTTCTTGTCACGGTAATAGTGTTCCCGAGAGGGATTCGCTTCACACTGGGCGCCAGACTGGTTCTTTTCCGGCATTTTACGTTAAACTATAGGGAGAGGAATGAGAGAGGACGGTCTTCATGCAGAATCGGTGGCTTAGAGGGCTTATGACGATTGTGTTCGTCGTCTTGGTAGTTTCGGTGCTGATGGAATTTTTCAATGCACCGGGCCAACAGGTGAGCCAGGCCCCCTATAGCGCGCTTGTCCAGACGATGGCCAAGCATCAGGTAGCGCGAGCTACGGTGGAGCCTTCATCATATAACGTCCAATGGGTGACGACATCGGGCAAACACTACGTGACCGTTTACGCTCCGGGGTCGACCAATACGCTGAGCACCCAGCTTAACGCCGACGGGGCCGACGTGACCGTAAGCAAGCCTGCGGGTACCGGAGTATGGATGACCATTTTGGGCGATGTGCTCCCACTCATTGTGGTCGTGGCCATGGTATTCTTCCTGATGCGGCAAACGCAAGGCGGAAATCGCATGATGTCCTTTGGACGCTCGCAAGCGCGTATGATTGCGGATAACCAGCCGCGCGTAACCTTCAAAGATGTGGCCGGGGTGGAAGAAGAAAAACAGGAATTAGAGGAGGTTGTCGACTTCCTTCGCAACCCCAAACGCTATTTAGAGATGGGGGCGCGCATACCCAAGGGGATATTGCTATTTGGGCCTCCCGGTACCGGCAAGACGCTTTTGGCTCGAGCTGTGGCGGGTGAAGCCGGGGTGCCGTTCTTTTCGGAAAGCGGCTCGGGCTTTGTGGAGATGTTTGTGGGCGTTGGTGCGTCGCGAGTCCGCGACCTGTTCGAGCAGGCGAAAAAAAATGCGCCCTGTATCGTCTTCATTGACGAGTTGGATGCTGTGGGTCGTATGCGAGGTGCCGGTTACGGCGGGGGCAATGACGAACGCGAGCAAACGTTGAACCAGCTGCTCGTGGAGATGGACGGGTTTGGGGTCAATGAAGGTATTATCCTCATGGCTGCCACTAACCGGCCCGATGTTTTGGACCCTGCGCTGCTTCGCCCGGGTCGATTCGATCGCCAAATCGTGGTGCATCCCCCGGACCTCGCGGGACGCGAACAGATTCTGCGTGTGCATACTACTAATAAGCCTCTGGCCCCGGATGTAGATTTTGGCGTGATCGCGAAGCGGACGCCAGGGTTTACCGGGGCGGATCTGGCAAACTTGGCGAACGAGGCTGCTCTGTTGGCGGCCCGGAATCGTCAGCGCCGGATTATGATGGAGAATTTTATCGAGGCGGCAGAACGTGTCATGGCCGGGCCCCAGAAAAAGACTCGGGTGATTTCCGCTTTCGAAAAGCGTGTGGTCGCGTTTCATGAATCCGGCCATACGTTGGTCGGTATGCTGGTGCCGCATGGGGATCCGATTCATAAGGTGACTATTATTCCCCGGGGAATGGCCATGGGTTACACCATGCCGGTGCCCGACGAAGACCGCTATCGGATTACCCGAGAACAGTTCCTGGATAAGGTCGCGATGTCCTTAGGCGGTCGTGCGGCCGAACAAATTGTCTTCGGAGAAATCTCCACCGGGGCGAGTGATGACCTGGAGAAGTCGACTAAATTGGTGCGACAGATGATCATGGAGTACGGCATGAGCGAGGAATTGGGGCCTCTCACCTACGGGCGCAGCCAAGGTGCGGTCTTTTTGGGCCGAGATTTGATGCGCTCCCGCGACTATAGCGATGAGGTGGCCTCAAAAATCGACCGAGCCATTCGGCACATTGTTTTGGAGCAGTATGAGCGGGCCAAGCAGTTGTTGATGCAACACCGCTATACCCTCAACCGCTTGGCATTAGCCTTGATGGAAAAGGAAACCCTAGAGTCGGACGAACTGCGCCGTATTTTACAAGCCACCACATAAACTCTTTACCGTGGGCGCCCCACATGAAAGGGGGCGCCCTTTTGGGTTGATTCCGCACTGACCGTCTCGAGGACTGGATACCGGAATCGGCTGCAGGCTCGCTTTGTCGTCACATGTACCGCTATTGAGGAAAAGGGCAACGGGCGTTGTTTCTTACATCAGTCGCGAAATGGGGGCTATCCGCCGGGCCCTTTTTGCTGGAAATGAAAAACGGCCCACACCTGGATGGCGAGGACCGTCAGTCCGCTCTGGTTATTTTGGCCACACCAGGCCTAAGTTGTAGGTGGTGATGAGGCGCACTCCGTCCGCGCTATTGGGTACCGGCATGCGTTTCACCGCCCGCTCGCACAACAGGTCTAGAATCACTTCCGGCGGCCTCGGATCCGATTCAACAATCGACTTTAACGCTTCACGATTAATCGCCACCATGGCGTTCTGGCAGTCCTCTCGGTTGACCTCGACAGTAACCCACTCGGCGTCAGATGACGACGGTTCCACTTTAATCGCCACGGGCATCCCTCACTGGAGAAGATCTTGGAACTCCGTTAATAGACTATGCGCTTTCTCCCTGGCTGACAATGGGGGGATCCTGAAATGTTGCGAACGGGTTGTCCCACGGGGCCGGTCCAGCCCATGATATAATGGACCGGCGAGAGCATGCGAAATGAGGGAGAATATGGCCAAAAGGCTCCTTGTCTATCTCAAGATGGGTCTATCCATGCTCGCCGACGCTGCCCTCATAAACATTTCTGTATATTTGGCGCTATATTTGCGATTCAATACTCCTCACATTCCTGCGCGCTTCATCATTTCGTATTGGCACGTATCGGGGTGGTTCACCCTCATTACTATCGGCCTTTTATGGATTACCCGTATCTACCATCGAATGTGGCGCTACGCGGGTGCGCGCGACGCACAGGTCTTGATTTTTTCGTTATTGGGCTCTTCGATTGTCTTAGGGGGTCTTTTGTTCGTCACCCATACGGCGTATTACTCCCGGGCCGTGTATCTTCTTTATGGCATTTTGTCAGTGGCTTTGGTGGGAGGCTGGCGCTTTCTCCTCCGGTCTTTTTATGACTTCCATTGGACGAGTCATCCTTTTCATGTACATGACCGGGTTTTGATTGTGGGCGCCGGGAAGGCCGGACAACTCGTAGCTCAGGAATTGTCGCGTCATCCGGAAGTTGGCATGGCTATTGGTTTTCTAGATGATGACATGCAAAAAGTGGGCATGCGGATTGCCTCCCTAAAAGTGCTAGGAACCACGCCGGAAATTCGCACGATTGTACGAGACCACCAAGTTGACCAAGTTCTCTTGGCCATGCCTTCCGCCTCTGGTCGCGTCATCCGACCCCTCGTCGAGCAATGCCGGGACATGGGGATCAAGGTGCGCATCGTGCCCGCGATTAACCAGATGATTGGCGGAGAGGTGTCCGTTTATCAAATTCGGGATGTGCAAATTGAAGACTTGTTGCAACGAGAACCGGCCGTCATTGATTTAGGCCAAATTGCTGGATATCTGACGGGCCGTGTGGTGTTAGTGACCGGCGCGGGGGGAACCATCGGGGCCGAGTTGGCGCGGCAGGTAGCTCCCTTCGCGCCGCAAGCCCTATTATTGCTCGGATTCGATGAGACCTCGGTCTTCGAGATCTCGTTGGAGATGCGCCAGCGATTCTCCGGTGTGCCCACCGTTTCTATCGTCGCGGATTTACGCGACGGTGAGCGTATAGAGAGGATTTTTGAGCAATACCGCCCGCAGGTGGTCTTTCATGCGGCAGCCCACAAGCATGTGCCAATGATGGAACTCCAGCCCGAGGAGGTGGTTGACAACAACGTGGCGGCCACCTGGAAGCTGGTGGATTTGTGCCATCGCATGCAGGTAGAGACCTTCGTCTTTATATCCAGCGACAAGGCAGTCAACCCGACCAGCGTTTACGGGGTATCTAAACGGGTGGGAGAACTGTTGGTGGGCATTTATGCCAGCCAATCCAAAACACGGTTTGTGACCGTCCGGTTTGGCAACGTGCTGGGAAGCCGTGGCAGTGTGGTGCCCATTTTCCAACAGCAAATTGCCCAAGGCGGACCGGTCACGGTCACGCACCCCGACATGGTACGATATTTTATGACCGTCAATGAGGCCTGCCAATTGGTCATCCAAGCCGGTGCGATGGGACATGGCGGCGAGATATTTGCCCTGGATATGGGGGACCCCATTCGAATATTGGACTTGGCCAATAATCTGATTCGTTTGTCGGGATTGAAGCCTGGCATCGACATCGATATTGTATTTACGGGCATTCGACCGGGTGAGAAACTTTACGAAGAACTTTTGACCAAGGGAGTCCAGCAAACGCATCACGAACGCATTTTCGTTCTGAATGAGCCGATCGGCGACCGCCGAGAGACCCTTCGGCTCATTGAAGAACTGGTTCGCCGGGCTCCGCACGAAACCCCCGCCGGATTGAAGACATTGTTATTGCAAGTGGTGCCGGACTATCAGACAGTGGGTCTGGAGATGACGGAAACCGCATGGCGCAGTAAACTGGGATCCGTCTAAGTCGGGGTTTTTACGGACTTTTGTAGGAAAGGGCTGACGTGGGTGGCAAAGTTGAAGGTGGCATTGGTGGGGTGCGGAAAGATTGGCCACAAGCATCTTCAAGCCTTGGTGCACACCAAAATGATGGACTTGGTGGCCACCGTGGATCAAGACGCGGAAAAAGCGGCCGCCGCTGCTGTGGCTTTTGATGCGGCATCCTATTCCAGTATTCAGGAACTCTGCCATGAGCACCCAGACCTTGAAGCGGCGATTATCGCCACGCCCTCCGGCAGCCATCCCCAGGTGGTGGAAGAAGCGTTGTTTCAAAACCTCCACGTGCTTTTGGAAAAGCCGATGGCTCTTAAGGCCCGTGATGCCCGGCACATGATTGACTTGGCGGAGCAGCGCGGCCGGGTATTAGCGGTCACCCACTTTTATCGGCTGTTGCCAACGGTCATGATGGCCTTGGACGCCTTTCGCGAAGGAAAATTGGGGCGGCTCGTGGAAGGCAGCTTATCCGTGCGTTATTCCCGTCCTGAGGCCTATTACCAAGCAGAGACATGGCGTGGCACGCAATCCATGGACGGCGGGGTCCTATTCAACCAAGCCATCCATGGGTTGGATGCGTTGCTTCAATTCACGGGCCCCATTGTTGAGGTGTTTGGTTACGGGGCCGCTTTAACCCACGACATTGAGGTTGAGGATACCTTCGCGGGAGTGCTGCGGACACGTGAGGGGGCCCTTCTCACACTGAATGCCACCACGTCGGTGGCCGAGGTCAATTTGGAAGAACGGATGGCGCTTGTCGGTTCCGAGGGCAGTGTGGTGTTAGGGCCCACGGTACATCAAGTGGACTTCTGGCGCGTCATGGGCGATGACGAAGAGGCTGTCAAGTCCGAAATGGGGGAGGTCCCATTGCGCTCGGGATGGAAGAGCCACGCCGAGGCACTGGCCGACTTTTTAGAGGCGGTGCAGCATCACCATGTGCCCCGCTTGTCGGCCGGGAGCGCTCTGCACACCATTGAGGTAATCGAAGCCTTGTTGACCGCCAGTCAAACCGGACGCCCAGTAGTCATCAATCCACCGTCGTCCTGACTTTATTTGGATGTCCTTGAGGCGGTCTTTACTGGCCCGAAAGTGGATACGTTTAAATTGGATCCGGCATTGGCATCGGCCGGTGTTACCCCCCGGACCCGGCGATGCTGCCGGACCACTGGTCAGGACGCCAACCCTTTATTGGAGGGAGTATGCGCGATACATTTCTTCCCTATAACCAGCCTGAGGTGGGCGAGGACGAGGCTCGCGCCATCGGCGCCGTGCTGAGCTCCCGCTGGATTACGCGAGGCCCGAAAACCCAGGATTTTGAGGACGCATTGGCCCGATATCTCGGCGTGGAGCATGTGGTGGCCTTGTCCTCCTGTACGGCGGGACTCCATTTGGCGCTTCTGGCCTCCGACATCGGACCTGGGGATGAGGTCATTACAACGCCCATGACGTTTGCGGCCTCGGTGAACGTGATTGATCACGTGGGGGCTACCCCGGTGTTAGTCGATATCGAGGCCGATACCGGAAATCTTGATCTTAATCGGGTCGAGTCGGCCATTACCTCGAAAACTCGCGCAATTCTTGCCGTTCATTATGGAGGGCATAGCGTCGACATAAAAGCCTTGCGGCACATCAAGGATCGTTATGGGATCACTATTGTGGAGGACGCCGCCCATGCGCTCGGTAGTCGGCAGAACGGCCAACGGGTTGGCCAAAGCGGTAATCTGACGGCTTTTTCTTTTTATGCCACCAAGAATTTGACGACCGGAGAAGGTGGGGCGCTGGTGGTGCCGGACGTTGCCACCGCTGACAGAGTGCGGATCCTTTCGCTCCATGGGTTGTCGCGAAATGCGTGGAATCGATATCAGGCGGGGGGACATTGGGCTTATGACCTCGAGCAGCCTGGATACAAGTACAACATGACCGATATTGAGGCCGTTATGGGACTGGTGCAATTGGACAAGCTCCAAGCTATGCAAGAACAGCGTACCCGTCTGGCCGAGTCCTACCTTTCTCAGTTAGCTACCTACCCGGTCACCCTGCCGGTCGTGCGACCGGGATTCGAGCACGCATGGCACCTCTTCTCCATCCATCTTCACCCCGACCGGGTGTCCCGCACCCGGGATGAGGTCATTCAAGCCCTTACCGAGCGAAACATTGGCACCTCGGTGCACTTCATTCCCATTCATTACTTTACGTATTATCAGCGGCGCTATGGGTGGAAGGCCGGGGACTTTCCTCATGCGGAAGCATTTTTCGCCCATCAGATTTCGCTTCCCCTTTATCCCAGCATGAGCTCTCTGGATGTCGACGATGTGGTTCAGGCTCTAGGGGAGAGTTTAGGCATCTCATGACTGGGGCATTGGCCATGAAGCGGGTCATCGATGTGCTTGGAGCATCGGTGCTTTTGCTTGTGACATCACCCCTTTGGGTCATTGTGGCCGTGTTGGTCTTGCGCGACTCGCCGGGACCGGTTTTCTTCCGTCAGGTCCGCATCGGCCTCAATGGACGACCGTTTTTGTTGGTGAAATTTCGCTCGATGTATGTGGGGGCGGAACGGGAATGGCATCCGCCTGGGGCAGACGAATTCCTCGATTATCGCTTTCAGGAGGCCGATGATAGGCGGGTGACCCGTATTGGGCGGTGGCTCCGCCGGACCTCGCTGGACGAATTGCCCCAGATTCTGAACATCATTCGGGGCGATATGTCTTTGGTGGGACCGCGGCCTGAGATTCCTGAAATGGTCCAGCTGTATCGTCCAGAAATGCATCGGCGCCACCGCATGCGACCTGGGTTGACCGGGCTAGCGCAAGTGTCTGGTCGGGGGATGCTGACTACCGGGGAGACGATGGCGTACGATTTACAGTATTGCGATCACTGGAGCCTGGCACTCGACATGGCGATTTTAGGCCGTACTGCCTGTGAGATATTCCGAGATAACGGGGCGCGCTGACGTCACATAAAATCCCCCCGCGCGCGCAAAGGTAACGCGGGAGGAATGAGCGATGAACGCGCTAGTGTATCGCGCACCGTATGACGTGCGTGTGGAGTCAGTTCCGGAACCGGTTATCCAAGACCCTCGGGACGCCCTTGTGAAATTGACCTCGAGCGCCCTTTGTGGGAGTGACCTGCATATGTATCGCGGCCACCTGCCGCCAAAGCCGGGCCTCATCTTGGGTCATGAGGGCATGGGGGTGATTGTCGCTTGCGGTGACAGTGTGCGCTTAAGAAAAGTGGGCGAGCGGGTGGTCCTTCCTGCCCACCTCTATTGCGGTGTTTGTGTGAAATGTGCTCAAGGGCAAACCGCAGAGTGTCTCACCATGAGGCCAGGGCACGTCGGGGCGGCCTTCGGCTATGCTGGCAAAGGCGACTATCCCGGCATGCATGCGGAGATGGTGCGGGTGCCGTATGCGGACGCCAATTGTATTCCGCTGCCCGGCGAACCCGGTGATGAGAAGGAAGATGACTTTCTCATGCTGGCCGATGCCTTTGTGGGCGGGTGGCATGCAACCGACTTGGCCGAGGTGTGGGGAACGCCCACGGTGGCCGTGTTCGGAGCGGGGCCTATTGGTCTTTTAACCATTATGAGTGCCCGTCTACGGGGGGCGGGAACGATTTTCGCCATCGATGGCGTCGATACCAGGCTTAGGAAAGCGGAAGAATTTGGGGCGATAGCCATCGACTTTCGTAAGCGCGATCCGGTCGAGCAAATCCGCACCCATCGGCAGCGCATGGGACTCCCTCCCGGAGAACTGGCTCTCGATGGGGTGGATGCCGTCATCGATGCGGTGGGCTTCGAAGCTCTAGACGATGAGAATCCGGCGGCCGAGCAGCCTAACCAGGTGATTGGGGACATGGTACGCCTGGTCAATTATGGGGGACGGCTGGGGATTATGGGCGTTTATGTCAACAAAGATGCCAAGCCTACGGGAGGCGAGGGGGCAGATGGCAGGCTTCGGGTCCCGTGGGGGCTCATGTTCGAGAAGGGGGTCCATGTTGGCCTCGGCAGGACTAACGACCGTCAATATACGCGGCATCTCCGCGATTTAGTCATCACGGGGGTGGCCCATCCTGGAACCGTGGTCACCCACCACCTCCCTCTCTCCGAGGCTCCCGAGGGATACCGGCTATTTAATGACCGAGCGCCGGGTGTAATAAAGGTGGTGTTTAAGCCTTGAAAAACGGGGGGGCCGCTTCCTGTCCAAGGCTCATGGCAACGAGGATGGCAATTCCCCCGAGAATCAAGGAAAGGGTGAAGAGGGATTGTCCCAGCACCACCGAAAGCACCGTGCCTAGCAGCGGCTGCACGTATAAGAATAGCGCCGAGACCGTGACCGAATGGCGACTCACCACGTGAAGCCAAAGCCAGTAAGCGAGTCCCGTCGCCCCGACGGCCATGAAGGCTGTCGACCAAATCATGGGGAATGACAGGTGTGTGGGAAGGGGAGCTTGGGCAAAAAGCCAAATGACCATACTTCCCAACGCGCCAAACCCGAAGGTCAGCGCGGCCGCGGGGCCGGCTTTTACCGCCCGTGACAGTCGCTGCGAGTAGACGTTATACACGGCGAAGCACACCACCGAGCCAATCAGCGCGAGGTCCCCGACTAGATGGCTAAGATGCCCTGGGCGGGGCTCGCCGGTGAGAACCCAGCTTCCCAGTACCGCGAGGCCGAGCGCGGCCTGTTGCCACCAAGGAACTCTCAGCCGGGCGATGGCCGCGGCCACCAAGACCGTGACCAAGGGTTCCAGTGAAATGGAGATGGAGGCGATGGCCGGATCGGTGCCGTGAAGCCCCACAATTTGAAGCCAGATGGGGATGGAGAAGCCGACAATGCCAAGGAAGGCGGAAAAGCCTAGCAACCGGCCCGACCATTGGGGAACCCGGCGAAGTTCTGGGGCTAGCATCAGAAAGGCTACCATGAGCCGCGCGACCGCCAAGAGGCTTGGGGAGAGGCCATGGGATAGGGCAATGTCCGTCACAGGGTATCCAACCGCCCAGAGGGTATTCATCACCACGAGCCAAATAATGTGCTGACGGGAACGGGTTTCACGTCGGGGGAGCGTCGGAGCGTTGTTCATGCCTTCCCAACCGTCAATCCGCGTCGCTTGATTCGGCGTAACACCAAGTCTAGGCCACCGAAGTGCATGAGCTTGAGAACGCCGAGATAAAGGCTCCCGGAGACGATGATCCAAATGAGTGTGTCGCCGGCGGTAAGCCACCGATGGCCGGGATGGAGCGGCATGAGTGCCATGAGTCCCCAAAGGGCGGCAATCATAACAGCCAAAGCCGCCACGAGAGGGGCCGCTAACCGGGCCAGGGGGCGTCCCTCAAGAAGCCCACGGCGAAGGAGGAGGCTCGCCAAGAGACTGGCGTTAATCCAGTTGGCGATGCTGGTGGACAGGGATAGTCCTTCGGCCTGTAAAGGGTGAACAAGTGTGAAGTCACCGATGACGTTGAAGGCGATCGCGATGACGCCATAGATGGCGGGGTCGCGGGTGTCCCGCTGGGCAAAAAATAGGTTTCGAAAATACATGGTCATGCCAAACCCCGGCAGCCCCAGGCCAAACGCTAGCAGGGTTCGGGCCGTGAGCGCCGTGGATCGGGCGTTGAAGGCGCCGTGTTGGAAGATCACATTGAGGATGGGGACGCGGAGCATGATGAACCAGACAGTGATAGGGAACAGTAAAAGCCAGACAACGCCCAAGGCATCATGGCTTAGGCGGCGAAATTGAGCGTTTTCGCCGCGAGAGTGAAATTGTGATAGGCGGGTCAAGAGTGGCGTTATGAGGGGATTTAAGAACATGGTCAGAGGCACTTGGACCAAGGTGTAGCTATAATTAATAGCGGCAATGCTGCCCACCACAAGCCAGGACGAAAGGATTCGGTCAATAACCACCTCAACGCTGCTGGCCGAGAAATTGATGATGTAGGGTAAGGCCATGCGCCCCATCTTGCCCAAAAGAGGATGGTCGAATCGTCCCGGGCTTCCAATATGCACGTGAGCCCGGCGGATGCTGGGCGCTAGGATAAGAAACTGCGAGGCGACGGCTAGCGTAAAGCCGATCGCGACCCCAATAATAGGCGGCGCTCCAAATGACGCCACCACGCGTGACAAAACGACAATGCCGACGATGCGAATAAGATTCGTCATGGCCGGGACGCTAGCCGGGCCGGCATATTTGTCCGACTCTTGGAGGATGCCTGAAAGCACCCCCCCAGTTATTTGTAGCATGAGGGTAGGCAGCACGATCCGGGCCATGGAAGTGGTCAGTGTGAGTTCTCGTCCGTGAAATCCGGGAGCCAAGAGGTGAGCCAAAATGGGGGCCAGCGCTTCCGCCACCGCTGAAACGAAGAGGCCAAAAATGAGTACGGCCCAAAAGGCCTGAGAAATGAACGCTTGGCGCCAGGCGTCATCGGCTCGGGTGCGGGCTTCCGCCAAGAGGGGTACCATGGTGGAGGTAATGGCACCTCCAATGGCACCAAATAGCAAGTTGGGAAGGGCAGAGGCAATAAGCCAGGCGTCGTTGGCGGCGCTGGTTCCAAAGATCAGTGCCATGGCAAACTGGCGAATGAAGCCCCCCAACTTGCTTACCAAATTCAGTAGAAATACTAGGGCGGCCGAGCGTCCAATACTAGGAGGGCGCGGTATCGAGCGATTTTCCGACAAGCTATGTCCTCCTCATGGGGTATGGGACCGCCGAAAGATGTGGGTCATATCTTTGACCAAGCTTGTCAAGCCGAGACCTCCGAGGCCTCGTGAACCGTATCCCTTGGCAACAAGAAGCGCCAAGAGTCGGGTCGCGCGTCGTAGGCGATAAGGCTCGCGATAGAAGGAGGCACGGCCCTTTAGGTGTGCGGCGCGTGTGCGGCTTGTTTTGGCGATATGGGTTAAGAATGCCTCGACCGACGGCAAGGCGGTTGACCCGGGCTGTTTTAAGAGCCAGGTGGCAAACTCCGCCCGAGCCAGTTGATGGTGGGCAAACTTGTCGTACGCCTCCGCCCCTTGACGGAGCGCTTCGCTGGCCGATCGTGGCTCCAGACCCCGACTAGCGTTGGCACCATGGCGCCGATAGAGAGCCAGTGGATCAGCGATGTAGAGGGCGGGACCGAGCGCCTTGCCCACCCAATAGAGCGGCATTTCGTGGCCAAAATAAAAACGAAAGGGTTCGGGGTATCCCTGAAGTCGCGGTACCACAAAGGCCGCGACCTCCCGCCGGAACGCGAGGCAAAACCCCAAGGGAAAGCTTTTCAGCGGTCCGTCGAGGGGATTTCCTGGGGCAAGTGTAGCCGAGCGGGTGATACGCGGCAATAGGCTTCCCAGGGGATTCAAATCCTGATCCACCACCCGCGCTGTGTGGACGGCCACGCTCGCGTGCGACTCCTCCATCAATTTCGTGATGACCGCGATCTTGTCTTTCAGCCATACATCGTCTTGGTCCGACAGGAAGATGACGTCACCATGGGCTTCGGACAGTCCACTCAAAAAGTTTCCCACATATCCTTTTGGACCGCGATTCTCGCGAAAGCGCACGGGGAATGGGGCACTCTCAGCGAAGGCGGAAATAATCTCCCGGGTGTCATCGGTTGAGTAGTCGTCAGACACCACCAGTTCATCAGGGAGGCAGGTCTGCCGCGCCAAACTATCTAATTGCTCGGGGAGAAACCGTGCCCCGTTGTAGGTCGCCATTACCACACTGACTTCCACATGGTCACCTCTTCGGGATCATACTCTAAGCACGGCTAGGGCTCAATCTACAAATTAAGACAGCCCCGGGATGCGGGGCTGTCCTTTTGAACGGGTGTCCTACTCTGTGAAGATGGCGATGGGCCCTGATCTTCCGCTGATCTGAACGGCATAGCGGGTGGCTTGGGGAACCTCGACGGTAAAGTCGCCGGTGACCGTTTGATCAGACTGGATCATGACCTGGACGGCGGAGGCATGCTGGGGCACGATGGGATAGGGGAAGAGCGAATTTTGCTGAGTAATTCCCTTAAGGCTATAGTCGTTTCGCGAGGGGCCTGCCTTGGTGCCTGACGGATATACCCATACGTCATTTAGGGCGAAGGGCACAACGGAGGTGGTCATGTTTTGGAGGCTCAGGCGCACCAGGTAGAGGTTGTCGGTGGCTCCGTTTACCGAAACGCGACCTTCTGCCGTGACCGATTGCACTCGGGCTCTGAGGTTATCGGTTCCTCCGACCCCGCCGCCGCTCACCTGGGACACCGAGGGGGAAGCATTGGAGGCATTTTGACTCACCGGCACCGATGTGGTTGATGGTGTCGACGGGGTCGATGGGCTTGATGTCGGTGTGGTGGTGGCTGATGGCGACGTCGAGGGCGTGGCCCGCCGGTGATGATGTTGGGTATGATGCGCGGGAGCGCTGCTATGATGGCCGCAACCGGCAATGCCGGTGGCGACGAAAAGCGCCACCCCGCCCCAAAAGAAAAGTCGCTGTTTCATCAAAATCCTCCTCCTACTTCCCGAGATGGGTGACGCTGGTCGTTTGGCCGAGCATCGTCCAATAATCGGGCGTTTCAAACGGCACCCGCCACGGGTCGACACCGGCTAGACCATAGGCGAGAGCGACCTTTTGTATCCGTTCTTGCTCCGACTGTGTGGTGTCGACCCAATATTGATACTGTCCCAAGTTCCACTGCTGGATGACCTGTTTCAAGGCTGCCTCCGTATTCGGTCCATAGGTGCCCGAGGGATCCCCGGTGACATTGAAGTCCTGTTGGAATAATGCCACCGCCCCTGAGGTTTCCGGCCCATAGCGGCCATCTTGGGATAGAAACGTGGGGGGCGGCTGGTTATTCTCATCAGCATAACGCAACAGAATGTAATTAAGTAACCCCTGAAGATTCTTCACAGGATTCAGGGACTTTGTTGCGTCGGCTTGGACGGTGTAGCCGCCGGTGGGGGCAACGGGGGCCTGGGCGGTGCCGCTGGTGTTGACGGTCCACTGGCCCTGACTGTTCAGATACTCGTTAGTCATGAAGACTTCGGAGCCTGAAGGTGAATCCCACACCGGGACGATATTGGGATTGCTGGACAGCAAGCTCGCCGCCTGGGTGTCATAGACGTCGCTCCCTGGCCCTGGGGTAATGCCGGAGGCATTATTATATTGCCAATAATGGCCGTAAGGAGCGAGCCCCAGGACGATTTGAGAGGGATTCAATCCACCACTAATGGCATTTTGAATCACCTGCTGCGCCCACCACAGCGGCGACGTGGACCCGGCACCGGTTGACCAATTGTGGTAGGGGTAATCCATGATGTTGATATAGTCGGCGTACTGGGCCAAGGCGTCGTAATTGAACATCGTGTTGGGATAGGAGGAGGCGTACACGTTGATCATGAGCTTTTTGCCAGCTTGATGCAGGGCAGGGCCGAGTTGGGCAATGAAGGCGTTGAATGCCTGCTCGGCCTGGGTCTTGGTCATTCCCCCCCACTGTTGCGGCTCAAAGTCGATGGATACCCCGTCAAAATTGTCGTTAACGGCGGCGCTGACAATTTGGCTCACCGTGTTCTGATCGGCCGTGGCATTGGCAAAGGGCGCGGTGGATATGCAACCAATTTGCGGCCACACTTGAATGCCAAGGCTGTGGGCTTCCGTCACCACATTTTGGTAACCGGAGGGGGGCGTCGTTAATCCCCATTGGTTGGTACTGGGGTTTTGCACATCATAAAGCCAAGTGGGGTTGATGACCGAGATGGCGCTCGCATTATTGACCATGGTGCTGTAGGAACCGTCGTAATGAGGCATGAAACTTCCATACGCCATGGAGAGAAATGTGGCGCTGGGTGCCGTATCCATGGCTAAACTTACCGCGCCGGATTTATTACCGGCCGAGGTTGCGTCCCCGTAACTAAACGTGGTGCCATTTTTCGTCAAGATGGTATAGCCGCTTCCATCTGGGGTCACGGTCAAGCCCGTCGCTTGGTTACCAACCATCGCCGAAGTGGATGGCTGGCCAAAGTTCGTCGCGTCTCCCAGTGTGGCCACGGTGCCATTTTGGAATAAGACCCAGAGCCCTTGGTTGTCGGCCGTCGGGGCAAATGAGACAGCATTGATGTTTACCGGCGTCGGCACGGTCGTGCTACCTAAGTCGGGCCCTGTAGTGGCTTTGGAGAGGGACGGGACGGAATGCACCTCACTAAAGGTGAACCCGAGATCTTGGAACATGCTGAGCGAGGGGATGTGCCGAAGCTCCCCGTTTTCGTATAGGTAGACGGGATTGGTATTGGCGACCCGCCACAAGGTGCCATTCGCGAAGACCGGTGTCGGGCTTTGGATGTCCGCCCCTTTGGGGAGGTTGGGCATGGTGGCTAGCGACTTGACTTCCGACCAGTTGTAGCCCATGCCCTGAAAGACGGAGGCCGAGCCAATGTGTTGGATGGTGCCGTTGTTAATGACGTAGACGGGATTGGTATGCCCAACGCGAAACAGCGTTCCGTCGGGTAGGTACGTGATGGGACTTGAAATACGGGTGCCGGTGGGCCAATTGGACTGGATGCTCGGGACTTTGATGATCTCATTCCATTGGTATCCCATTGCTAAAAAGGTTTGGGCATTCGATATCCAATGCAGGACACCGCCTTTGACCAAATAGACGGCTTGGTGGCCTTGCGCTTGAATGAGGGTGCCGTCGGGATAGGGGACAACCATCGGAAGTCCCTTGGTGTACCCCTTGAGGCTTGAGACCGATTCCACTTTGTTCCAAGCGAGGCCGAGACCAGAAAACACTTGCACATTGGGGATATGATAGAGCGAACTGTTTTTGTAGAGGAACACGGGGTTTGTGCTCCCAACGCGAACCAGTGTGTTGTTCGTGAGACTCGGAGGGCTTGATGCCACCGGGCGTGAAGCGGTGCCGAGATTGGGCGCATCGCCAAAGTTGTAGGTGGTGCCATCCTGTCCAAGGATCCAATACCCATTGCCATCCGAGGTTGCGGCAATGGCAACGGGGGTGACGCCTTGGGGGGCATTGCCGTAATTGGTGGCTTGTCCTAGCGTGTAAACGGTACCATCTTGGCCGAGCACATAGGCTCCTTGGCCCGACGGGAGGACAGCCATACTGACGGCAGTGATGGACTGCCCCACGGAACCAAAGTTGGTGGCATCACCGAATGCATAGACATTACCATTTTGCGTGAGAATCCAGTAGCCTTTACCATCCTGGGTGGTCACGAGCTGGATGGCCGGTGACTGTCCGGCGACGCCTTGGGTGTTCAAGTCACCATAGGTTTGAATATTTCCGTGGGCGGTGACGGTGCCGTTCGCGGAGAGGGTGTAGTATCCGCGCTCGACACCAGCAAAGGTTACGTTGGAAGACAGACCGTCGACCGTAACCGTAATGGTCCCGGGGCCGGCGTTGGAGGGCAGGGGAATTTGGATTTGGCTATTGGTCCAATTTTGAATTCCCGCCTGACTGCCATCCAAGGTGACGCTGTCGCTGGAGCTCTGCGATCCGAAATTGCTACCATTAATCGTAAGCACCGTCTGGCTTTGGTTGACGGTGTAGCCTGAGATAGCGGGGGCGGTCTGGGCCGACGCCAGTTGGGGCGTGAGGCCGAGCAATAACGAAGAAGCAGCGAGCGCGATGGCGGTTCGCGTACGGCGGGTGATGGGGACGCGCATTAATCAAGAACCTCCTAATTGGGAAACCGAAACCCGGGGCAGTTTGTCGCAACATGGAGGTATTTGCCGCACTGTGACGATTTTCCTTCTTTGGCAGGCATCTGTTTTGGTGGCAATATGTGGTCTGGTAGAATTATGGTGATGAGAAGGGGGGATTTGGTGAACCGACTCGTTTGGGTTTACGGGCGGCACCTTAATCGCACTGTGGAATTTCTTGGCCAGGCGTTTAAGGATCGAGGCTATGAACTCGTTCCGTTGAGCTTGGAAGTCCCCCGAATCCGGAAAATTCTTCCGATATTGAAGACGCTGGAGTTTAAGGATGGGCGTTTCAGAGCCTATTCATCGCTTCATCCCGATACCTACCGATCGGTGCGTATGCCGCTGGAACTCTTAAATACCCCGGCCTTCGTATTTGGGGACGGGGTGATTTTAAGTGATGCGCCCCATTACTTTTACCGCGACCTCGACTATCGCACGGTCATAGAATTTCGGGAGGCGGGCCTCCCAACCTTCATGTATGATCATTTTCCCAACCGGCTACTCAACCTTCTTGCACGTCATCAGGATGAGGTGTTCTCGCGGGCGGCCAACATATTCACCATGAGCCATTGGACACGCGAGCGCATGATTCACCATGGGATTTCGGCAAAGAAGATACATTGGGTAGGAGCCGGGGCGAATATTAGCCCATGGCCGGAAGCCAACCCCTATCGCCCTGAGAACGTTGATAGGCACCGTTTTCTGTTTGTGGGCCGCGACTTCGACCGGAAAGGCGGACCCTTGGTCTTAAAGGCTTGGCTCCGCGTTATTCGAGAGGTTCCCGACGCCCGGCTGGTCATTATTGGGCCTGAGCCAGGCGAGGCGATGGAAGGAGTCATCTGGCTTGGCCGTCAACCGATGTCGCGTATTGTGGAAGAACTCGGAAAAGCTAGCGCTTTTGTGTTGCCGACCTTATGGGAAGCTTTTGGCATTGCCTTCATCGAGGCTATGGCGTACGGCGTCCCGGTCATCGGCACCGATCGCATGGCGATGCCAGAATTCATCCGCCCCGGGGAAACCGGCGATTTACTCCGCGAGGACGAACCCGAGGCGCTCTCCGAAATGATGCTGCGGATGATTCGTGAACCGGAACGCACCTGGACGATGAGCCAAGGGGCTTTTGGCGAGGCACAGGAGTATCGCTGGCAACGGGTTCAAGAACGAATCGAGGATGTGTTGCGGCATGGCTGAGCGGGTATCGGTGGTGGTCGCAACCTATCGTCGGGAGCACATGCTGGTCGATACCCTAAACGATTTGATCCAGCAAGAGTATCCCGACTTCGAGGTGTTGGTTGTTGATCAGACACCCGAGCACACGCCCGAGGTTGCCGCCTACCTTAATGCCTTTCACGCGAGTGGGGGGCGCCATCAATGGCTAGTTACCGACACGCCGGGCCTTACCCGGGCACGCAATCTTGGACTGGCCCAGGCGACTGGCGAAATCGTCGTCTACGTGGACGATGACGTGCGCATTCCGGATACGGCGTTTCTCCAGCACCATGTCGATGCCTTCAAGGACCCCGCCGTTGGGGCCGTGGCGGGGCGGGTATTGGAGCCTCATCGTCCCCCGTTTACGGTTTCGCATCGGGTGGGATGGCTGGGGTTTTGGGGAACGCGTGAACCGGGTTTCGGAACGGCAGTGAGCGGTTACGCGGAGAGCGTCCGGGGTTGCAACATGTCCTTTCGGCGATTAGTTCTCGAGCATATTGGGGGATTTGACGAGTCCTATACGCGGTCTGCCTATCGCGAAGATACCGACGTGGCCTTTCGGGTTAAACGAGCCGGCTATCGCCTCTGGTTTTCGGCCGAGGCATGGCTCTACCATCTCTCATCCGCTGAAGGAGGAACCCGAGACCGAAGTATTCCAGTGGCCGAGGACATTATCTTAAATGATGTCCGGTTTGCCCGAAAAAATTTAGGAGGGTTTCAGCGGGCCGCTTGGTTTTTGCGCCTTTACGGCTCGCGGGTGGTGAAGGCCGGCATTACCGCCGGACGTTTCCAGGAACGCCACCAGGCATTCCGCATGGCGCTGACACAAACGAAGGGAGGACCCAGCGGTGAAGGTGGTCGTTGATGGACTTATTTTGGACCAGGAGGCTTCGGGCATTGGACAATATGTTCGTGAGCTGATGGCTGCCTACACCCACCAATTTCCCGAGGACCAGGTCACCATGTGGTTGAGGCCTGGCATCGAAATCCCTGGGGTTGCCTCTCATCGCGCGCGTGACCTACGCACAAGCCGCCAAAGACTATGGTTTGAGCAGGGCGTATTGCCGGGGCTTATAGTGCGCGAGGGATATGATGTGGTTCATTTCCCTGACTACCAGGTCCCATTGGTTCGGACGTTGCCGCGCGTTGTGATGACGGTCCACGACCTGGCGGCGTTTGTCATCCCTGAGGTATTTCCCCGATCGAAAGCGCAAGCGAAGCGGATGCTGATGCGAAAATCGGTCAAACGAGCTCATCACATCATTGTTCCCAGCCAATCCACCAAGGATGATTTGGTGGAAATTTTGGAGGTCGATCCCAATCGGATTACCGTGATCTGGCACGGGGTGAAACGGCGAGGGAAAGCACCCGAAGGACGTGCCTATCCACGTCCCTATTTTTTGGCGGTGGGGACTGTCGAACCGCGGAAAAATTTCGCAGGATTGATACGAGCCTTCCATCGACTGTACGAGCGTCGAAAGGACATCCCGGACTTGCTCATTGCTGGTCGGCTCGGTTGGATGTATGACGACACGCTGGCATTGCCGGAAAAACTTGGGGTTGCAGAGAAGGTCAAGTTTCTTCAATATGTTTCCGAGGATACGTTGGCCGGCTTGTATCGTGATACGGTCGCCTTGGTCTACCCAAGTTTTTATGAAGGTTTTGGGTTGCCGGTGATTGAAGCCATGTGGGATGGGGTTCCGGTCGTCACCTCTGAACAAGGCGCCTTGGCAGAAGTAGGCCAGGACGCTGTTTGGGTTGTCGATCCGCGGGAGCCGGCGTCGATTGCCGAGGCCATGGAGGCCGTGTTGGATGGCGGACCAGAGGTGCGGACGCGGACGGAAAGGTCCCGGACATGGGCGCGGCAATTGACGTGGCAACGTGCGGCGGCGTTGACGCGAGAGGTTTATCAACAAGTGTCTCAAGGAGGAGAATACGGTGCTCAATAGACAAGAATGGCGGACACCGTCACCGATGAATTGGCCCCAGTTGATTTGGCCGGCCGTCATTATGGCGGTCGGTACCGTGTTAGCGTTTGTCTCCGCTCCCATAGGCGCGGCGGTGATTTTAATTGGCTACGTTTGGGCAACGGCCCGGTCTCTTCCTGCCGCCTTGGCGGTCTATGCGATTTGCGCGCCCTTTCCGCTCGGCCTGACATTTCACCATCATCATCTGAATCTTTCGGACCTGATGGCGATTATCATGGCGGGGAGACTCCTATGGAATACCGTGCGCTCTCCGGGACAGTCGCTCTGGGACCGCTTTGTGAAAAGCCCATTCTGGCGTCCGTTAGTGCTCTTAATGGTGCTCTCGATTTTGTCCTTGGCGACGGCGCTCTCGCACAGCACCACGGTCATCAAGATTTTGGAGTATATCGAGTTCTTCATCGTCGTGGTGGCCGTCGCCCGTCAAGCCGATTTGGACGAAAGCGCATGGAAACCAGTCCTTATCGCGTTGTTTGGCATCGCTTCGCTCCTGTCCTTGTACGGCTTTTACCAGTTCCTATTCCAGGTAGGACCACACGCTAATGTTGTGGATACCTATCATGTGCGGGCCGACGCTGTATTTGGGCAGCCGAATGCATTTGGGGGATTCGAGGCGATGGTCTTTCCGATCATCGCCGCGCTATTGGCTTATGGACCCAAATGGGCTAAGACGTGGTGGACCTGGGTGGCGTTGGCGTTGGTTGCGTTAGGTGTGATTGACTCCTTCTCCCGCGGAGCGTGGGTGGCGTCCATGGCGGCAGTGTTCTTTATGGGGGTTTTGGCTTGGACGTCCCGCGGGCGAACCAGCATCAACCGAAAATTTGTGGTGCCTGCCGTGGTGATACCGATTATTGGCTTTATTATTGTGGATTTGCTGGGTAAAACAAATCTGTCGCATGTCGCTGTCCATACGTACCAAACGACCGGCGAGCGGTTATCTTCCACAGTGGGGGCGTTGGTTCATCCCCAGCATCACTTCGATACCAACCAACGGCTTTTGATTTGGAAGGCGGCATTGCATGCCATTAAGTCGCACCCGATTCTTGGGGTAGGCTTGGGCGGATTCACCCGGTTTGTGGCGTTGCACCCCGTGAAAGGTTTGGTCGGCCTACCGCCCATGGCTCACGATCTCTATTTGGAGTGGGGGGCGGATCTTGGGGTTCTCGGCATTGTCGCCGCCATTTGGTTGGAATGGTCATGGATCAAGCATGCGGTCTCGGCCGTCATGTCCAAGGCCCGGACGCTTAGTCCGTTTCAGTACGCAATGGGACTGGGCGCTTTTGGGACGATGGTGTCGTTCATTGTCCACGACTGGGTCGATTTCATGATTGACCATGGTGTGATCGTGCCGCTCTTGTTGGCACTCGCCGTGGTTTGGTCGCTCACGGAGCGTCGGAGAGAACAAGAATAAATGCGAGTGGCATTGGTGCATGATTGGTTGGTAACCATGGGAGGCGCGGAGCGGGTGCTGGAAGAGATAGCGCGGCTTTTTCCTGACGCGCCCATCTATACCGGTGTGGTTGACCGGTCGCGCCTCTCGCCATTTCTTCAAAGCCGCACCATTATCCCTACCTTTGTGCAATCCTTTCCTCGGGCGAATCGGTGGTATAATCGTTATCTGCCCTTCCTGATGTATGGCATGGAGCAATTTGACCTGTCCTCGTTCGATCTGGTGATTTCGTCGTCGGCTGCGGTGGCGAAGGGCGTGGTCACGCGCGCGGAGGTGCGTCATGTCTCCTATGTGCATACCCCCATGCGCTACGCATGGGATCTATACCACGAATATCGCGAGTTGGAAGCCCGGGGTCTTTCTAAAAAGCTTATGGGGCCGGTCTTTCACTATATGCGGCTTTGGGACCGACTCAGTGCCGACCGGGTCGACCAGCTCATTGCCAATTCGACGGCTGTTAAGCGGCGGATTCAAAAGCACTATCGTCGTGACTCTGAAGTGATTTTCCCACCGGTGGACGTCGACAGGTTCCATGTTGATCCCGAATCGGGCCGTTATTATTTGGTGTTGTCGCGGTTGGTGAGCTACAAGCGGTTTGACCTGGCCGTCGCGGCGTGTAATCGACTGCAATTGCCCTTGGTGGTCGCGGGCGATGGGCCGGAACGGCGCACACTTGAGAAAATGGCCGGGCCCACGGTGACTTTTGCGGGGCGTGTGGATGATCACAAGCTTGCGCCCCTGATGGCCGGAGCTAAGGCTTTGCTGTTTCCAGGTGAGGAGGACTTCGGCATCACGCCCGTGGAAATGCAAGCAGCAGGGCGGCCGGTGATTGCTTATGGGCGAGGAGGAGTGTTGGACACGGTAATCCCGGGCGAGACTGGCTGGCTCTTCCAAGAGCAGAACACCGACGCCCTCATCGACGCGATTCAAGCTGCGGAGCGCGTCGATTGGAACGCCAACGCCATTCGGGCTCACGCCACCAATTTCCGGCCGGAAATCTTTCGGGAGCGGTTTTCACGGGCCGCCCTGGGACCTCTCGCCGCTCCTTCTCATTTGGGTTAGAATAAGCCAATGGAATGGGGACAGAAAAGGGGCGGACGCGGATGAAAATTGCGCTCGATATTTCAAATACCGCGGGTTTTCGCACCGGTACGGAGGAATATATTGAGGGACTGGTGTACGGGCTAAGTCGGGCGGGCGCCAAAGTGTCCGGAGTGGGACGAGACGGCCAGGCCCTTTTGCCGGACAAGCCCCGTCTAGGATTAGCGGTGCGTCCTAAACCTCATCCGCTCGCCAAATGGTGGTGGGAATACTACGGGGTCAGGCGTGTACCCCGGGATGTTGATATCCTACATATCCCCTTTATGGCTCATCCCGAAGGACGCGTGGGCATTCCCACGGTCGTTACTATTCACGATGTCATTCCTTATCGGTTGCAGACCTATCGCCAAAGTCTCAAGGAACGTCGGTATTTTGCCCACGTGGAGCGCGGTCTGCCGTTCGCCGATCGTTTGGTGGCGATTTCCGAGGCGACGCTCCGGGATATGGTGGAAATTTTCCCCGGACTGGTTGACCGAACGGTCGTGATTCCGAACGGTGTCCATCCGGACTTTTTTCTAGATTTAGATGTAGAACGGGCCGGCACGGTGAGCCGCCGATTCGGACTCCGGCGCCGCCCACGCGTCTTGTACGTGGGGGGCTACGACGAGCGGAAAAATGTGCCGACGTTGATTCGGAGCATGGCTGCGGTATTTTCTCGCTTAAAAGAGGGAGAACTGGTATTGGTGGGGGCTAAAGACAATTTGGGGGTGCGCCGCCAAGTGGCCGAGGCGGGTTTAGAATCGCGCGTGGTTGTCACGCCCTTTGTTTCGCGGGAAGACTTGGTGGCGCTCTATCACAGCGCCGACTTGTTCGCCTATCCATCCCGCTACGAGGGATTTGGCATGCCCCCGGCGCAAGCCCTTGCCGTTGGAGTTCCGGTGGTGGCCGGTGACACGCCTGCGGTACGCGAGGTGGTGCAGGATTATGGGGTGTTGGTTCCTCCCGACGATGAAGACGCCTGGCAAGCCGCTATTAGCGATGTGTTGGGGAGCCCGGCGGCTGCCCATCAGCGGGTGGAGCGTGGCCAAGAGTACGCGGAGACGTTTCGTTGGGAGGCCATCGCCGGGCAATATCTTGCCTTATACGAGGCGGTGCAAAAGGAGCGGGGATCCTAAATGCGGGTTTTGGTGACGGGTGGGGCCGGCTTTATCGGCTCTCATGTGGTCGACATGTTGGTGCAAAATGGCCATGAGGTCATCACGGTAGACAATCTATCCCATGGGCGGCGGGAGTTTATTAACCCGGCCGCCCAGTTTATCGAGGCCGACGTCCTGGATTGGCGCACCTGGGTGGATGCCGTGGGGGCAGTGGATGTGGTGATCCATCTTGCCGCACAGATTAGCGTGCCCGTATCGGAGGCCCATCCTGAAACGGATGTGCACCAAAACGTGCTGGGGACTGTGGCCATGCTTCAGGCGACGCGACACCTCGGTGCCAGGGAGTTTCGGTTGGCTTCTTCGGCGGCCGTGTACGGGAACGATCCGGACTTGCCACTGGCAGAGCACCAGAAAGGGCATCCTTTGTCGTACTATGGGCTGGATAAATGGGTGGCGGAATCCTATGTGGACTTTGAAGCACGGACCCAGGGGCTCATTGGGACGGTGCTTCGGCTGGCCAACGTCTACGGACCTCGACAGCGGACGGCGGGCGAGGGGGGAGTCATTGCCGTGTTTGCAGAGGCGTTGGCGGAGGGCCGTCGGCCGGAAATTTATGGGGACGGGGAGCAGACGCGAGATTTTGTGGCGGTTTACGACGTGGCTCGGGCATTTTGTTTCCGTCTCGGTGAAAGCGCTTCAGGTGGTGTGCGAAACATTGGCACGGAAACCTCGGTCACAATCAACGAGGTGTGGGGCCGACTGGCAACCATTGCCGGTCTGTCCGATGACAGCATTACGTATGGTCCCGAACGACCCGGAGACATTCGCCATAGTCTTTTAGATACCAAGCGCGCCCTGGCTTGGGGTTTCGCGCCGCAGGTCTCATTGGATAGGGGGCTCGAAGAGACATTTCGGTATTTTCGACAAGAAGCGGAGATGCGGTGAGCACTATCCATTGGATTCTTCGCGATGATGGGTGGAACGAAGGCTCGCTGCTGGCCTTAGCGGCCCACTGTGAACTTGGCCGGATGGGGACCAGCGTTCGTGTATATCCGCTGTTTGCCGCTCCCTCGACGCCGATGACCTGGCCCCGAAACTTTTCTTCAGCCCCACCGTTGCTTCAGGGAAAGGCCCGTTGGACGTGGGGAAGGCGGGTGGGCGGACTTCTTCGGAGCCTCGATGGCCCTGTGGTGGTGGACGAGGATGACGTGGCTGCACCGTTGGTGCTGTCGTTGGCCCGTGGCTTGCCCATCGTGGGGTGGGCGCGGCGGCTGGAACCGTTGGCCAGCATACCCTATGGACAATTTGAACGAGTGGTTGCGGGTAGTCGCACGGCACTCAATGGGGTGCTCCAGCGAAGTGCGGTGCTGCCCACCCGCATTTTTGAGGTCGACGCGCCGACACTCGAGCCGCGTATTCGACTGGTCGAGGCTGAACAGCTGGTGGTGGCCGTCATGGGAGCCATGGGGGCCATCAAAGGGGTCGACCTGGTGATTAATGCGTTGGCGGAGCTCGCCCGCCAAAAGCGTCCCTGGGAATTGTGGTTGTTCGGGGATGGACCGGAGCGTGTGCGCTGGGAAGTCTATGGCCGGGCTATGGATGTGCCGGTCACATGGATCCCCCTCGAATCTTGGGAGGACAGGCTGGGGGCGGTCGATTTGCTCATAGCCCCGCAGTTCGATGATGGGCTTGCCTGGGACGTGGAGATAGCCAAACGGGCGGGAATTCCGGTGGTCGCGGGGGACCTTCCCGTGATGCGCGAGCGGCTTCAGGGATGGGCTGGGGCGCACATTTTGAAGGCGGTGACGGTGATGGAGGTCATCGATGCGTTGGATGGGCCGGCGCCCCGACGTGTTCCAGCGCCGGCCCATTCCTCAGGGGGCTGGAACGAGGCCTTCTCGTTCTAAGCGGATTCTCGGCGCGGGTCCGGTTCTTTCGTGGTGGCCGCCGCTAATGACGCGACGATGAGACTCACAAGGCTAAACGTCAGCACAGCGGTGACTAAAACCACTACGTGGGCAGTGGGGGAATTGGCCAAGGCCACCAAGCGGAGGCGTGCCATGCCGTGCGCAGGCGCATCCACATCTTGACTAGTCGCACGAATGAGAAACGAGCCCAAGCCGACCAAGAGCCCAAATGACGCGCCGATCAGTGCGCCATACCATCCGGGATGGCTTAGGTGGGCACGGCGGCCGGCGAGAAAAGCGACGACCAACAGCATGAGATAGATCGCCACGGCTATCCCCGTGGACGCGGGACTATGGCGAAACCATATGGTGTTAATCAACGCCATCACCCCTAGGATGATGGAAATTGCAAGATATCGCGCCGGATGCCCTTGCATCGGATCGCCTTCCTTGTTGGGTATGACATTATGATGGGCCGATTGTGGGAACATTGTCAAATGCCCGGCCTCTCCATAGTTATGGTATGTTCCCGTGCGCGCACGTGATTCCCGCCGTCGAGCGCCCGATGGGGGAGTTCAGGGTGCATGATTGGGGCATCAATTTTTCCCGTTAGGACATGCTTTTTTGATTCTCACCCCGTATCATGTAAGACGCGACAAAAAGATTTTGCCGACATGCGAATGCTTTGATGGATGACTCACCCGGGTGAGGAAATAACCGTCCCATTACGAAATGGGATCACAATGTTTATAATGTATTGGGGAGGAGAAATACGATGTTTCGAGGACGGACCAACCGGTGGGATGAACTTGCTGTATTTGTGGATACCGCCGCGGCCTACGTGGCGTATTTATTTGTCGTCCACGCTTATCTCGCCTGGTTTAACCCGGCCGTGGCCACGGTGCGCCTGGTGTCGTGGTATTTTTCCTTCTCGGTGTTAGTTCTGGGCGTATCCTGGTTCGCCTTAAAACTTAACTTTCGCGGTTATTCGCGACGGTGGAATCAACTGCCTGCTGAAATGGGCATGTTGGCGATTTCGTGTATCGAAACGGCCATCGCCATGGCGTTAGTTATTTTCGTGTTTAAGGCCACCTGGTTTTCCCGGGCCATTTTCGTGCTCTTTCCGATGACCGCCTTTTTGTTCCAAACGGTGGTTCACTCGGTCATTAAGCTTTCATTAGGGCATTTTCGTTTGAGCGGTCGGGACCAGCGCCGCCTGGTAGTGATTGGCTACCCGCGGCGGGTGAAGATTTTTTCGGAGACCGTGGCGAATGTGCCGGAAGCGGGCATGCAAGTGGTGGATGCACTG
Source organism: Sulfobacillus sp. (assembly GCA_027343765.1). Lineage (GTDB taxonomy): Bacteria > Bacillota > Sulfobacillia > Sulfobacillales > Sulfobacillaceae > Sulfobacillus_B. Next base: position 44,687 of record DAHWKG010000184.1, read on the forward strand.
CCGGTGGAGCTCGGCGAAACCGAGCGAGCCCATCAGGCGGTGGAGCGGCTGCACAAGCTCTTCACCTCGACGGTGGTAGATACCGTGGTGATTGCCATGCCGGCGACGGAGGACTTATTTATGCCAGCCATTCAAATGGCGCGGCAACAGGGTAAAGAAGTCCGGCTGGTGTTGGACGAGATGGGGGCTTTGGCCCACCGCTCGCGCCTTTACGACTTTTATGGCAACTCCGTGTTAGTGGTGGATTCCTCGCGAGCGCATCAGACCTCCACCTCGTTGGTCAAGCGCACCCTGGACATTATCGTGTCCCTGATCGCGATCATTTTAACGTCCCCTTTGATGTTGACGGTCATGCTGGCCATGAAGATTGACGACCCGAAGGGCGCCATCTTCTTTAAGCAGCAGCGGGTGGGATTAAATGGGCGGGAATTCCCATGCTTGAAATTCAGGACCATGGTGCCCAATGCCGAAGAATTGAAGGAGCAGCTGGCCCATCTGAATGTGATGTCGGGACCGGTATTTAAGATTCCGGACGATCCACGTGTCACGCGCATCGGAAAATTTTTAAGAAAGACCAGCATTGATGAGCTTCCCCAGCTTTTCAATGTGCTAGTCGGCCACATGAGCATGGTCGGGCCCCGTCCCGCCTTGCCGAGCGAAGTGGAGCTTTATGGTTCGGATTATCGGAAGCGACTTTCGGTGCGCCCTGGGATTACTTGTCTTTGGCAGATTTCGGGTCGCAATGACATTGATTTTCAGGACTGGATGCGGCTCGATATGGAATACATTGATAGCTGGTCGCTCTTTCTGGATTTGAAAATCATGGCCAAAACAATTCCGGCCGTGTTCCAGCAGCGAGGCGCCCACTAATTACCCATCCCACATCCTATCCTATGGTGTTTGCTGGCGGAGGAGGGATGAGCATGGCCACTTCAGAAGGTCCCCGGCACCGGCCACGACCGGTCGAGTCCGAACGCCCCTGGTATCTTCGTCTGGGCTGGGTGGTGGCGCTGGTATTGGGGGCGCTCCTGATCGGCCTGGTTATCGGCTTTGTCTGGGCGACGACGCGGGACTACGCCATATTACGCGCTAACGGTCAAGAAATTACCCATCTAACCCAAGAGGTGGGCCGATTGCGCCATCAGCTCAAATTGGCCCAATTGGATAAACCTCACGGCAACTGGTGGCTCTGGTGGCTAAAAGCTCCTTTTGTGCGGCTCTTCACACTGCTCCATCTCTAAGCGGGCTTGGCTATTTTCCCAAATGCCACTTCTTGGTACACTGAAGGCAGCACACAAGGAGGGGTTTCTTTGCCGGATATCGATTTGTTGCATCTTCTCGGCGACGCGCCGGAAGGCCCCTGGGCGGTTTTCTCATCCCCCGAAGGTGATGGGACCGATATGGTATCCGTGATTATTCCGCGGTCGCTCTGGCTTCTTCTGACCCGGGCGCATCCGTTCGACAGCGAAATTTCATTGGCGGAACGGGTGGGGCGATTGGCGGTCCAGCGTGCCCAAAACGCCAGGGACTTATCAACCCCGATTTTTGTGCATCGCCACGATGTGGGCGATTTATTGCCCGAACCCTCAAGGCCTTGGTATAAGGCGCTTCGCGTATGCGGCCGGTGTGGTCAGGAAGTGCCGCCGGGCGAGGTCTCAGAAGGCTTATCTAATGCGTTGCCTCCGGACTCTCGGGGAGAAATTGAGTTGAAGGTGCTTTGCCCCGACTGCCAGGTGCAAACGCCTCACCGGTTGACCCCCTGGGGAATTCCCGAGGTTTAGACGCTTTTTCCTCCGTTGACATATGATGGACTATCACAAGAAGGGGTGGTGCGCACGTATGCGAATGTCAGGTCATTTGGTGCCCAATTCCCGGGCCGGTGGATGGAGCACCCAGGTTATTGGACATAATCACCTAGAGATTGCCGTGGCCCTTTGGCCCCAGGACTTTGAGCGGGCGCACCAGACCATGCGCCAGCGGGGTCGTGCCTGGACGTCCGATGAACTTAAGGATCAGCATAGTCCGCCTCATGATGTGATGGAGAATCTTCGGGGATGGCTTACGCAGGCGGGATTGACCATCGTCCGTGAGAGTCCGTTCATATGGTGGGTGGAGGGAACGTTCGAAGACGCAGCCCGGACCTTCGATATGGGGTTCGAATTTCTTCAGGAGAATGGGCGCCGTCTTTTTCGCCCGAGCCGCGAACCCAACGTGCCTAACTGGGCTGTGCCCTGGATTGCCGGCATTGTGGGGTTGGAAAATGTGGTCGTGCTCGAGCCACACTTTCGGACGCCGAAGGATACGGAGCAGCTGGCGAACGGCGGGCAGGGCTTTTTTCCTGCTGATTTAAAGGCCGCCTATCGCTTCCCGCATCAATTTGATGGAACGGGCCAGACCATCGGTCTTCTGGAGTTCTCCAATGGCTACAGTGCTCACGATGTGCAGAGCTTCTGGCAATCGATGAATGTTCCGGCACCCCAGTTGGACTTCGTGTCGGTAGATGGCACCCCTAATGATGGAGGGGTCAATAGTTACGACATGGAAGCGACGCTCGACGTGGAGTGGGCGGGCGCGATGGCCCCAGGAGCCCGATTGGTGGTCTACGAAGCGTCCAGCGGCACGAGCGATCAGTCGTTCGGTATGTCGGTCTTGAAGGCATTGGACTACGCCAATCACGATACCGCCCATAAGCCGTCGGTGCTGTCGATTAGTTATGGAGACGGGGAAAGTCGGTTTCCGGTATCGGAGATGAAGGCTTGGGATGCGGCCATGCAAGAAGGGGCGTTGCTTGGGGTCACCACTTTCGTCGCTTCGGGGGACCAAGGTGCTTATGGTCTTCATGGGCTCGGATGGCCCATTCCCCATGT
>DAHWKG010000188.1:0-3861 GCA_027343765.1 Sulfobacillus sp.
TGTCCCACACTTGCTGGATAAAATGACCCCAGGACTACACTTGAGGAAAGGAAAACGCCCGGGTTCTTGAATGCTTACTCAAGGCATTCCCCAGGCGTCCCCAAAAAAGTCTATGGTCATTATAACAGCTTATGCGCTCGAAGCGAGCGCGGATCCCCACACTTTTATGTACGGAGTGCAGCAGTGAACGGTTGCCCGCTCTGTGAAGGAGCGCTCACGGTGATCGGAAGCCGACCGCGAACGCGGCGCACGCCCGATGGCACGCGCCAGATCCTCATCATCCGGCGGCTGTACTGTACCGCATGCGAGCGGATTCATCATGAACTACCCGACTGCCTAGTGCCCTACAAACGATACGACGCGGAGAGCCTCGAAACCTTTGCAACGGAAGGGCGGACGGCCGCCATCGCGGCCGACGAATCGACCCTGCAACGCTGGGAGGCTTGGTTTAGCGCGTGGTTTTGGTATGTGCGCCAATGTTGGGCAGCGCTCGATGCGCGGCAGCCGGCGGAAACGGGCGAGGCCCTCCCGTTTCCGGCTGTACTCCCCCGTCGGGCCCCGTGGCCGGTGGACGCCGCGCCGGGGTGGCTGGCGCGTATTGTCCACCGCGTGGCGAATGCAGCGCTCTGGCCACAGACCCGTTCGGCATTGGTGACCTAAGCGGTCCGGATTACGCTGGGGCAAGACTCACATCAAGGAGGTTTTGCCCATGAAAGACCGCAAAAAAGCGGAGGCGGTGGCCACCGAACGGGTGCAATTGATTGCCCCCCTGCTGGATGAGGCCCTCGATGCCGCCCGGAGTCGTACCCTCCGGGCTCAAATTGTGGCCCAGTCGGGTGTGTCCGATCGGACGCTCCGGCGTTACATGGCCGCGTATCAAGCAGATGGCTTCGCCGGGTTGTTGCCGCGTGCCCGCCGTCGGGAATCCCCAACGGCGGCGATTCCGGCTGATCTGCTCGACCTTGCCATTCAGTTGCGCCGGGAGGCCCCGCATCGGAGTATCCGGCAGATTATCCAGGTGCTGGAATGGGAGGGACGCGTGGCGCCGGGCCAATTAAAGCGGAGCACCTTGCAAGAGCAGCTCAGTGCCCGCGGCTACAGTGCTCGCCAGATGCGACAGTATGCGGCGGAAGGCGTGGCGGCGCGGCGTTTTCAACGCCGCCAACGGAATGCGCTGTGGCAGGGCGACATCAAATACGGGCCGCGCCTGCCCATTGGACCCGGCGGGGCTCCCCAACAAATCTACCTGTCGGCGCTGATTGACGATGCGACCCGCTATGTGGTGCATGCGGCGTGATATCCGACGCAGGATGAATTAATTGTGGTCGACAGTCTGCGGACCGCGATGCGGCGCTATGGGGTCCCCGCCCGCTTATTCTTTGATAATGGGCGTCAGTACCGATCGCATCAAATGGCCCGGATGGCGGCAAAACTCGGGATTCGGCTGGTCTACACGCGACCCTATGCTCCGGAGGCTAAAGGTTATGGATAGTTGGCCGTTATGCAAAGTAAGGCTTTCAAACCCTTGCCCTGTCCCGATGGTAAGAAAGAACACTGAACATAACCAGGCGGCTTGCCGTGGATCGGGGAGCGCTAAAACAGGGCAAATCGGGGCTGATTTGGCGGTGAATACGCTTCTGAGGCCGCAGATCGCGGCACTGCGAGCATTGCGGAGACTAACGTTATGTTGAGAAAGCGACTTAGGGAATGGCCGTTCTATGCGCTTTTCTGAACCAACTTTCCATAACCGTGAACTATCCATAACCTTTATTATGTGAAGCTTTCCATAACAAAGGCAAAGTGGAGCGCTTTAATCGGGTGATCGACAGTTTCTTGGCCGAAGTCCGTTTAGACAAGCCGACCACCCTCGAGGACTTTAATGCCACCTTTCAGGTCTGGTTGGCGGAATGCTACCAAACCCAACCCCATAGCGCCTTACCGGACGCGCCGCATCCGGAGGCGGCCTACCGCGGAGACCCGGAGCCCTTGCGATTCGTGGACTTGGAGACCCTCACCGCCGCGTTTCAGCGCGCGGAACCCCGGAAGGTCGACAAAACCGGGTGCATTAGCTTTGGCGGCCAAAAATACGAGGTGGGGGTCCCGTGGGTGGGCCAAAAGGTCGACGTCGTCTATGATCCGACCGACACCCGCGAAGTCACCATTGAAGCCCCGGACGGCGCGTCGTGGACGGCCCGTCCGTTACGCATAGGAGTGCACACCGGGACCCGCCCACCCCTGCCGGATCACCTGGGGCCGACGGCCCCCGCCGGCTCGCGGGTCCTGCGCGCCGCCGCGGAACGCCACGCCGCCCGTCGGGCGGCTTCGCCCCCGGTGGTGTCTTTTCAGGGACTAACCGGGAGAGAGGAGGACGAGCCCCATGTTTGAGGCCTTTTATGGGATGACCCACACGCCGTTTACTCGAAATGTCCCGCCGGAGGCGCTGTACCGTTCGACGGCCCTCAACGAGATTGTGAGTCGGCTAGCGTATGCGGCGGAACGCCAATGGTTTGCCGTCGTCACCGGGGATTGCGGGACAGGGAAAAGCACGGCCATCCGCCGCCTCCAGGCGCAACTCGATCGCACTCAATATCAAGTCCTGTACCTCGCCGATTCCAAACTGATGCCGCGATATTTCTACAAAGGCCTATTGGAACAACTGGGCTGTGAGGCCAAATACTTTCGCGGCGACGCCAAACGCCAGTTGCATCGGGAGGTGGACATTCTCCGGGGCGTGCACCAATTGCGGCCGGTCGCCATCGTTGATGAGGCCCATCTTCTGGATCGCGACATGATGGAGGAGGTGAGATTCTTGTTGAACCAAAATATGGACTCGGCGAGTCCCCTGGCGCTCATTTTGGTGGGGCAATCCGAACTGTGGGATCGGCTTGAGCGCCAAGCCTATGCCGCCATTCGTCAACGCATTGATGTGCAATGCCAGGTGCCCTACTACGATCGGGCCGAGGTGGGCGCGTATATTCAGGCCCATCTAACGTACGCGGGGACGGAGCAGCCGATTTTTTCCGATCAAGCCCTCGACGCCATTTATCGCTATTCCAGTGGCGCCGCCCGGTTGATCAACAAAGTCTGCACCCATAGCTTGCTGTACGGCGCCCAAAATGGGCACCGGGTGATTGACGAACCGATTGTCACCCGCGTGGTGCAAGGAGAACTGACATGAGGCGGGTGCTGGCGGATCGCCCGACGGGCCCGCCTTACCGCGCCCGGGTTTGCCGGGGGCGGCCCTGGGCCCTAATTGAGGACGCTGATGGGTTTCCCGAAGTCGGTCTGAACGATTATCTCACGTTCGTGGCCTGGCAGGATCACCCACCCCGCCATTGCCACCAAGCGGCGCACGATCTGGCCCATGCCGCAACGTGGCTCGGATTTCATCATCTGACGTGGGCCCAGGCGGATCGTTCCGTGTGGGCCGGGTATTGCCAAGACTTGGCGGGGGAGCGGCCCGACCGGGCCGCCTGGTTATCCGTCTATCGGGCTACGGCCACGTTGCATCGGGTGTATGCCTTTTGGCACTGGCGCCAATGGATACACGGACAACCATTTCCGGCATCGCGCGACGAGCGGCATGAGTGGTTGCACACCATCCTGCCTCCGACCCATATCGGCAACTGACAGGCGGCAACAGCGGGGGTAGCCCAAGCTATCCCCGCTGTTTATGCGCGATTATGGACTCCACGTCCAGCAAATCCTGGACACCGCACACCATCAACTTTAGGTCAAAAAAAGCCATCAGCTACAATAATACCGCGATGGGCGTGTGTCACCTCGCCTTCCAAACATAACAAGATGATATTCGGAGTCATCTTTCACCAATCTAAGGATTTCGCAAGAGATATGCACTCT
>DAHWKG010000194.1:0-28501 GCA_027343765.1 Sulfobacillus sp.
AAAGTGGTGATGCGGATATTATTGTGGCGGGCGGGGTCGAGTCCATGACCCGGGCGCCATTTGTTTTGCCGAAGGAACCGATGGGCTTTCCCGTGGGTAATCGCGAGATCTACGACACCACCATCGGATGGCGAATGACGAACCCCAAGCTCGCGGAAATGCATCACCCCTACTCAATGGGCGAGACGGCGGAAAATTTATCGGAGCGTTTCCACATTTCCCGAGAGGCGCAAGACGCGTGGGCGCTTCAGTCCCATCGCCGTGCGGTGGCCGCCCAAGAAAGCGGCGCCTTTTCCCGGGAAATGGTTCCCGTTCCCATCTCGGATTCGAGGACTGGCGACGTCCATTGGGTGGCCCTCGACGAACATCCTCGAAAGGACACGAGTCTCGAGAAGCTGGAACGCTTGCGGCCTGCGTTCCGAGCGGGCGGGACAGTGACGGCTGGCAACTCCTCAGGCATCAATGATGGAGCCGCAGCCGTGGTGTTGATGTCACGGGAAGCGGCGGAGGCACGCCAACTCGAACCCTTGGCGCTCATTCGAGGAACTGGGGTGGCCGGGGTCGATCCGGCGATTATGGGATATGGGCCGGTGCCGGCCACCCAAAAGGCCCTCGCGCGGGCAGGATGGACCTTGGCCGACATTGAACAGGTGGAATTGAATGAGGCCTTTGCCGCGCAAGTTCTGGCCGTGCTTCACGACTTACCGTTTGATCCCGAAATTGTCAACGTGCACGGAGGCGCTATTGCTCTGGGGCACCCGTTGGGGGCGTCGGGTGCGCGGATTTTAACCACGCTCATCCATGGAATGCGTGAACGGGGTGCCAAGCGGGGATTGGCCACCATGTGCATCGGTGTCGGGCAAGGGATTGCCACTTTGGTTGAGCGACCGTAGGGAGAGCCTGTGACCATGGGACCATGGCACACGCCGAGTCCGGCCGCTAACGCTCAATGTCCAAGGCTTCCAGTAGAGGAGAGGCCTCGTGTTCCGGAAGCGCTTCCACCCCGCGGAGCTTTCTTTCAATGACCCGCGTTCGGGTGGCGGCGCTTTCGATAGTGTTGCTGGCTTCCTGAAGTTTCTTCTGCGTTTTTTCAAGAACTTCGCCGAACTTCCCGAATTCGCTTTTGACCGCCCCCAAGAGTTTCCAGACTTCACTGGATCGCTTTTGAATGGCCAAGGTCCGAAATCCCATCTGCAAGCTGTTGAGCAGCGCGGTGATGGTTGTTGGGCCGGTAACTACGACATGGTAGTCGCGTTGCATGCTCTCCCAGAGCCCCGGTCGCCGGAGCACTTCGGCAAATAATCCCTCAACCGGCAGGAACATGATGGCAAAGTCGGTGGTGCTCGGGGGATTTAGGTATTTCTCCTGGATACTTCTGGCCTCAGCCTTAATCCGAGTTTCTAGCATCTTGGCGGCCTCCTGGGCCTGAATAAGGTCGCCGAGGTCTTCTGCTTCGACGAGGCGTTGATAGTCTTCCAGCGGGAATTTCGCATCGATCGGCAAAAGGACCACTTGGCCGATGTCGTCCTTTCCCGGAAGCCGGATGGCGAAGTCGACCCGTTCGGCACTACCCTGTTTTACCACGGCCTTGGCTTCATATTGGTCTCGGGTCAGGACCTGCTCCAAAATATTGTCCAATTGGATTTCTCCAAGCGTACCCCGGGTTTTCACGTTGCTCAGCACCTTTTTCAGATCCCCGACTCCGGAAGCTAGCGTTTGCATTTCCCCCAGACCCTTTTGCACTTGCTCCAACCGCTCACTGACCAGCTTAAACGACTCGCCCAGGCGTTGCTCCAAGGTCTGGTGCAACTTCTCGTCCACGGTCGCGCGCATTTTCTCTAATTGCTGGCTGTTGTCCTTCTGTAAGCTGGAGAGTTGTTGCTCCACAGTACTTCGGATGCTCTCCAGCTTGCTCGCGTTCATTTGCGTGAGATCCGATACCTGCCTTAGGGCAGAGTCCAAGAGATTTTTTTGTTGCGTGGCCATTTCGGTCAATCGTTCGGATTGATGGCGACTTTGACTCTGGAGTAGTTGCTGGGTGGATTCTTGAAAGGCGTCGAAACGTTCGCGTTGACGCGTGGCCCATTCTTTTTGGGCGGCTTCAGACGCGCTTTGAAAGCTCTTCATTCCGCTGTCGAGACTTTCAAAGCGGGCCTTCAAGAGGCTTTGTAGTTGATCCGACAGGGACTTTATTTGAGTATCCAAATCGTCGCGAAACTGTTTTGCAGACACGTTAGACTCTTGTCGCGCGGTGGAGAGTTCGTCACGGAGGGTTTTCTCCAACCGTTCCTGCCCTTTTTCTAGGGCCCCCATCTTCTGAGCGACCATGTCTTGGACGCCTTTGGCCCAATTGCCGGTGAGAAATAGGATCAAAATCGCGAGATTAACCAGTAATGTTACGGATGCTAAGACGTCTACGAGTGCCACCAAGCCCACCGCCAATCGCCATATTTTCCTTATTATACCGTCACTTCGGAAGTTGTGGTGGCAGGTGCGCCGGGTTAGTCTAATAACCCTGTCCCCGTCATACGTTTGTCCTAGATGGGGGGCTCCGTTGGGGATGCGCATCAAGACACTGATTATGGGGATTGTGGGTTTGCTGATGGGAGCATGGCTCATGACGGTTCTTCAGCCCAGGCCGAACAACAGCGCCATGAATTGGCCGGTGGTGGAGGTTGCCAAGCGGGTGCGTCCATCGGTCGTCGTGGTTCAAAACAACCAAGTGAACGGGGCCAGGGACGAGTTAAAGGGCATGGGTTCGGGCGTGATATTGAATCGACGCGGGGATATTGTCACCAATTATCACGTGGTGCAAGGCGCCGACACCGTTACGGTGGTGATGCCCAATGGTCAGCGCTATCGGGCTCGCATAGTCGGCGTGGATCCTCCGACGGATTTGGCTGTGATTCGTATTCATGCCCAGCATTTAGTGCCGATACGTTTTACGCGCTCGGCGGGCATCGAGCCCGGCCAGTTGGTGGTGGCCATTGGGAATTCTCTGGGACTGACCCACACGGTGACGGTGGGGGTGATTTCCGCCAAAGATCGAGTGATGTACCGGGACGGATGGGAATATCATCTGATACAAACGGACGCCGCGATAAATCCCGGGAATAGTGGGGGGCCGTTGGTTAACGACCACGGGGAGCTCATTGGCATTAACTCCAGCAAGATTGCCCAGACAGGCGTCGAGGGTATAGGGTTTGCCATCCCTAGTGACACGGTCCAATATGTGGTCCAACAGATTATCCGCTATGGTCGCGTGCGCCGCCCGTGGCTCGGTGTCACACTGCAGCCGGTCCCCAACCAACAATTGGGAATGATGATTGTCAGCATCGTGCCGAACGGTCCAGCGGCGGAGGCGGGCCTCAAGCCCGGTGACCTCATCACCTCCATTAACCACCGGCCGGTTAAGAATTTGCGTGATGTCGTCAGGGTCTTGGAGCACTCGGCCGTGGGCCAGAAAGTGAGCCTGGGGGTGATCCGGGGCAACGAGCGGCTGACGGTCAAGATCCAGTTGAAAGAACTCCCTCATGAGCCTGGGTCGCTTAAAATGGGCCATCGTTCGGCAAAGCATCCGGCCTGAGCGCGGTTGCAGTGAAGCCGTTCCTAGCATATGATAAGCCCAAAAATACCGCATCAAGAACATCTTGAGGGGTGCATGGTGGGCATGGGAAGCGGTACCCGTGCCCTCCGGCCGAATTTGATTGGAGCCAAGGAGGAGAAATGGTACCAAAAATTAGTGGTCCCGCCCATCGGCTTCGCATCTATGTGGGGGAATCGGCTCGGTATCACCATCAGCCACTCTATCATGCCATTGTCATGGAGGCGCGAAGAAGGGGATTGGCAGGGGCCACGGTTGTGCGGGCAATGGAAGGGTATGGACCGTCCAACCGGCTTCACACGACGAATTTATTGGATTTGTCGGCCGATCTACCCATTGTTATCGAAATCATTGACTCTGAGCAGTATCTCACAGAGTTTCTCACCGTTCTTGACGAGATGGTGTCCGGCGGTTTGGTCACGCTCGATTCCGTGACGGTTGTGCAGTACGGCACGGTTCGACGAAACATGATCGACGGACCAAATTAACTGACGAGCCAAACACGATACCGCTTTCGCTCCTTCTGGCCTTGACCCCTTTCTTTCGTCATCCCCCCGGCTTTCTCTGGCTGATCCCGGAACTTCTCACCCGTGAGGCAACAGCCGGTGGCCATCACGAAATTCTCATGCTAAAATCGGCTGCGATTGCAAAAGCTGACCCGAAGGGCGGTGGGGTGAGTGCGTCTCCTAACCGTGGGACGCCCGCGCGATCAGCGGATGGCCGGGCTGGTAGACGAGTATGTGACCCGTTTGGGACCTGTCGCTATGCGTTGGGAGGTTGTGGCCGAGGTGCCGTTCAAACGTGGGCAGGAACACGTGTCGCAAACTCGGGAAAGTGAACGGCTGTTAACCAAGCTGTCGCCGGGTGACTATGTGGTGCTGTTGGATATCGCGGGCGAGATGGTCGATTCACTGGGGCTAGCCCGTCATCTGGACAAGTGGCGTAGTCTATCCCGTCCAGTCACCTTGGTTGTGGGGGGAAGTACTGGGACGTCGGATGCGGTCCGGGCCCGCGCAGACTGGCGATGGTCTTTGACGCCGCTTACTCTTCCGCACGGTCTAGCGCAGGTGGTCGTGGTGGAACAGATCTATCGGGCATGGACAATATTGCAAGGTCACCCTTATCATAAGTAAGCATCTTGAAATCATAAGGCGAGGTGACAGGGATGGCAGGACTGTTTGACGCGTTCCAACTCAAGGGGCTTGAACTTAAAAATCGGGTCATGATGTCCCCCATGTGTCAGTATTCGGTGTGGGACAAGGATGGGGCGCCCAACGAGTGGCATTATGTGCATTACATATCGCGGGCGGTGGGCGGCGTCGGCCTGGTCATGGTGGAAATGACCGACGTGGTGCCGGACGGACGCATCACGGTCTATGACTTGGGCATATGGGATGATGCACAAATCCCGGCCTTTCGCCGAATCGTCGATCAAGTGCACAGCTACGGGGCTAAAATTGGCATCCAAATTGCCCATGCGGGACGCAAGGCAGAGTCGCCGGAACTTCAGCCGGAAGCGCCTTCTGCGATTGCCTTTTCTGATAAATACCGGGTGCCACGAGCGCTGTCGCGTGATGACATTCATCGCTTGGTGGAGGCTTTTCGTGACGGGGCCAGACGGGCCATTCAAGCGGGGGTTGACACCCTCGAATTACACGGCGCGCATGGGTATCTGATTCACCAGTTTATGTCGCCGCTTTCCAACCACCGTGACGACGAGTACGGCGAGCCAACCCGATTTGGTGTCGAAGTGATTGAAGCCGTTAAGTCCGTGATGCCTTCCCATATGCCTCTTTTAATGCGGCTATCGGCGACGGAGTACACCGATGAAGGATATAGCTTCGCTGATTTGTTAAAGATGGCTCGTGCGTATCGCGACCACGGCGTGGACATGTTCGACGTCTCTAGTGGAGGCAATGCGGTGGTGCGAATTCACGATTATCCGGGGTACCAACTACCGTATGCCGCGGAACTGAAGAAGACTTTGGATGTCCCGACGATTACCGTCGGACGCATGGAGTCATTCGATTTAGCTCAAGCGGCCATCGAGCGCGGAGAAGCCGACATGGTGGCGATTGCCCGAGGGTTGTTGAGAGACCCCTATTGGGCCAATTCGGCTGCACGCCATTTTGAACATCGCGTGCAGGTGCCGGAGGAATACTATCGCGCCTTCCCTCGGTGGTTCACATCGGGAGGGACTCGGTGACCATCCAGGAAATGCAGCAGGCGGTTGACGATTGGATTGGGCAGTTCGAGGAAGGCTATTTTGATCCCGAGGTCATGATGTTGCGTTTTACCGAGGAATTGGGGGAATTGGCCCGAGAAGTAAACCACACCTTTGGACCCAAAAAGAAGAAGGCCGACGAACCTCTTGGCTCAATGGCAATGGAGCTGGGGGACTTACTGTTCGTACTGGTGTCATTTGCTAATAGTCTCAATATCGACTTAGAGACCACGTTTCAGGCAGTGATGGAGAAATTTCGTCGCCGCGACGGCGAACGCTGGACCCGTTCGAAGGACAGCGATGACCCGGAGTAAAGGAAGGCCCGGCGCCCATGCCGGGCCTTCTCAGTGACATTGGAATCCGGTTAAGATACTGCGTCATTAAGACACCGTGTGCTCCGCCCTTTTCCGCACCGTCGAGATGCTGGTTAAGCGAGTATTTGACGGCAAATCCTATGAGCGGATCCAGTTACGAGGACGCCCATTCGCCAACGATGATGTAAAGGCGGTGGAGTAATCGTTAACGATGTTAGCCGGGCCGGCGGGTTGTCACGCCGCCCCTGAGCGATCCTATTCGATAGTGAACGGAGTTGGAGTGTTGATGGAGCAACGGCGCACCAGGCAAAGACACAGTCGAATTGTTGCTCGGAACGAGAGGCTGACAGCTATCACTGCAGCCATACTCTTGGTGGGATTCCTAATTGATCTCCTCTTCACGGCAAATTTGAGTCGGCTTATTTTTATCCACATTTTTCTCGGGACGTTACTGGCCGGCCCTCTGGTGGTGAAGTTAAGTAGCGTGGGCTATCGGTTTTTGGGCTACTATACCAAATCGCCAGCTTTTGTTACGAAAGGCCCGCCCAATCCGTGGATGCGACTGTTGGCACCCTTCTTTGTCGTGGATACCTTGCTCCTTTTCATGAGTGGGCTCGCGTTAGCGATTTCGGGAAGCCCCAACAACCGGCTGCTGTTTTTGTTACATGCGGGTACGGCGGCTCTCTGGATTCCGATGCTTGCGGTTCATGTCTATTTTCATATCCGGCAAGTTCCACGGGCTATCTGGAGGGATTGGATCGCGCCTTCTCCTGACGCGATGGTCGGTCGCCGAAAACGCCTTCGGATTAACATCTTGGCACTCATCGTAGGCGCCCTGGCCGGGCTCATTATGGTTGGAGTGGCGTCCCCCTGGAAACAAGTGCATTTACCGCCCGTCATACCGAGTCCCCTCGTCTTAGGATTGGTCGCGGCCGTCATAGGCATCGTCATTGCCGTACCTTTATTGCGCGGTCAGAGAGAGTGAGCACGAGAGTCATTTTCTCTGACATATTGGGGGCATGAGAGGTTTATTCGTGGGGGAGCCTACCGATGCTAACGCACCCGTCGCACGCGCGTTGACCAATAGGGATCCGATAAGGAAATAGACAAACGTTATGACAAACAGGGCACGATAGGAAAAGGCATTCCCGAATCGGGAGACCATTAGCGGCAAGAGCACACCGGCGATAGCGGTCGCGATAGTCTGGGCCAGGGTTTGGGAAATGGACCAGAGTCCCATGTCTTTGGCTGCATCCCCTGTCTCTGTTAGGGTGGAGAGATAGGTTCCATAACCTAGACCGAAAATCACCGCAAACACGGTTACCATTGTGAGACTCTTGGTAAATACAAAACCAAGGGCCGCGGCACCCATAACCAACCCTCCGAGAATCACCATGGCCTTCCGTCGGCCCCACTTGTCGGATAGCCACCCCGCTGTGAGAACAGAGGCCAACGTGGCGATCGTGACAGCAATGAGAGCTTGATCGAGTATGGTTTCAGGTTGTCGCGGCGTTATACCTGAAGATAGCGCAACAACCAGCAACGAGAGCTTAGAAGGAGTGTGTCATGGGTATTCATCGAATGGTGATAACCGGAGGAATCATCGTCGGAAGTCTCATGTTGGCGGGATGTGGTGCGACTCCAGTAGCGGCACCCTCCACCAACCATAGCATCAGCACCCCTTCGCGTATTGGACATTCTAGTGCGAAAGTGCCGTCTTCGAGCTCATCAAACATCGGGCCATCAAATCACGGGTTAAGCTTGTCGACTGGCACATCATCTGCAGCAACGGCCGTTGCGTCGGGTACACCGAAAGCATCGGCAACCAGTACGGTTACGATAACGAATCCTCCGTTGAGTCAAATTCAAGCCAAAATCAATGCAGGACAAATTTATGGTGTTCCCGATGCCCAACCTGGTGTACCGGGTCAAGTCGTCTTGATGACTGCAAAAGCTTCTGTCGCCACCCTACCCACAACGCTTAACCATCGGCCGCCGCAACACTTTCAAGTCTATGCCATATTAACCAATCCCGAAAATCAATTAGGCGTGACTCCGTGGATAAATCGACTGAGTCATGAAATTCATTGGATGCGAAAGGGTACCGGAATCGCGATTCCGGTAACCGTAAAGTAATATATGAGCGGATGGGAATATTTCCATCCGCTCAAAATTTTTATATTGCCATCTGAGAAATGGTCATCCCGCCGCCGCCAAATTGGTCACAACAACAACCACACATATAGGGGGGACCCGATACACTGGCATTAGTTGTAGCTATGACCGAGGTATTCGTGGGGCCGTTGAGTACGGGATGGTGCCATGCTAAATTCAAACTGTTCAACGCACTGGTGCCGTTGGCGTTAATCGGCCCTACCGCTGCGGTGTTGTACCAACTATAAGTGTTACAAAACATGCTGAATTCTCCGCTAGCGGTGCCAATTGACAAGCCATCCGCACAGAGTTGGTCAAGGACCTTGGACATGGCCGGGCCTCCGACGACAATGACCAGTTCGCTGTTCTTAATCCAATTTGCTGCCTGAACCCCATCCCCCGTAATCTGTTCAGCTGGTGTACCGACATAGTTGGCTGCCCAAAATGCGGCACTCAAATCGAGCGGGTCATCGCCATAAAAAACTTAGGGCTAAATTTTCTAAGACACCAAGTCGGTGGGGATTCGATGCGGCCGTCTTCAACGGCATGCCTCCGAGGGCTCCGCTTTCTGGGTAAATTCGACAAATATTGCCGTCTTCCTTTTAGACCTGCCAGCCACCGGGGGAGTTGCGGGAAGTGCATGAAAGCGTTAGGCTCTAGGTAGCCTCAAAGGGTGGAATCGAAAGCATTTGCCGGTCTCTTCAGATATCTTCTTACGCCGGGGCCGGATCGTCGGGGACGAATGAACGGCGGGTTTTTGGCCGGCCGCCGATGGGCATGCGTCGACAGCACTCTTTGGGCAGTAAGCGTGCGCTGGGCCGGATGGCCAGGGCGACGCCTGTTCCCATCACGGTTAGGGGAGGAGAAGTATGGCTGAGACCACTTTTGACGTCATTATCCTAGGAGGCGGCACCGGCGGTTATGTCGCCGCGATTCGTGCGGCACAGCTCGGATTGAAGACCGCCCTGGTTGATGCAGGTAGAGTCGGCGGGACCTGCCTTCACCGGGGCTGCATTCCCACCAAAGCGCTCCTACATACGGCGGAACTTTACCACACGTTCCAGCATCGTGACGAGTTCGGTATCACGGCGGACAACGTGGGTCTTGATTATGGCCGGGCCATGGTCAAAAAGGATAAGGTCGTCACGCAGTTGTGGAAGGGCGTTGAATTCCTGCTCAAGAAAAATAATGTGACGGTTGTAGCAGGATGGGGCCGGTTGCTGGATGCGAGTCATATTGAAGTCACCAGCGACTCCAAAAAGACGACCCTCACGGCGAAGGACATCGTGCTGGCGACGGGTTCCGTACCTCGTGAGCTGCCCGACTTGCCGTTTGATGGCAACAAGATTTTAAGTTCCGATCATATTTTGGAAAAAACGGACATCCCCAAATCTATCGTCATTTTGGGTGGTGGAGCCATCGGGGTAGAGTTTGCCTCCATGTACAATGACTTTGGCGCCGACGTCACCCTGATTGAGATGTTGCCGCACATCCTTCCTCAAGATGATGAAGAAGTGGCGGGAGAGCTTCATAAGATGCTGTCCCGGCGCGGCATTAAGATTCTTTCGGGAACCAAGTTTGACCTAAAGAGCGTGAAAAAGAGCGCCAAGGGTGTGACTGGCCAGGTTACGGGTCCCGATGGCAAGGTTTCTGAAGTTGGCGGCGAGGTGCTACTGGTGGCGGTCGGTCGCAAGGCCATTACCGAAGACGTGGGGCTTGAGACGGCCGGCGTCAAGGTAGATCGGGGCTTCGTCACCGTGGATGACCACTACCGCACGAACATTCCCCACATCTACGCGATTGGGGACCTGATTGGGGGATATCTGCTGGCGCATGTGGCCTCGCATGAGGGCATGATTGCGGTGGAAACCATTGCTGGGCGTGACCCGGAATTGCTTGATCCTACGCGCGTGCCGCGCGTCACCTACTCGAGGCCCGAAGTGGCGTCAGTGGGGCTCACCGCCAAAGAAGCGGAGGAACGGGGATACACGGTGAAGGTGGGAGTTTTCCCCTTCCGTGCAAATGGCAAGGCGCTCATTCTGGGCGAGGCTGAGGGGATTGTGAAACTGGTGGCCGACAAAAAGACGGATGCCCTTTTAGGGGCCCACATTGTGGGGCCCCACGCGTCCGACTACATTAACGAGATGGCCTTGGCCCGTTTCCTGGAGGCGACCGCCTGGGAAGTCGCCGAAAGTGTTCATGCTCACCCCACCGTATCAGAAGTATTGCATGAGGCGGCCTTGGCGGTGGACGGCCACGCGATTCACATCTAATGTGAGGAGGACGCCCGATGTCAGGCCTCGAACAGGATGCGGAACGACTTCAGACCATGTATTATTACATGGTGCTAAGTCGTGAGCTTGATCGGCGAATCTGGATTCTGAATCGCCAGGGTAAGTCAGCATTCGTGATCTCCGGGCAAGGCCAGGAGGGGGTTCAGGTAGGCGCAGCGATGGCGCTGGATCCTACTTCCGATTGGCTGGCTCCGTATTATCGAGACATGGCGATGGTCATAGCGTTCGGCATGACACCACGCGAGGTGATGCTGGGCCAAATGGGTCGGGCGGCTGACCCCAGTTCTGGCGGCCGCCAAATGCCGTCGCATTTTGGTCATGCCGCCAAGCGCATTTTGACCGGATCATCGCCGGTGTCCACCCAAGTCGTGCATGCGGTAGGGTTGGCGTGGTCCATCAAGTTGCAACGGCAGTCGGGAGTCGTCCTCACCTCCTTGGGCGAGGGGTCGACCAACCAGGGCGAATTTCATGAAGCTTTAAATTTCGCTGCCGTGCATCGGGTGCCGGTTATTATTCTGGTCGAAAACAATGGCTACGCCATCTCCGTGCCAGTGGAGCGAGAAATGGCGATTCAGGATGTGGCGATGCGGGGTCAAGGCTACGGGATTCCGTCGGTTGTTGTGAGGGGCTCGGATCCGTTGGAAGTCTACCAGGTTGTGAAGGAAGCGCGCATGCGGGCCGTTCGTGGTGAGGGCCCCACGCTTATCGAGGCCAAGACCCATCGCTATACGGCTCATTCCAGCGACGACGACGATCGTTCGTATCGCCCGCGCGAAAAATTGGAAGAGGAAAAGCGGGACGACCCGCTAGTCATGTTTCGCGAATGGTTGGAAACGGAAAAACTCTGGGATAGTGAGGCCGACAAAGCGCTATATCAGCGCGTTAAGAAGGAAGTAGACGATGCCACGGAGTATGCGGAGAACTCTCCCCAACCGGAGCCGGGCACGCTCTATGACCATGTCTATGGTTCCTCCCCAGCATAAACATTGAGGATTCGAAAGGAGAGGGTGAGGGTGTCAGACAACGGATTAACGCCCGAGCTGATGCTGGACATGTATTACCATATGGCGCTGGCCCGCGCCGTGGACGACCGGATGTGGATCTTAAACCGTCAGGGACGGGCTCCGGTGGTCTATACGTCGAACGGCCACGAAGCCGCCCAAGTTGGGTCGGCATTTGCCTTGAATCGTGGGGAGGATTGGATTTGCCCCTATTACCGCGACTTGGCATTGGTGCTGGCCTACGGGATGACCCCGCGAGAAATTATGCTGCACTTGCTGGGACGGGCGGATGACCCGAACTCTGGCGGTCGGCAAATGCCGGCGCATTGGGGTCATGCCAAACTCCACATTCTGACGGGTGGGTCAGTCGTGGCGACGCAGGATGTGCACGCGGCAGGCTTGGCCTTGGCTTCAAAAGTGCTGAAAGACGGCCGCGTCTCCGTGGCCTACTTTGGTGAAGGATCGACCAGCCAAGGGGAGTTCCACGAAGCGTTGAACTTTGCCGCAGTACATAAGCTGCCGGTTATTTTCTTCAATGAGAACAACGGATACGCCATTTCAGTCCCCGCCCGCAAGCAAATGGCGGTGCAGGATGTGGCAGCTCGCGCAGCTGGATATGGGATGCCGGGCGTGATTGTGGATGGCAACGATCCGGTCAAAGTTTACGAGGTCGTGAAAGAGGCGGCCGATCGCGCGCGTCGTGGGGAAGGTCCCACCTTGATCGAGGCGAAAACCTATCGTTTCGTTCCCCATTCCAGTGATGATGACGACCGCGCCTATCGGCCGCGCGAAGAGGTCCAAGAGGCCAAGAAGCGCGATCCGATTGCCATGTTCGAAACGAAGTTGAAAGAACAGGGAATTTTGACGGACGACACGCTGAAGGAAATGCAGCAGAAGATTAAAGACATCGTCAATGATGCCACCGACTATGCTGAAAAGGCGGCTTTGCCGGATCCAGCCACGCTCGGGGATCACGTCTACGGATCGTTGTAATGTCGACGACGGATCGAAACCAGATAAGGAGGGCAAAGTCCGGCGTCGACAAGGAGCCGGGCGAACGACTATGGCGGTATTAAGCTATCTAGAAGCGATTCGGGAAACATTACGCCAGGAAATGCGGCGTGACGAGCGTATCATTATATACGGTGAGGATGTTGGGGTACGGGGCGGTGTGTTCCGGGTTACTGAGGGTTTGCAAAAGGAATTTGGCGAGGAGCGGGTCATTGACTCCCCCTTAGCTGAGGCGGCAATTGTCGGAACAGCCATTGGGGCGGCGGTTAACGGGCTCCTACCGGTCCCGGAAATTCAATTTGCGGATTTCATTTTCCCGGCCATTAACCAGATTGTCCAAGAGGCGGCGCGTATTCGCTACCGCTCCAACGGGACGTTCCATGTGCCCATGGTGATTCGGGCGCCCTTTGGTGGGGGCGTGCATGGAGCGCTCTACCACTCGCAAAGTGTTGAGGCCTTTTTTGCCCACGTGCCGGGATTGAAAGTCGTGGTGCCGGGCACTCCCTATGATGCCAAGGGTCTCTTAGCTTCGGCGATCCAGGACGAAGACCCGGTACTGTATTTTGAGCACAAGGCTGCCTATCGCTCTCTCAAGGGAGAGGTGCCTGATGAGCGGTATTTAATTCCCATTGGGCAAGCTGACCTGAAACGCGAAGGCCAGCATCTCTCCATCATTACTTACGGGTTGATGGTGAGTTATGCCTTGAAAGCCGCTGAAGAACTTGAAAAAGAAGGCATATCGGTGGACGTGCTGGACCTTCGGTCTGTTCGCCCGCTAGACGTCGAGCGAATTCTTGAGACCGCCAAAAAGACCGGCAAAGTCCTAATCGTCCACGAGGATAACCTCACCGGTGGAATTGGCGGCGAAGTGAGCGCCTTGATTTCGGAGCACGCTCTCTTCTATCTCGATGCACCGATTATGCGCTTAGCGGGTCCGGATGTGCCGGCGATGCCTTATGCGGCCCCGTTGGAACATGCCTTTATGGTGACGCCGGAGAAGATACGCGACCGGGCGCGAGAGCTGGCCAAGTTCTAAGACGAGGAGGAGAGTACATGGCTACCGAAGTTGTCACAATGCCGCAACTGGGTGAATCGGTCACGGAAGGGACCATTGGCCAGTGGCTGAAGAACATCGGAGACGATGTGGAAAAATATGAGTCGCTGTTAGAAGTCATGACCGACAAGGTCAACGCGGAGGTTCCGTCACTAGTTACGGGAAAGGTATCCAAGATCCTCGTTGACCCGGGTACGACAGTCCCCATTGGAACGCCGATTTGTGAAATCGAAGTGGAAGGAGCGGCGTCAGGAGAAGCCGCGGAAGCGCCAGCTCAGCAGTCGGAGGCCTCCTCCGCTCCCGAGGCCTCGGTGAGTGCTCCTTCGTCCGCCCAAGCTACCAACGGGGAAGGTCGGGGGCGATACTCTCCTGCCGTGCGGCGCTTGGCCCAAGAGCAGGGCATTAACCCGAACGAGGTGACCGGAACAGGCGCTGGTGGACGGGTGACCCGAAACGATATCTTAAAGGCCGCGGAACAACAAAGTCACGCCCCGGCTCGGGAGACCTCCACCCGGACTGAGACACAGGCTGCGCCGGCTCGCGCCGAGGCTTCCCCGACGGCAGTTCACGTGGATTCTCAGCCGGCCGTCATTGACGAGGGAGATACGGTAGAGCCGCTGACGCCGGTTCGAAAGGTGATTGCCGAGCGCATGGTGCGCTCAAAACAGACAGTGCCCCACGCCTGGCTTATGGTGGAAGTGGACGTCACCGGTCTTACAGAACTCCGAGCCCGCTTAAAGGATGAATTTAAGGACCGTGAGGGAGTCTCCCTCACGTATCTGCCCTTCATGCTCCGGGCTGTGGTGGAGGCCCTCAGAGCGGTTCCAGAGATGAATTCGCAATGGAACGGCGATTCGGTTGTAAGGAAGCAGCGGATTAATATCGGCATGGCGGCGGCCACCGATCGCGGTTTGATTGTGCCGGTGGTTAAGGACGCCGATCAAAAGAACATTGTGGGTCTGGCAAAAGCCACGCAGGATTTGGTCAAGCGGTCCCGTGCCGGTCGGCTTACCATGGAGGATCTTTCCGGGGGAACTTTTACGGTGGATAACACCGGGGCTGTGGGCACCGTGCTCACTTACCCGATTATCAACGCGCCGGAAGTGGGTATCGTCACCATGGAGTCGATTGTCAAGCGGCCTGTCGTCATTGGCGATATGATTGCCATTCGGTCGATGGTCAACGTCTGTCTATCATTTGACCATCGAGTGGTTGACGGAGCCGAGGCAGGCAAGTTCCTGCAGGTGATCAAAAAGCATTTGGAGTCCGTTGGGCCCAATACGTCAATCTATTAGGGGATCGGGGGCGGTGTCGCTCCCCGGATCGCTGCTCAGAGAAAGGAGTACGCCATGGAGCCATTGCCGGTCGTTCACAAGTCACGGACTATGCCCGGACCTAAGCCACCACCGTGGCTGAAAGTGCGGCTCACTCAAGGAAAGAACTACCTGGAAATCAAAGACATGATGCGCAAGGAAACGTTGCATACGGTCTGCGAGGAAGCGCTCTGCCCCAATATTTACGAATGTTGGGAGGCGCGCACCGCCACCTTCTTGATTCTCGGGGATGTCTGCACCAGAAATTGTGGGTTCTGCGCGATTACCACTGGGCGTCCGACGGGGCTGGATCTCCTTGAGCCCAAACGGGTGGCCGGGACCACGAAAAACATGGGGCTCAAGCACGTGGTTATCACCTCGGTCACCCGGGATGACTTGCCCGACGGGGGCGCCCAGATTTTCGTCGGTTGCATTGAAGAGATTCGCAGCCAAGTGCCCGGGTGCGGGGTTGAGGTCCTCATCCCCGACCTTATGGGTAATTGGAAGGCATTGGAAAGCATCGTTGAGGCCCGGCCGGATATCTTAAACCACAACACGGAGTCGGTGCCGCGTCTCTATCCGTGGGTCCGGCCGAAGGCGCGATATGAACGCACCATGGAACTTCTTCGGCGTGTCAAAGATCAGGATCCCACGATGATTACCAAATCCGGTATTATGGTCGGATTGGGGGAAACGCGCCAAGAAATCCGTCAAGTGATGGAAGACATGCGAGAAAACCAGGTGGACGTGCTGACGGTCGGACAGTATCTCCGACCCGACCAGAAACACTTGCCGGTTGAACGCTATTATCTTCCCGAGGAGTTTCAGGACTTGAAGCGGGAAGGGGAAGCTCTCGGATTTCGGCATGTTGAGGCAGGCCCCTTGGTGCGAAGCTCCTATCACGCCGCCTCACAAGTTCCCGAGGAGGTGTAGTTAATGCCGGCGGCTCAGTTGGTCCACCTAGGCCGCATGCCCTATGGCGAGGCATGGGCGTTGCAACGGGCGGTCGGCGCCCGGGTGCGATTGGGGGAGTTGCCCGATACGGTGTTGCTGGTCGAGCACCCGCCGGTGTATACCGTCGGGCGGGGAGCCCACGGATCGCTCACGAACCTGCTTTGGGATGAAGAGGAACGGGCGCGTCAAGGGATTGAACTGTTCGAGGTGGACCGTGGTGGCGACATTACTTATCACGGTCCCGGCCAGTTGGTGGGGTACCCGATCTTAAATCTCAACCACTATGGACGCGACTTGCACCAGTATCTGCGCAATTTGGAAGAGGTGTTGATTCGCGCCCTCGGGGATTTTGGGGTGGGTGCAGGCCGCCTCCCGCCCCATACCGGAGTATGGGTTGGGGAGGAGAAGATTGCCGCCATTGGGGTTAAGGCCAGCCATTGGATTACACAGCATGGCTTTGCACTGAACGTCAATCCGAACTTGGCACACTTCACCGGCATTATCCCCTGTGGAATTGAGGACAAAGGGGTCACGTCCATGCACCACGTCTTATCCCGACCCCTGACCCTGGCCGAGGTGACGCCGAGAGTGGAGCAGCATTTGGCCGAGGTTTTCGGGTTTGACTTCCAATCTGTTGCTGGCGAGGCTCTTGTCTCCGCTCTCGCTACCTAATCGTAAACAAGGGGGAGAGGCAATGTTGCCCAAAACCATCGTGGGCCACTCTGAGACCAAAGTGCACACGCCCCGGGCACGCTCGATTCGCGAGGTGGTCTTTGGCGTTAACGACGGCTTAGTCTCTATTACCGGAATCATTGTCGGGGTGACCGCCTCGCATTTATCGTCCCACCAAATTATTATTGCGGGATTGGCCGCGGTTGCGGCAGCGACCGTCTCGATGGGTTTGGGGCAATATTTATCAACTGTGGCCCAAAACGAGTACTTCCTGGCGGAGCGTCAACGGGAGTATCGTGAAGTGGAAGAGATCCCCCACGAGGAGCGGGCTGAAGTCGAAGGGATTTATCGTGCGCAGGGATTCAGCTCCGATGAAATTAAAATTCTCACCGCTCGTATCACGGCTGACCCCGAGCGCTGGGTCGACTTCATGATGAAGGAAGAACTTGGGATTTTGCTAGATTCGTTGGACAATCCTTGGACGACGGCAGTCATCATGGGATTGGCCGTGATCGCTGGGGCGGTGCCGCCCATATTGCCCTATCTGTTGATTTCGACGGCGCATGTGGCGGAGATTTGGGCGATTGGTCTTGCAATTGTGACCGCGTTTGGCCTCGGGGTGCTTAAAGCGAAGGTGGCGAAGTCGTCATGGTGGAAGAGCGGGGCGCAGTTTCTGTTGGTGACGGCGGCCGCAGTAGCGGTCGGAATGGGGGGCGGCCACCTGCTCGGCCAATGGTTCGGATAGAGTGGGATAGAGACCCACTCTACCGAGCCTTCTTGCAGGACTTAGCCCGCGAGGAGGCGGAGGCGGGGGCTGAGCGATTCCCCCCCGAAGCGCTGGCATGAAAGTTCGGCGGCGCCACTGGCGCCATGCGATGATATTGGGACTTGTTGTCCTCACCGGCTTTGCTCTGTTTTTGAGCAGTTGGCGACGGGCAATGGGTCCCTTTTTTGCTCCGGTCCAGTGGATGCACATTGGCGGGGGAATCCTGTACGGCATCGCGCTCATCGGCTGGGCGCGGACGTTCTATCCCTGGCCAGATAGGGGTGCCTTTGGGGGCTGGATTTACTTTCTTCTTATCATGCTATTGGTTAGTGGGGGCGGGCTTCTGGTTGGTCCCTCAGCCACCCACGCTGTCGCAACCGTTGTTCATGGGTTGACGGCATTAATTTTGGTTCTTTGGGCCGTGTGGCATTTGCTCAAACGGCTGCCCATTTGGCGGGAACCGGAGGGCGGTTTTCATGTGTCGCGGCGCCGAGCTCTTCGCTGGATGGTGGCGGCACTCGTGGCTACTCCCGTGGTTTTAGGGCTGCCTTCACTCACGAAGATGGTGAGCGGACGGCTAATCGGCAGGGGAAAGAATAACGATGCTTTGCCGGGATTTGTCCCCTATACGGTAGTCGATGGATTTCCCGAGATTCCCCGCGAACATTGGCGCCTCCGCGTGTTTGGGCTTTCAAAGCCAGTCGAGTTAGACTGGGAGCAATATGCAGCGCTTCCCCGCCGACGTTTGGAGGAAAATTTCCATTGCGTGACTGGGTGGGTTGTCCCGCACGTACGGTTTGAAGGCGTAGACCTTGAAACATTTCTCACGTCCCTCGGTTGGGATCCGGGACATGAACCCTGGGTGACGTTTCTGTCCGGGGACGGCGTCTACACCGACACCTTAAATGCCCAACAAATCGCCCACTACCATCCTATTCTCGCCGACCGCATCGACGGTCAGGCGCTCCCTCGAGCGCAAGGATTTCCCGTTCGCCTCCTGGTCCCCCAAATGTATGGCTATAAGTCGGTGAAATGGTTGGTCGCGATTCACGTCTCTCCGACAGCGCACCCCGGATTTTGGGAACAGCGCGGCTACCCACAAAATGCCTTTTTGGGTTCCTACATCTAAGGGATCCCTTTTAAAATGGATTTCAGGATGTCGGCAGCGGACCCACCCCCACCCGATTTCTTCTTGCGTCCAGGATTGGGTGACCCCGACCCGCTCGATCCGCACCCTGGGCTCACTTTCGTGGGCTCGTGCCCCCGAATGTAGTATTCGCGATAGGTGGTGCAACAGCCGTTGCTTAATAGTCCCGTCTTCGAACACACATCGCGGGTCACGATGAATTTGGGACGATGAAAATGGACCATCGGCTGACCGGCCAGAGCATCGGCCATAAAATGGCCCCAGATGGGTCCCGCCCCCCGATCCCCCGTGAACCCCATGGGGGTATCGTTGTCATTACCTACCCAGACGGCGGCCGTTAACTGCGGGGTGAATCCCACCAGCCAGGCATCACGCTGTTTAGACGATGTCCCCGTTTTCGCCGCCGCCGGGCGACCCGCCAAATACGGTTCCAAATTATGAGCGGTACCCACAGGGCTTAACAATGGGGCGTGAAATAGCTCTGCCACCACATAAGCGACTTGGGGGCTGATGACACGGGTCAGCTTGGGTGCGGCCGTGTACAATACGCGGCCGTTGGCATCGGTGACCTTCAATACCGATAAAGGCCGCACGCGGTACCCGCCATTGGCCAAAGGAGCCACCGCCCGCGCCATTTCCAACGGCGTCACGGAAGACGAACCCAGGGCGGTGGTAAGATTGTTAGCCAAGGGACTGGTGATCCCCATTTGGTGGGCCATGGCAATCATGGCCGGAGGCCCAACGGTATCCATCCATTTGATCGCCACAATATTGTCGGACAGGGCAATGGCGCGCCTAATCGGCAAAGGACCGTTATAGACGTGTCCATAATTATGGGGCACGTAATACGTGCCGTTGCCCGACGGAAACTTCACGGGCGCGGAATCCTTCACGGCCGAAGTGGAGTAGCCTTGGTTAATCACGGTGGTATAGAGGAAGTACTTCATGGTGGAACCGGGCTGACGAGCGGCCAATGTTGCGCGGTCATACGACGAATTGGCGAAATTGTCGCCTCCCACCAGGGCTTCGACGTAGCCGTTTTTCGGATTAATCGCCACCAATGCGGCCTGGGGTTCGTATACGCCGCCTACTTTGCCACTGATGGGAGCATAATTGGCGACATCCGTTTGGGCCATTTTCTGCATATGCCAGTTCATGGTGGTGATGACCCGATAGCCGCCAGTGTACAGCGTCTTCCCTACATGGGGATCGAGCGACTTCAATTGTTCGGCCACAAATTGGGTGAAAAAAGGAGCGCGGTTGCCAATGGGGGTGGTGCTCGCCAAATTGAGTGGCGATGACTGGGCCCTTCGGGCCTCGGCTCGAGTAATATAGTGGAGCTTCGCCATTTGGGTGAGCACCAAATTTCGCCGCGACATGGCGGCTCCCGGGTGGATAAAGGGATCATAATAACTCGGTGCATTAACTAATCCAGCCAAAAGAGCAGATTCTGCCAGAGAATCTTTGCTCACGCTGTGCCCAAAGTATGTTTGGGAGGCGGCTTGCACACCGTAAGCGCCGTTGCCGAAATAGACATCGTTGAGATACATGGTCAAGATTTGTCTCCGTGAGTAAATGGTCGAAAGTTTTAACGTGATAAAGAGCTCTTTAAATTTGCGGCTAAATGTCCGCCGATCGGTGAGATAGAGGTTTTTAGCCAGCTGTTGAGTAATCGTACTACCACCTTGGAGAATTTTTCCGCGTCGCAGATCCAGTACTGCCGCCCGGGTGATGCCCACGGGGTCGACGGCAGGCTCAACCCAAAACGTGTCATCTTCGATAGCCACCAAAGCGTTTTGTAGATTGGCCGGGATTTCGCTGTAGGTCACGGGCATCCGATTGACGCTCGAGTAAATTACGCTGACGAGGTGACCGTGTTGGTCATAGATGGTGGTGTCCGCGGGAAGATTGGGTGCCGGCAAGAACACCCATGCTGTGGGAACCAGGATCGCGCCAATACCAATCACGAGCGCTGGCAGGCTAATCATGGCGCCTGTGCTGGCCAACCGGTCCCGAACGCGATGCCATCGCTCACGGAAGTACCCGGCCCGCCCCGGCCGGCTGTTTTTTGGGCTATGCCGCCCGCGTTGTCGATCCATCGGGAACCTCCTTTCACGGGTTAGTATGGCGTGGTGGCCGCCACCTAATCTGTTAATTCTGTGCAATGGAGGGCGCCAAATTAGGACAGACTACGATTTAGTTGCTAACTTGGAAGCGTCTGCTATAATAGCCAAGACTATGGGGATAGGAGGCAAGTCTGTGTTACCCACGCCACGCAAATTTACCGTGATGGCCGGTGCGGCCGAGGGCCCCACCCGTCTTAACGCTTTTGACAATGCGCTTCTCGCGGCGGGCATTGGCAATTTGAATTTACTTCGGGTGAGTTCCATTTTACCCCCGGGGGCACAAGAGGTAGAGAGGTTTGAAGCGGTTCCAGGCAGTCTGATGCCCACCGCGTACGGAACCGTGACTTCGGAGGAGCCGGGAACGCTCATTTCTGCAGCGGTGGCTGTAGGCATTGGGCGCCCCGACGAGTACGGGGTCATCATGGAGTTCTCCGGCCATTGCAGCGAAGAAGAGGCGGCCCGCACTGTTGAACAGATGGCTCGGGAGGCGTTTCGAGCCCGTGGGCGGGACATTGAGCGTGTTGTGGTGCGTGCGGTGCAGCATCGGGTCGAGGCCATTGGTTGCGCCTTTGCAGCGGTGGCACTCTGGTACTAGGGCGGAGGGACAGAGGGTGGCAAAGCGGCAAACCTGGTTTACGGAATACCAAACCGAGGCGCTTACTTTAGGACTTCGCATCACCAGTATATTGCGTGCGATGGAGACGCCGTTTCAAGACTTGTTGGTCGCGGAGACGGAGACTTTCGGTCGTCTCTTGGCCTTGGACGGTGCCGTACAGACCACCGATGGCGATGAGTTTGTTTATCACGAGATGATTACCCATGTGCCGCTCTTCATGTTGGATGATCCCAAGAAGGTGTTGGTGATTGGGGGCGGCGATGGAGGTGCCATCCGCGAAATTTTGAAGCATCAGAGTGTCTTGGAGGCTCACCTGGTGGAAATCGACAAGGCGGTGGTGGATGCGGCGCGGGAATTTTTCCCGGCCCTATCGTCGGCCCTCGATGATCCCCGGGCGTCTGTTCACTACACCGACGGCATCGAATGGGTTAAGAATGCGCGCGATTTTGATGTCATTATTGTGGATTCCACCGATCCGGTGGGGCCGGCCCAGGGACTGTTCCAAGCCGATTTCTATCAAAGCATTGCCCAGGCGCTGAAACCCCACGGGGTCTTGGTCGCTCAATCGGAATCGCCCTTTTTGCACCAAGCGCTGATTCGTCAGATGAAAGACGGCATGAAGACGGCGTTTTCCGACGTCAATCTTTATTTGGCCGCGATCCCCACATATCCCAGCGGTTTGTGGAGCTTTTTAATGGCGACCAATGGGCTGCCCCAACCGTCTAGGCGGGTGGACGCTGACGCCATCGAAACGCGCTACTGGACGCCGGCGATTCAGCGCTCCTGCTTTGTTCTGCCGAAGTTTGTGGAGGATATCGTTCGATGAGCGAGTTCAGCCGCACCGATCGGTTTTTAGGAATGAATGCGCCGCTCCAGGAGGCTGAACTGGTTTATTTCGGCATTCCTATGGACTTTACGGTGTCGTTTCAACCGGGCTCGCGCTTCGGTCCGGCCCGGGTGCGAGAGGCATCCTATGCCATCGAGACCTATTCCTTGGCCCAGGACCGGGACTTGGAAGAAACCTCCGTTCATGATGCCGGAGACCTGGAGTTGCCGTTTGGCAACGTGGAACAGAGTCTGGCCCATATTTATGATGCGGCCGATTCGATTCTCTCACGTGGCAGCCGCTTTTTTGCCTTAGGGGGCGAACATCTCGTCAGCTTGCCATTGGTGCAGGCGGTGGTCAAGCGTTATCCCGATTTAGCGGTTATCCACTTTGATGCCCATGCGGACCTTCGTGAGGACTACTTAGGGGAAAAGCTTTCCCATGCCACCGTTTTGCGGCGCATTACGGAACACTTAAAGCCGAAGCACCTCTATCAGTTCGGCATTCGTTCGGCGACCCGGGATGAAGTGGCCTTCGCACGGCAGCATGTGCACTTTCACCCGCACGAGGTGTTGCGCCCGCTTCAAGAACGCCTGGGCGAGTTGAAGGGACGTCCCGTATATGTCACGATAGATATTGATGTGATTGATCCGGCTTTCATGCCAGGGACGGGAACGCCCGAACCTGGGGGAATATCATCCGGCGAGGCACTGGAGGCGATTCGCCTCATGCGCGAGTTGGACGTGGTTTCGATGG
Organism: Sulfobacillus sp.; assembly: GCA_027343765.1. Classification (GTDB taxonomy): domain Bacteria; phylum Bacillota; class Sulfobacillia; order Sulfobacillales; family Sulfobacillaceae; genus Sulfobacillus_B. Next base: position 22,833 of record DAHWKG010000194.1, read on the forward strand.
ACTTAGTCGAGGCCATGCCGGCCCACGATTTATCTCAGCGGTCAGCGGTGCTGGCGGCCAAGATGGTGCGAGAGGGACTCTTAGCAATTACCCACGGTTAGGAGGAACCGCATGCCCTACGTATCGCGGTTGGACGAGGCCCGCCAAGAGATTCGGCGGGTCATTCTTGACTTTCTTCAGGGGTCCGGGTTTCCGGGGCTGGATGACATGGTACGGTTGGATGTGCCCACCGAGAGTGGCCACGGGGATTTAACCACCAGCTTTGCGTTAAAGGTTGCTAGCCGTACAAAAATACCGCCGCGGACCCTGTTGCAGCAACTACTTGATGTGTGGCGGGAACTTCCGCTGGTAAAGTCGCTTGAGGTGGCAGGCCCGGGGTTCTTAAATGTGACCTTGGAGACCCACTGGTTGGCCGAGGTCGTGAACCAAGTCCGGGCGGCCCCCCTCCAATATGGCAATAGCGATGTCGGGGGCCGTCAAAAAGTCCTCCTTGAATATGTCTCGGCCAACCCCACCGGGCCGATGGTGGTGGTCAGTGGGCGAGCCGCCGCTGTGGGCGATACCTTGGCACGGGTGATGACTGCGGTGGGATTCGACGTCTCCCGGGAGTTTTATGTCAACGACGCCGGCAATCAGATTGCGACCTTAGGTCACGCCCTGGCACTGAGACTTCGAGAGCTAGCGGGCGACGAGGTGCTAAGGGACTGGCCGGAGAACGTCTATCCGGGGGATTACGTGAAAGAGCTTGCCCAGCAATATAAGGCTGAGCATCCCGAGGTCGATGCCCATGCGCTCACCGAGAAGGACCATCCGTCTTTGGGAGCTTGGGCGGCGGAGCGGATTCGTCGGGGCCACGAAGAGACACTCCGGGCTTTTCGGGTGGAATTCGACCGGTGGTTTTCGGAACGGTCACTCCGAGAGGCGGGAGCTCCGAAAGCGGTACTCGAGCGGCTGCGCGAGCGGGGCTATATCGTCCAGCAAGACGGAGCCTTGTGGTTTACTTCGACCCAGTTTGGCGACGACAAGGATCGGGTGATGGTGAAATCCGATGGCAACTACACATACTTTGTGCCTGACGCCGCCTATCATGCTGGTAAGTTCGATCGCGGGTTCGACTATGTCATCGATCTCTTGGGGCCGGATCATCACGGGTATATTGGTCGTATGCGTGCGGTGGTGGAGGCGCTCGGCTATCCTCCCGAGCGGCTAGAAATGCTCATCATCCAATTGGTGCGGCTCATGCGTGGGCAAGAACTCGTGCGTATGTCGAAACGAGGTGGCGACTTTGTCGCCTTGGAGGACCTAATCGAGGAAGCGGGGGTGGATCCGGCACGCTTCTTTCTCTTGGAACGGTCTCCAGAAACTCCCATGGATTTTGATTTGAACTTGGCCACCCTCAAGGGGTCCGACAACCCGGTCTATTACGTGCAATATGCTGGGGCCCGTATCCACAGTATTCTGCGCCAATGGCGCGCCCGTCAAGAGGAGAGCACGCCGGTCGACCTTCGGTGGTTGACATCGGCTGAGGAGCGGGACTTGCTCTTCTTGCTGGCGCGGTTTCCTGAAGTGCTGGTGCGAGTAGCACAAGAGCGGGCCCCTCAACATTTGGCCAAGTTTATGACCGAGTTGGCGGCTGCCTTCCACGCTTTCTATCGCGCCCATCGAATTCTCGATGCGGAGCCGGCCGTGCGTCAAGCGCGATTGGCGCTGGCCGAGGCAGTGCTGGCGGTGAATACGCGGGGACTATCACTGATGGGGATAAGTCAGCCCGAGGAAATGTGATGAATCAGGAGGACGCTTTTCGCGAGTGGGATCGGTGGTGGGATGAAGGGGTTCGGCTCATTGAGGTAGTCAATGGGGATGAGGCGGTCGTGCGCCGCCAGGCCCGCAATTTGGCCGAGCGCCGGGATGTACCGCTCTGGGAATGGAGTGCGGTGACTGGACTTGTGCGTCCCGGTGACGCGATTGGTGGTCACCTGACCCGAGACCCGGACACGTTTTTAGAGAGGGCATGGACGGCTTCCGAGGGTGTCATTGTCGCTTGGGATTTGGCACTGGAGGCGCTGTCTCCCTTTGCCCGGCGGGCCCTCAAGGAGATCGCCCGCCGGGACACACCAGTCATGCTGATTGCGTCGGCGCCTGTCGGATACCCCCTTCCCCCGAGCCTTAAGCACGACAGCCTCACGGTTGTCGGTGGTGAGCCAGGTCGTAAAATGCGGGATTGGCAGTCAAGTGCAGATCCTCGCCTTCGCCGCTTGGCGCAGCGACAAGCGGTTGATGTGGCCGGGCTCGAACTCATCGATCCCAAGCGGGATTGGCGCAGGGTGGGAGGGCTTCGACAATTAAAAGCCTGGGCCGACCGTCGAGCCCTCGCCTTATCCCGGCCGACCTACTTGCCCTTTCCCCGCGGGGTGCTGCTCTATGGGGTCCCCGGTACGGGGAAGAGTCTGGCGGTGGAGGCGTGGGCAAAATCGTGGGAGCTTCCCTTGTTACGGCTTAATTGGGGAGGCCTCCTGGGCCGCTATGTGGGGCAGTCTGAATCGCAGTTAACCGTGGCGCTCTCGGCTGCCGAGCACCTCGCCCCGGCTATTTTGTGGGTGGATGAGATTGAAAAAGGACTTGCCCCAGGCCATGCCCAAGATGATGGCGGCGTAAGCCAACGTTTGGTGGGTTACTTGCTGGCCTGGATGCAGGACCATGACGCACCAATCATGTTGGCAGCCACCGCGAATGATCTAAGCGATCTGCCCCCGGAATTTTGGCGGCCTGGACGTTTCGACGCCCTCTTTTTTGTCGACTTGCCGGATGCCCAAGCTCGGGAGGAGATACTGCAAATCCATTTGGCCAACCAAGGGGTGTCCGATATGGCCCCGTTTCAGGGAATCGGCGCGCGACTGAAGGATTTTTCGGGGGCCGATATTGAGGCGCTGGTTGTCGAAGCGAAATTTCTTGCCGAAGAGGACGGGCAACCCTTAAGCCCGGGGATTCTGGAAAAGGCTATAGGCCAGGTGATTCCGTGGGCTCGCACCTTGCCCGAAGAAGTTCAGCGGCGTCGAGATTGGGCCAAAGGACGCATGCATCTCGCGTGAGGTCTATGGTACAAAGTATTCGCCGAAGGGTTTGGTGTCGGGCTTTAAACGGGTAATGGGTTCGTCTGGTGGATTGGGCCGTACCCAATCGCTGGAGGGAGCGTGATAGGCGACCCAGACCTGCGCTTCTTCGCGGGTGAGGCACGAGGCCAAAGGACGCGTCAGGAGTGCCTGTTGCGCTTTTTCTAAGAGCTCGTCCTCGTGTGCTAAAATATGTCGAACAACCGGATGACGGGGGCGAAAGCCGGTCCACCGCACAAAAGTTGACGGTAGAGCGTTGTTCCGGCTATGATTGCAGGCCCGACAGGCGATCACGCAATTGTCCAAGGAGGTTTGCCCGCCCCAGCAGATGGGGATAACGTGCTCTAAAGTCGATCCTGGGCCTCCGCACCAAGCACAAACCCATCCGTCGCGTTTTTGCACCTGCCGATAGATGCGGCGATGGGCGAGCGGCTGATAGTTGAGGTGAAGGACTCCGTCTTGAGACATAATGGCTAAGCCGTCCCGTAAATTTTGCTGGGCCTTCTCAGGACTACAGGGTGTTAGTTCGCGCCCGGCTAAATCGACCACGGGCACTTTTTCTTCCTGCTCATCAATAAACGTGGGGGAATCCGACGAGGCCGCCTCCTTCAATTCTTCCGTACCGAAAAACTCTTCCCTTTAGTATATCACGTCACCGCTTTTTCGAGTTCAACTAGGACGCCGAAAGGGATGCAAGGAATCGCGACCGCGGCGTTCTTGACCGTCGGGTTGGAAAAAGAGATTCCGTGCGTTGAGATTGACCAGTTTTTGAAAGGCACCCGGAGACATCTCGGACTCCAGCCGTTCGATTTTTTCCCACTCCTTTTGGAAGTCTTGGGCAAGCCCACCGCTGCCAAACAATACCCGATCCGGTCCCGCCGTGTGGATAGCCTCTTTAATGGCGCTCACTGGCGCGTGCGACGTTTCTAAATACACATGGGGGTGCCGTTCAGCGAGCACAAGGGACTCCTCCAAGTATGGGGAACGCTGGCCCATGGAATGGATGATGACTGGAATCGTCGGAAATTCCATCAAAAATTCGTCCCATAAGGCCGGCCCGTCGAAGCGGAGCGGTGCGGGTCCCGGACCCCCATGCACCAACAAGGGTTTACGCGCTTCCGCTAGGACTTCGCCTAACTTGCGCACGGAATCGACCCAAGGGAAGGCCCGATCAAGACCGGGGTAGATGAAGGCGCCTCCCGCTCCGCGCGCGAGTAGCTGTTTTAAATCCTCAACATAGCCGGGACGCGCCGGGGCCAGAGCGATCCAACGGGGATTATCTCGCGCCATCGCCAAGAGTTCCTCAGAAGCCTGGGCCGGTTCCGACGATTGGAGAAGGCCCCAGTCCACGAGGACCCGCCGTTCGGCTTCAGGTCCAATCGCTCGTTTCACGTCTAATGGGCGGCCACCCAGGGGTCGCGCCAAAGGAATGTAAGCAGAAATGTCTGTCACTCCCAATTGGATCAGGGGAGCCTCGGGATCGCCCGCGATTAGAATGGTTTCTTGTTCGTCAGCCATGCCCAGCATGCGGCCATGATCGGCGATAAGCGCTCCCCCGACATAAGACGAACCAGAAAAACGGCCAATAAGGGGAGCGACAACAATCGTGGCATGAATTTGTTGAGACCGCTGGATGGCCATCTCCTGGATCTGGTTACGTTCGGAAATCGTGCGCGGATTGGCAGCCATGACGACGAGATCGGGAACCAGCTCGCGGGTGGTTTCCCAAACGTCTGGATCGACCGCATCTAGACCTGGCAAAATCACAATGCGGCCCCAGCGCGTGGAAATGGCATTGACCGCAGGGCCGGGCTCGAACCAGGGCCGTTCGGTTGGGTGGAAGAGTAATTTGGCATGAGATCCAGCCAAGGTCCCATCCGGCTCAATGACCAAGGAGCGTTGCTGCTTCTTCCCGCTCTCGGGTTCGAGTGCTCGGATACTGCCGGTGACCACCAAGACATTGAGTTCGCGGGCCAGACGGCTAATGCGGTCAGTGAGGCGATTGGGGAGAATCTCAACCGGATTCAAGCCCAGAAACCATTCCGGGAAAACCACAATATCCACTCCGCGGCTCGCAGCGTGGCGCATGTGATCAAGCGCTCGGCTCATAGCGGAGTCGACGTCGCGAATATACGGGGCCTGAGACACGGCAATACGGGGAGTGGACATGGGCTCCCTCCTTTGGGGGAAAATGCGATCGCCCCTGATTCTACCCAAATTAGTAATATTTGGCAACCGCTGTGAAATAATTTCCATAGTCCAGGTCTGATCGCGGAAGGGCTGCGGCCGTGAGGGCGGTTGCGCGGTTTGGGTCCTTAAACTGGGATAGCGACCCGCCCTGCAGCTAGGAATTCATGATTGACCACAGACTTTTCACTCACTGTCAGAGTGGCACATCTTGGGTTGATCTGGGGCAATGGTCGCGGTTAAGATTTTTGGCTAAACAGGTGGACGGGAGTCCACCTGTTAGCGCTATTGCCCCCAAATACCGCTTATTAATCCTGTGAAGTAACGGTCCCAACGATGGTCCGGGTCGCGTCCCGTCAGGGACAAGGGCAC
>DAHWKG010000210.1:0-2488 GCA_027343765.1 Sulfobacillus sp.
TTGTAATTCCTGAAAGCCGCTGTGCGGAAAGTATTCCGTGGGATCGAGCTCTTTGCTGAACGGTTCTCGACGAAAGCCAAAATAGCCTTTAAGCATGCGGCGGGTCCTCCTTCGGATGGGTAGGGTTGAGGGATTGCGTAGCGTAGTGAATGCGGGCTTGCTGGGCCTGGATCCGCGTGGCCTGTTGTTCCTGAGCCAGGGTGAGATAATTTAAGCCGGTCGCTGGCGTAGCTGGCGGGGTTTCCGGATTGGGCACCTCGCGGTGGCGATGGTGGTGTAAGACCAGCGGCGTTGCATCGGGATAGACCTGGCCCTGATACTCGCAATGGATGACGGCGAGATTGTACGGATCATAGCGTACCGTGATGGTTTTGCGCGCCAACCGGGCCTCCACCTCGTATCGATTGCCGGCCAACTGAATGACCCCGGTTTTGTCCGCCCGGCGCGTGTCCTGCCACAAGAAGATGCGTCGCAACGTGTCCACGGGTTGGGTGCGCGGGGGATGATCTTGGCGGCTCGCCGTCCAGACCTGCCGGGGCGTCGCCCCGGCCAAACTCTTGTGCGGTGTATCGTGATACCCCACGGCTAACCACGCCTCCAAGAGGGCGTTGAGTTGCTCAAGCGTTTGCACGCGTCCGTCGGTGATCAGCGGTTGGACCTCCCCCGTAAATTGCTGATCCACGCGGCGGAACCAGCGCTCAATTTTTCCCTTCCCACTCGGGTGTCTCGGGCGTCCATGGCGGAGGTCAATAGCCAGTTCGCCACAGACCCGTTGGAGATAGTGCGACGAGTACACCGCGCCGTTGTCGCAATGCAAAATTTCGGGGACGCCGTGCCGCACAATCGCCCACTTGAGCACCTCTTCGAGGCGCGGGCGGTTCTCTTCAAAAAAGAACTGCGCCCCCACAATAAAGCGACTATAATCGTCGATGAATGCAAAGAGATAGGCTTGTTTCGTCCGGCCCGGTCGGGCCGGATCCGGCAAACGGACGGTATATTGGGTGTCCCCTTGCCATTCCGCATTTACATACGGGGCTTGGCGCCGCCGGAGCACGTGCTCGGGATCGGGCGTTTGTTTGGCCAACACACCCCGCCGACGAAAGTGGTACGTCAGCGTGCTATATTTTACCGCTCCCGGCTCAATACGGTGAGCGAGTTCCATCATCCGAATAATGTGTTGGACAGACCGGGTGGGATTTTCCTCACGGAGTTGAATGGCGAGGGCTAAGATCTCCGGATCCAGATGGCGCATCGTGCCCGCATCCGCCCGGGGCGCGGGTGTTAAGGCCGCCCAGCCGCCAGCACGATACGCCGCCAACCATCGATAAATCGTGCGCGGACTTAGGGTCACTGGCTCGCCATCGGGGGCCTGCCAGGTTTGGTCACAGAGCGTATGAATAAGCGCACGCTGCTCCCCATATGAGAGCGGTCGATTCACTAATGGGGCAATGACATGATAACGAAACGCCGCGATTACTTCCGGGGTCGTCCGCGATGACAACACGGGGCATTCGCCTCCTCAGGCTAGAAATGGTCAATCACCTGACCCTACCCCCATCGTCGGTCCCCGGGCCATTCGGCATTCCGTGTGACAGCCTAACCCCAACAGCGTCGGCCCCACCCACAAAGATCCTCGCCGCCACGCGGGCATTCGCTGCTGCAGGCCGCGCCATAACTGTCTCCAGGCCTGAAACGCCGTCTCGACGTTTAGCCGACCCCAGACATCCACCTGATCCCGATAGCCGTTATCCGCAATCCAAACCATCAATTGTTGCAAACACTCCGGCATGTGGGTGCTCCACCGTTGAGCCCAACGTTGCAACGTGCGAATATGGGTCGGAACATCATGGGCCAGGCACCACGCCTGAATGCGTCGCCAGGACCACCCGCGTTCCCGATGCCAAATAGCAACTGCCCAGACGATTCCTTGGGCATACGCCGAAAACGGGGTAGCAAACGTGGGGAACAGCGTCCATGTCGCTTGACAGGGCCGACAGCGATACCGTTGCAACCGGAGCAAATGGGCGCCTTGGGCGTCCAAGTAATCGCGGCAATAGGTTCCGTTTTTTGCGAGTGCGCCGTGCCCGTTCGGGCACGTGATTGTGGGCCCGCCGGCCTCCCAACTCTGCTCATAAGCCTTGAATGACGGCCAAAAATGCCATAAAATAGCCAGGAGAGATCGCAACTTTCACTGGCCTCGGTACAGGTGTCAACTGTCCGGGGCTCTTTTATTTTTCCCGGAGGCTCCGCTAGTGCCACCAAGAAATCACTCTAAATTTACCAAATACCCCACAAATTATTGAAGTCAGTAAAGCCAAATAAACTTAGCCGAAACACCGAGGCCACCCATTTGGTGGGGCGATTCGATGGTGGCGGGGACGTTTCGGCCCAGCGGAGACTATAGCCCGTCACCGAGGAATCCGGTCCGTCCGCCCGATGGGGAAAGACGACATAGCCGTGGTGGAAACCGGCGCCGGCGTATACGTAG
>DAHWKG010000016.1:0-3427 GCA_027343765.1 Sulfobacillus sp.
TTTTCACAGACTCAACCGTTCCGTCCATGGAGTCCGCACCAAAAGCACCATGGACGTGTTCATCGATGAACCCTGGCACCACCCACAAGGAGTCGGCCGCGGACACCGGCCGGACCGCGCGGATGACTCCGGTCGCATCCCACTGTACTTTACCCTGGACAAACCGACCGTTTCCGGCATCCCAAATGTGGCCCCGGATCGCTCGCGTCGTCTCATTCGTCATGCGCTCCCCCCACCTTTCAGTGCTCCCGGCGGCGGGAAGAGTTCCAGTAGGGTGCTTTGAGAAGCCCCCGCCTGCCGCAAACCAATTGCGACCCCGCCAATGGCGGGTGATACCGATGCACGCTGAATTTCGGCTTGCGGATAGGGCGATTGGACCCGCTGCACGAGTTCAGAAAAAACGGTCGCGTTGCCCATGAGCACACCGCCGGAAGCGACGACGGTCATCGGGTTCCCTGGCTCGAATCCTATCCGGAGCGCCGTCGCGGTCACCTGGTCCGCAAGCGCGGACCCGGCCTGCACGAGGATATCGTGTGCCACCGCATCGCCCGCCCCAGCGGCTTCGGCCACGTCCTGTGCCAGGGCTGCGACGGCACACCGACTAGGCGCGTTTGGCCCGTATATCGCCTGGGGAATCTCTCGCGGATGCCCCACCTGGGCCCAGGAGAGAATCCGTTCGGTCAAACGAGTTGACGGCCCACGCCCATCGTCCGCCCGGCACACTGCCCGCAAGGCACTCACGGCAATGTCGTACGCGCTGCCGTCGTCCCCCAGCACGGTACCCCATCCCCCGACCGAAATCGTCCGACCTACCGCATCCCGGGCAAAGACTAGCGACCCGGTTCCCGAGATCACGGCAACCCCGCGTTCCACCAAACCTCCCGCGGCGAGGACGAGCTGGCCTTCGCTCACCGATAACATCTCCGCTCTAGGAAACCAACGGCCAACGACGGACGCAAGCGTCTCACGCCGCGTGGGACTGCCCACCACCACCAAAGACACCTGGTCTTCCGCAACCTGGGCTTGCAACAGGGAAGCCTCAATCGCACGATCAAACGACTGAACAACCTCCCACACGGTAGAAAAATTCGTATTCACGGGCCCACCGATTCCTCGGCCCAGGATGCGACCTGCGTCCGACCCCAGGACGCATTCCACCTTGGTGCCGCCTCCGTCTATGCCGACGATCATGACCCCAGGTAATGGATGGCCCCATGGTGCCTGGCCAGCATCTGGCGATTGAATTCGGGGCCCTGGTCTAGATTTCCGCTCATATAAACTGGCGGGGTCAGCCCGTGTTCCACCCACAGTTCGACAACTCGCGCCATCATTGCATGCAAGATCGCGATCCCGGTCACGCTCGACACCGGCCCGAAAGCCGTTGCAACCCCATCTAACTGCAACGCCGCATCACCCCGGGGCGCATGGTTGTCGATCACGATATCTGCGAGATCAGCCACCCGCACCCCCCCCGGATCGTGACTGGCCACGGCCTGGCTATACTGTTTCGAGGTCAGGGCAATGACGGTGAGACCCCTGTGTTTGGCTTCGCGTACCATTTCAATGGGAACGTGGTTACGGCCCGAGGTCGACACCACAAGCAGCACATCGTCCGGCTTAGCGGGGCTGGCATCTAGAATCACCTCGGCCAGTCCGGGAAGCCGTTCCATAGCTGATGTCTTGGTTGGAGGAAAGTCATCACTGAGGCTCATGCCCGGCCCAAAGAGAGGGTTCACCAACATGAACGTTCCGGCACGGTAATAGATATCCTGGACCAATAATCCTGAATGACTGCAACCGAAGGCAAAGAAGCTATGTCCTGCTACCGTGGCGTTCGCGATTTGTTCGGCCGCGGCTTCAATGGCCTCGGCCTCCCTCTCACGGACATCCTTCAGCAGCGCCGTGATGGTTTCGAAATAATGGTCAATCATCGGCTTACCGCCTCTCTCTTATTTACTTACCGTTAGGCTGGACAGGTACCCCTGCGCGCGCTCCTGGTTTCGCTCGTTGGCACCCGGCAGATTCATGCTTTCCAACACCCATGGGGTATCGCCATGCGCCACCTGGCGCGCGACCACCTCTGCGCAGAACATCCACATTAGCACGGCGGCGCTCACGCCCGAGGTTGGAGCCACGCGGACGTCGATCCCGGGTACGGAGAGGATCGCATCCCCCACGATGCATGGATTGTCGATGACGACATCACAGAGATCGGCCAGTTTTTGCTGGGATGAATGTTGAGCGGGAGCAAACCGCGAGTACTCCAGGGACGTAATCCCAATGAGCGCTACCCCCCGCTGTCTCAGTTGCCGGCAGACCTCGACGGGCAACACCCGCGCCCCTGTCACCGACCCAACAATCGCAACGTCCCCGGCCTTTACCCCCGCTTGGCCGAGGGCGTATGCCACGAATCCGCGGATTTCCTCCTCTGTTGCAAGCGGACGGCTTCGCGGCGGTTCGTGGGCAATCGTATTCTCGACATTTAGATCAAAATTGAGCGGCGTCATCGCAATGAGCCCCCCCGCGCGATTGACCAGTTCGCGATTTAACATGTGCCCGGTATCGTAGATATACAGCCGATGTCCCGCCGCCAATGCCTCCACCGCCGTATCGGCAGCCTTCTGCACCGCGTCCAATTGCGACGACACCATCGGTTCGAGAATTTCTTTTAAAGCGTGCCAATAGCTACGCCCCACACCGCGATGGTCCATTTCGGGTTGCCTCCTATGTTTAGGCCCGTGTCTCCGGCGCTGTTTAATAACCGAGCTTTTGGAACCGATCCCGCGCAGCCTGCAGGCGCTCCGGGCCGTCCGGATAGTTTACGCTTCGAAAAACCGTCGGCTGGATCCCTTGCGCCAGCAGGGCTTCGGCGAGGGCGGCCTCCAACGTCCACATGGCGACTGCCGCCAGCACTCCGGACGTAGGTGCCAACTTCTCCTCGAGTCCCTCTACCGCGAGTGCGGCATCCCCCACCTCGGTCTGAATGTCGATCACGTCGTCGCAGGCTTGATACAGCAACTGTCCATCAGGATGGAGCGGAGGCAAAACACGGGCATATCGCAGGGCGGTCAATGCGATGGTGCGGGCACCCCGGCTCCGGGCATACCGCGCAAGCTCCACGATGAAGGGACTCCGCCCGGATACGGAGCCGATCACCAGATAGTCCCCGGGGATAATGGCTGCCTGATCGATTACGTGGCGGGCGAACGCGATATCGAAGGCCGAGCCGTCCGCGCGGGGTGCAGGGTTCGCAACACCCTTGTCAACCCGATTCACCACGTTGTCTACGACCGGCCGCGTAATGCCCAACCGCGCCACGAGAGCCAAACCGCCCGCACGGTTGAACAGCTCATGATTCAGCATGTGCCCGTTGTCATATACGTGGAGTGCGTTGCCTGCCCGCACCGCGGCGGCAATATCCCGGCCC
>DAHWKG010000048.1:0-13182 GCA_027343765.1 Sulfobacillus sp.
AATTGTCAATCTGGTTCGCTGGGAGAGACAAAGAGACAACCCGGCAACGCGTGCGCGTTGCGGGGTTTTTTATTTGGAGGGTTATCCATGGTGGTTGTGGTTGGGGGCGGAGCTTCGGGGTTAGGCACGGCGTGGGATTTCCTTTTGCGGGGCATTCCGGTGACTCTTGTCGAGGCGGAAGACATCGGTCGAGGCACCTCCGGCCGCTTTCACGGGTTGCTCCATAGCGGTGGGCGGTATGTGGTGTCCGATCCGCGTGCCGCTCAAGAGTGCCGAGAAGAAAACCAGATCCTGCGGCGTATCGTGCCGTCCGCAATCGAGCCGACAGGCGGCTACTTTGTGGGCGTCGGCGACCGCGATATTGGCTATCTCGATGAATGGTTAAGAGGGGTGGATGAGGCCGGAATTCCGGTGCGCTCCGTCTCTCGTAAAGAATTAGAGGATAAGGTGCCAGGAATCCGGCCAGAATCTCATGCGGCATACTTCGTGCCGGACGCCGTCTTAGAGGGATTCACACTGTTAACCTTGTTGAAGGACAACGTGAAAATGGCTGGCGGCACCATTTTATCCCACGCCCGTTTGAAGGCGGTCCGGCACATCAATGGGCGGGTCACAGGGGTTTTCGTCGAAACGAAAAACGGCGCTCTTGAGATCGCGTGCGACGCCGTGGTCAATGCGGCGGGTCCTTGGGCGAGCGACGTGGCGGAGCTGTTTTCGGATCGATTTTCGATGCAGCGGGCTGCCGGCATGATGCTCATCTTTGCAAACCGCAGGGTGCCCCAGGTGGTCAACCGCTTGGCACCACCGGGTGACGGCGATATCTTCGTGCCGCATGGCGAAACTGTCATCCTCGGCACCACCGACGTTCCCCAGGATAGACCTGAGGCGCCGGAACCTACGCGTGAGGAGGCGCGGCGACTCTTGGAACTGGGACGCGAGTTGTTCCCCGCCATCGACAGGTGGCGGCCCCTGCGCGCTTTTTGTGGCGTGCGTCCGCTCTATCAGGAAGACGCCCGAGACGTCCGATCGCGCTATATTAGCCGTGATTTCCGCGTCATTGACCACGGTGCCCGGCATGGTCTTCAGGGCGCATTCTCTTTGGTGGGCGGGAAGTGGACTACGTATCGTTTGATGGCGGAGAGCGTAAGCGACGAGGTGTGCGCCTACTTGGGAATAGACAATCGGTCACGAACAGCTGCCACTCCGCTTTCTCCGGTCCATGAGAGGGTGGCTCCGGGAGGCCCTCTGGTGTGTGAATGCGAAGGGGTCACTCGCGATGCCTTGCTGTCACGGATGGACTGGTCCGTGGAAGAATGGCGGACGGGGACCTGGTTCGCGATGGGACCGTGTCAAGGAACGATGTGCGCACATCGCGCGGTGGCGCTTAGAACCGAGCGCTATGGCCCGGAAACGTGTGTGGAGGAATTGGCGCATCTTCGTAAGGAGCGGGAAAAAGGACTCTGGCCAGCCGCTTGGGGTGACAACGCACGAGAGGCGGCATTCAACCGCGCGATCCGATTTCAAACGCTGGCCGAGCAGGTGGTATTCGATGGATGGGAGTGACGTCGTTATCGTGGGTCGAGGACCCGCGGGATTGCTCATGGCCACACTGGTCGCAGAGTCGGGGGGCCGCGTGACAATTGTCGCCGATGGACAAGGTTCCCTCCCGCTATGGGGAGGTCAGTTCGATTTTCGTAACTACGAACCCGACGGGAAACCGATCGCCGACCCCTTTTTCTGGTGGACTCGCCAATCGGGCGATCATCCCGGAGCCGCTACCTCAAGTCGCGAGTGGATCCGCTGGTGGAGTTATTTGCGGCAATTGTGGCAGCGCATCGGCATTCCGACGACACGGCACTTTCCGCGGAAAAACGCGCTGCTCCTGACGCCCCTAGGGCGAACAAAGCCGACGTTTCTCGCGCCCCAATGGCACTTCACTCAGGAAACCGCGGGTTCCGTGACGCTGGTGAGCGTGCCGGGACTGATGGACTTTCAGGCCAAAGCGGCTGCCATCCAGTACCAGCGTGCTACGGGAAAGTCAGCAGACGTGGTGGAGATTAGTACGCCCCCGTCTTGGCACGTAAGATGGCAAGCCTTACAGTGGGCGTGGTTTTTAGACACCATGGAGGGGCGAAACTGGATACTTGGGGAAGTTGGACGTCTCGGCGTTAATTCAGACCGCCCGCTCATCTTTCCGCAAATGCTCGGGATTGAGCAGGCGGAGTCGTTGATGCAATCGATAGCGGAAGTGTCCCAGCGGGTGGTAGGGGAGATCCCACTGCTTCCGCCAGCAATCGGGGGAATTCGGGTTCAACGGCGTTGGGAGCGGTGGCTCAAGCGTCAGCGTGTGCGGTTTATCAGCGGACGGGTTCTGGATTTTTCACGCCGGTATGTTCTCGAGCTGACGAATGGGCGCCGGATTCCTGCAGGTCGACTGGTATTGGCGACGGGCGGCGTGCTGGGAGGCGGTGTCCGGGTTTACCCTGATGGCCGCTTGGAGGACTCCGTGATGGGCATAGAGGTCGGCAGGGCAGAAAAGCTTGCCGACCTTGGTGCGGCAGGTCTGCGCCAATCCGAGAGGGTTCCGATTGCGGTGGGCCGGGAGGTCGGAGGGTGCGATCCGGACCGTCACGGCGATGGCGGGGCGATGATTTTGTTGACCGTCCACCAAGCCTACAAAATTCTTCGCGGTGCCGACGCGCGAGCGGAGGAGCGATGACAATGGCCACGGAAATGTGGGAGCACTTTGACGCGTGCCTCAAGTGCACGCTGTGTGTGAGTCAATGTCCGGTGATGTCTGTGAACCCCGATTTCCCCGGGCCCAAAGCGCTCGGACCGGAATGGTCGCGCGAAGCGCACCTCAGCGAGATTGAGCCCATGGACCATGTGGATGATTGCACCTTTTGCCAACTGTGCGAGGCATCCTGTCCTGTCGAGGTGCCGATTGCTCACTTAATTGCCCATCATAAAGCCCAAGTCGCGCGCCGTTGGCGACAGCGGGTGCGGGACGGCTTGCTCGCCAGGCCGCATCTCGCGGCCCGGGCCGCCTTCCTGGGAGACATCCCAGGCCCGTTACGTCGGCTTGCGGGCATTGCCCGAGAAGTACGCCTCCCGAGGCGTCGGGTAAGCGTGGTGAGGCGCTTGGGCGAACCACTGGGGCTTCGCAGAGGCAAGGTGGGTCTATTCCTTGACTGCTATACTAAAGGCTATGATCCGGGTCTTGGTCGGCAGGCCGCGGAATTATTACGCCTTTGGGGATTCGAGGTGGTGGAGCTACCGCCCAAGTCCGGTTGCTGTGGGGCTGCTGCCTATGCGGCAGGCAATCCCCCACTAGCTCGCGCAAATGGTCGCCGCTTAAAAGAGCTCGTGAATCCCGCCCTTTCCGAACTGGATATGGTAATCACGCTGAATGCGACGTGCGACGGAACTCTACGCGACGAGTGGCCTAAGTTTTACGGGTATTCGCTCGATGTGCCGGTCGTGCCGTTTGATGAGGCAGCTTTGGAGGCTCCGAAGGAATTCTGGGACCGGCTTCAGAGCGTGTCTAGTACCCTAGTGCTTCTCGCTCACACCACTTGCCGGGGGAAAGTCGCGCGGGGCGACGGTCAATTGTTCTGGTTAGCCGAGCAGGCTGGCTACCGCGGTTCCCAGCCTGCAGAGGCTCTTTGTTGCGGAGCCGCGGGTTCGTATGCATTTAAGGAGGAACACCAGGAAACTGCAGGCCGACTGGGGGCCGCTTTGTCGGACGAGGTGAAGAAGCTTCGGGCCGACGGCGTGATGACCGACAGCGGCACGTGTGCGATTCATATTGAACAGGGTAGCGGCGTGATAGCCCGCCACCCGGCCTATTGGCTCTATACGCGCTACCTAAACTACCTCGAGGAGGTTCGCTAACGTGGCTTCCCTAGACATTCCAACCATCATACCGGCCATTCGTAAACCGGACGAGTGGACCGTATTGCCGACGCTTACATCCGCACCACGATGGGTATTTATCCTCGGCGGAACGCCGGATGCGCTAGCGGAGGCCACGGGCCTGTTACATCGCCAAGGATGGTCTATTTTCATTCATGTCGACATGATGCGAGGCATCACGACGGATCTGGAGGGGTTGAGATTTTTGTCCGAGTTCGTCGGTCCGGATGGTATCATCAGTACGCACTCTCCGGCGATTACACAGGCCAAGCGCATTGGCCTCATCGCGATTCAGCGAATTTTTCTGCTGGACAGCCAATCCGTCGACACGGGGATCCAGCAAGCCCAGTCGACGCGTCCCGATGCAGTGGAGGTATTACCCGGCATCCTGCCTCGGGTCACAGCCCGCGTTGTTCGGGAAGTTCATTGTCCGGTCATTGCCGGCGGACTGGTGACGACCCTGCAGGAGGTGGAGGTTATGAAAAAGGCGGGGGTGCGGGGATTATCGACGAGTGCGCGGTCCTTATGGGTGCATACCCCTAAAGAAGGGGGGCAGCCATGATTCGCCGCTATCGCATTCGGGATGCCCTAGGCGTTCATGCCCGACCTGCCGCGAAGCTGGTGAAAGCGTTAGCAACCGTGCCGGGAGATGTGTGGCTGGAATATCGGGATAGGCGGGTGAATGGCAAAAGCATTCTCGAGGTGATGAGCCTCGGCATACGCGGCGGAGAATCCATAGGCCTCGAATGTGGTGAGGAGTTTTCTCTGGCACTCACGCAACTCGAGAAGGATTTGGCCGATATCTTGTCGCCCGAATAAAAAATTTGGAACAGGAAGGAAAATACTGGTAAAGCGGCGAAGGATAGGGTACCACACAGGAGACACGGAGAGTTGCAGCTGTTGGCTGGGCTACCCGTGTCTTATTTTTATTCGGTGAGGAGGTTTGTACTGTGGCAATGCGAACGGCCACGGCCAAAACGGCATGGCGTGCGACCACATGGGGAGAGCTTTTGTCCGAATTTCTTGGGACCTTTGTCTTGATATCCTTTGGGGATGGGGTTGTGGCAGTGGCGGTGGTGGGGCTCACCATGTCTGGCCGCACCGCGGTGATTTTCCAAGGGGCGGGAGGCTGGCTTCTCATCACTTGGGGATGGGCCTTAGCAGTGGCGATGGGTATATACGTGGCAGGCGGTGTCTCGGGCGCGCACATGAACCCTGCCGTCACCTTGGCGATGGCGCTCAAAGGCGACTTGCCCTGGAAAAAGGTGGTTCCCTACTGGATTGCCCAGACAGTGGGGGCCTTCGCGGGGGCTGCGCTTGTATACTTGGACTATTATCACGCAATCAATGCTTGGAATCTGGTTCACCACGTGACGCGCGCCTCGTCTGGGGGGCTGACAACGTTTAGCATCTTTGCAACGTTTCCCGCTCAATATTTTCACGGCAATATGTTGGGGCCTTTTTTGGACCAGGTGATTGGCACGTTCTTCTTGGTATTGCTAGTTCTCGGGATCACTGATGCAAAGAATACCGGTGTCAAGAGCAATCTCGGCGGATTCATGGTCGGCATGGCGGTGGCGGCCATTGGCATGTCTTTCGGTGTGGACGCGGGATACGCGATTAATCCGGCCCGTGATTTTGGTCCGCGGCTATTCACCTGGCTTGCAGGATGGGGATCAAATGCCCTTCCCGGCCCGTCCGGATATTGGTGGGTGCCCATTTTGGGGCCCTTGGTCGGCGGCGGCATCGCTCCCTTTATATATCACTGGTTCATCGCAAAAACGCTGGAGCGGCGGCAGCCACAAGACATGCCCGTCGGTCACCCCCATGATTCAGCCGCATCGGAGTAATTTCGCCAACTAGAAAGGAGCGTATCATGAGCAACCCCTATATTTTGGCGCTAGACCAGGGCACGACCAGTTCGCGGGCGATCTTGTTTGACGTTCAAGGAAAACCCCTGGCCGTTGGTCAGCGCGAGTTCACTCAATATTATCCCAAGCCCGGTTGGGTCGAGCACGATCCGGAGGAAATTTGGTTTTCACAGTGGTCGGCCATTCAAGATTGCCTAAAACACGCGAAAATCGACGCGGGACAAATCAAGGCGATAGGGATCACGAATCAGCGGGAAACCACCGTCATGTGGGACCGAAAGACTGGGAAGGCCGTCCATAATGCCATCGTTTGGCAGTGCCGCCGCACGGCGGAATATTGTGACCAACTCCGCCAGCAGGGACACCATGAGGTGTTTCAACAGAAGACGGGACTCATTTTGGATGCCTACTTCTCGGGAACCAAGGTAGTTTGGCTTTTAGACCATGTTCCTGGGCTGCGCGACCGCGCGGAACGGGGAGAGATCTGCTTTGGGACTGTGGACAGTTGGCTCATTTACAAGCTCACGGGGGGCCAAGTTCATGTGACCGACTACACCAATGCGTCGCGTACCCTGTTATTCAACATCCATTCACTTCAGTGGGATCCTGAACTCTTAGAAATTCTCCACATCCCCGAGGCCGTCCTGCCACGCGTGGTGGACTCCTCGGGCGTGGTAGCCCAAACCACGACAGATTTATTCGGGCGCGAGATCCCTATAGCGGGCATTGCTGGTGACCAGCAGGCGGCACTATTTGGGCAAGGATGCTATGCGCCGGGAATGGCGAAAAACACCTATGGCACCGGGTCATTTCTCCTCATGAACACCGGCAAAGAGCCGGTGCCATCCAAAAATGGCCTGGTGACCACCATTGCCTGGGGCATTAATGGGCAGGTCGAATACGCATTGGAGGGCTCCCTGTTTGTGACCGGCGCCGTGGTCCAATGGCTTCGCGATGAACTCAGAATCATCGGCCAGGCCGCGGAAACAGAAGCGTTGGCCCTTTCGGTGCCCGACACCGGGGATGTGTACTTGGTGCCTGCCTTTGTTGGGCTCGGGGCACCTTATTGGGATAGCTATGCCCGCGGCACCATCGTCGGCATAACGCGTGGGACCAATCGGGCTCACATTGCCCGTGCGGCGCTGGAGTCGATCGCCTATCAGACGCGGGACGTGTTGAGCGCCATGATTGAGGATAGTGGCAAGACCGTGGAAGTCCTTCGGGTTGACGGCGGTGCCATTAAGAATTCCTTCCTGGCGCAATTTCAGGCCGACATTTTGGGTTGTCCAGTGGAACGGCCTCAGGTCACGGAGACAACGGCCATGGGTGCGGCATTTTTGGCCGGGCTTGCGGTTCGAGTGTGGCCCGATCGCGACGCACTATCGGAGACCCTGGCGGTAGAGGCCACGTTTTCCCCAGAACTCACAGAGTCCGACCGCGACGCGTTATACCGGCGTTGGCAGCAAGCGGTCGAACGTTCGCGGGATTGGGTTCAACGGGAAGGAGGTAGGGACGCCGATGAAAAAGATGATCAATCGCGTTGAGGCGATTGTCGATGAGGCGCTAGACGGGATGGCGCTCGCGTTTCCCGCGTATGTGCGGCGTGTTCCCGGAACTCACGTGTTGACACGGGCCACGCCCAAGCGTAGTGGGCGGGTAGGGCTCGTGTCCGGTGGCGGTTCGGGTCATGAGCCTGCTCACGGTGGATATGTGGGATATGGGATGCTGGATGCGGCTGTGGCCGGCGAGGTGTTTACCTCGCCGACCCCGGACCAAGTGCTGGAAGGCATTCGGGCGGCCAATAGCGGCGCTGGCGTTTTGTTGGTGATCAAGAACTACACTGGCGACGTGATGAATTTCGATATTGCCCGGGAATTGGCTGAGAGTGAGGGCATCATGGTGGATTCGGTAACCGTAAATGACGACGTGGCCGTTGAAGATTCCCTCTACACGACCGGGCGGAGAGGGATTGCCGGGACGGTATACGTGCATAAGATCGCGGGCTCCCTAGCTGAACGAGGTGCTTCGCTCTCTGAGGTCAAGGCGGTGGCCGAATTGGTCATTTCCCGCACCCGCTCGATGGGGTTTGCTCTCACGCCGTGTACCGTACCAGCGAATGGTTCGCCCACCTTTACGTTGGAAGAAAATGAACTCGAGATGGGGATCGGCATACACGGGGAGCCGGGCATTCGGCGGGAGTCCGTGCGCCCGGCTGATGACTTGGCACGCTTCATACTCGATCGCCTATCACAGGATCTAGAGTTAAAAGGCCCGACACGCCTCGCGGCCCTGGTCAACAGTATGGGTGGCACGCCCATGTTGGAACTCGCCATTTTGGCCCGAACGGTGGCTCATTGGTGTGACGATGCCGGTCATGACCTTCGCCGCATGTGGGTTGGGGAATACATGACGTCGCTTGAGATGCAGGGGGCCTCGTTGACGCTTCTTCACGTGGATGAGCGGTTAGAAGATCTGTTGGATGCCCCGGCAGACACGCCGGCTTTTAGACAGGGGGTTTCACATGACTGAAGCGGCGTTCCTTGACCTATGGCACCGCTTTCATGAGAAGGTCGTCGCCAATCAAGAGGTATTGAACCAGCTGGATGCGGCGATTGGCGATGGAGACCACGGAACCAACATGGGCCGCGGTCTGGGGCGTGTCGTGGCGGATGTCAACCCGGCGGGCTCACTCCGATCCTCATGCCGTGCCGTGGGAATGAAGCTTTTGAGTACGGTGGGGGGTGCATCGGGAGCGTTATGGGGCTCGGCCTTGGTGAGTGCGTCAGGTGCGCTACCCGACGCACCCGAGGTGAACCGGGAGATGGCTTTGGCGGCATTGAATCAAGGAGTCGGGCAAATGAAGGCGCGGGGGAAGGCCGATGTGGGGGACAAGACGATGATGGATGTCTGGATTCCCGCCGTTAATGCTTTGGCAAGCGGAAGGTCGCTCAGGGAGGTCGCCGTTCAAGCGCGAACTTGGGCTGATTCAACCCAATCGCTGGAGGCCCGCCGGGGACGGGCGGCGTATCTAGGCAGTCGAAGCATCGGTCATGTGGATCCGGGTTCTCTGTCGACCGCGCTATGGTGGGAGGCTCTCTTTGAGGTGGTCGGGTCGTGACCGCACTACTTCTCGTTTCGCACCTGGACCGAGTCGCCGTCGCGGTGCGCGACTTAATTTTCGAGCTTTCTGGCCAAGCCATCGTCGTGGGGGCGGTCGGCGGTGCCTCCGGTTTTGGCGCGGATCTGGAGGCCATTGAATCTGAGATAGCCAGACTTGTTGATGAAGGAGCCCATGAAATCGCGGCCATCGGGGACATGGGGAGCTCCATGGTGCTATTGGAAGAAGTCGCCGTCGATGCCCACGTCCCCATCTTGGTGTTGGACGCCCCGTTTTTGGAGGGGGCGGTTGCGGCGGCCATGGCACTGGCGACCGGGGGCGATGCACTTGAGACGAAAATGGCAGCAGAGGAAGCCTACGGCATTAGAAAACGCTAACGATGTAATTGACGGAGAATCTTTGTCGGTGGAGGGATGCCCGTGTCGGGCCGTTTTCATGAACCAGACACCAACCCCATGTATTGGAAGCCGATTCTCCAAGAAGCGGACATTCGGGGAAAGCGGGTTCTGGAGGACGTTTGCTCAATCGTTCGCGAATGGCAGGGCCAAGTGCCTGGCGATACGGTCATCATGGACGCCTGGCGTGTTCCGCTGCCTGGGCAAAAGAGCCGTCCCGCACCGGGACTTCGGTATCAACGTGTGATTGAGCGGTTGGGCGAGCGGATTGGCCTGGTGGTATCCGATGGCGATCTCGAACAGATTCTCGGCCAACCTAAAATCGCGCGCTTACTATTGCGCCTTGAGATGGTACTGACAGAGCTCCGAGAGTGGGCGGAGATTGAAGCCGAAAGGCGCGGCGAGAAGTTGCGGCTTTTGGAGGACAGGGGCATTACCCCGGACGTTGAGCGTCTCCTAACCCTTTGCCGTCTCCCTATGACCGGTCGTCTAGAAATTCAAGCCTACGAGGTTGCGGATACGCCGTTTCAACGCATGGATATGCTGCGCCGATTCGTCATCAGTCGCCTCTGGCGATATACGGAGACATTCCCGTGGATAGCCTTTACGCCGAACGGAGTCATCAGCATTAGGGCGACTAATCCCGCTGGGCCTACTTGTGATATCCCGGAAAGCATGCTGCGCCATTGGCGGGAATGGAACCCAGATACGCCCATTCGCGCGTTCTGGACTGTCATCGATGACTGGCGTAAGCTTCCTCGAGGGCTTCAAGAGGTGTATGCCGCCATGGCATGGGCCGAAACGCGGGGGATTGAGGGATGTGTCAACGACCGCGTCGAGGGTCAGTGGGCGTATCTCTTTGGTGGGCTGGACAGGGCGCGTGTTGAGTCGATCGTCCACCACACATTAGGCCCCCTCATGAAGCCTGAGGCCAAGGAACTTCTTTCGACGCTTCAGTGCTTTTTAGAACACGATCAGTCCATGGCTCGAACGGCCGCGGCACTCTACGTTCATCCGAACACCGTACTCTACCGGATACACCGCGTGGAGAATGTTCTCGGTATGGATCTTAGGCGAACCGAAAATCTTACCCAAGTGTTTTTGGGCATGAAGCTATGGCAGTTGTTTTTGGACAACGGTGGATAAAGGCGGGGCGAGTACCCCGCCTTTCTCACGCGTTGGGATGTACTAACACCTTGGTGTATCCTTCCACCCGCTTGTCAAACTTTTGATAGGCGGCGGGCGCTTCCTCGATACCGATTTCGTGGGACACCACAAAGCTCGGGCGAGCCTTGCCGGTGATAATTAAATCTCGGAGATAGCGGTTGTAAGTCTTGACGTTACATTGACCTGTGCCCATCTTGAGGCCTTTTTCGAAGAATTTCCCTACGGGAAATGAGAGAAAGCCTTCTTTGGCTTGGGGATCGGCTCCCCCAGGATCCGAGGGAACATAAAGCCCGGGAACGCCGAGGCCGCCCGTCGGCCGTACCACCCGAACCATGGAGACAAGCACGGTGTTGGGCACCTCGCGTCCGTTTTGAACGGCTTGATAGCCAACGGCGTCGACGGCTCGGTCCACCATGGCTCCGTGCCGATAGTCAAGAATTTGATCGACCGCATCCGCTTTGTCAAAGTTGATAGGGATGGCGCCGATGGACCGGGATTTTTCGAGACGCTCCTCGACGCGGTCGACCACGAATACCTCCGACGCACCGCGTAGGACAGCGCTATAAGCGGCCATAAGGCCAACAGGACCGCCGCCGAAAACGGCAACCGATTCTCCTGGTTGGAACCCGGACAGCGTGACGCCGTGCCAGCCGGTGGGGAATATATCGGCCAGTAAGGCAAAGTCCGCTTCGTGTTCGTCCCCTTGTGGCAGGCTCAGGGCGTTGAAGTCCGCCCAGGGCACGCGGAGGTATTGGGCTTGGCCGCCCGGATATGGCCCCATGGCGACATATCCATAGGCCCCGCCAGCGAAGCCTGGGTTTACCTCCGTGCAGAAACCAGTGAATCCTGCTTCGCAGTTTTGACAATGCCCGCAGCCAATGTTGAACGGCATGACCACGCGGTCGCCAACGTTTAGACGGCTGACCGCCGATCCGACTTCCACGACCACGCCCATGTTTTCGTGGCCGAAAACAATGCCCGGCTCCGCCGCGGTGCGGCCCTCATACATGTGGAGGTCAGATCCGCAGATACAGGTGGTGGTGATCTTTACGATCACGTCCGCCGGATGCTGGATCTTTGGCTCGGGTACATCCTCGACGGCGACCTCGAACGGCCCGTGGTAGACGACAGCCTTCATAATGGTCCCTCCTAAATTTCAATGTGGAAACTGAGAGGCAGATCAATCGAAACATTCCCGGATTCCGGGCGACGCCCAATGATTCCTTCGCGTCTTCCAAAATTTGTTAGGCTCCATAAGATCACGCCCTTGTTTTTGTGGTCACCCATAAACGGGGAGGAAGGCAGCTTGTCTACGGTTTTGTTCAGTCCGGCGACCGGGGGAAGCATACTTCCCAGCGATTCTGGTGTCACAGTTAAGTGGCCGTGCGCGGTGGTGGCCAAAAGGATCAGATCCTTCAAAAGAAGCCTTAGCCCCCGTATCTCAAGAACCAGGGCATCGCGGTATAGTGTAGCGGAAGAGAAAGGAGCACGAGCCATGGCCCATCCGGTACGATCTACAGCCATCACGCGCGAGGGGCAGTGGGACGTCGCTCGCTGTTTAGAAGTGGAAGTGGCGAGCCGAGGGGAATCGCTGGACCAGGCCCTCGATAATCTTCGGGAAGCCTTGGAATTGTACTATGAGGGCGTGGATCTGACGGAGTTGCCCGTGACACCGATTTTGGCGGCCGCGACAGTCGAACTGCCGCAACGACGAGTCCACGCACACCAATTCTTTTGGAACAGTAAGGAGAAGCGGGACGTTAGGTGACTGAGTGCGTCGAAAGTTGCCCTATGGAGGTATGCGACGGCAGGGTGAGGCCCAACAATCCCGCCGTCCCGTAATTAATAGTGGACGGCTAATGGTATTGATTGCGACCGCTGATTCCGCCCCCGGAACGGCAGCGGGGAGCTTAGCCACAGTATCGGCGCGCGAAAACGTTTCCCGTGCCACCCAGCGAGCCCGTCGAGGTCGTGACAAAACCGGGTCCCAACAGGTCATTGGGCCTTCGCGACGGTCGCGTTCGGGCAACCAGGTGCCGAGCGGCAGGTAGCTCTGGTGGGGTCACCCAACCGGCTCGACCACGTGGTACTGGTCGCTGAGCGGTGGGCCAGGGTAGTAGCTGCCTCATAGAACGTGCTGACGCCGCCAAACTGGGATGTGACCCGTGTAGCAGGCGCTCGTGAAGCGGGTGGCGGCCACGGATGACCCGGCCTGCTCCGTGAGATCGCTCGGTTTGGAGCGGGCGCTGCACACGCCATGTGACGGCCAGCTCTATGTCCCGGCCAAGCCACCCATGCGAAAAGGTGGCAAACGTTGCCGAATAGCCGTCCCATCCGTTGGCTCTGCATGCGTGATGCGGTACCCTCAAGGAAAAGGAGGTCGGCATGTCTTCTCCCAACGGTTTTTTTGTTGAGCTCACCGAAAATCGACTGCAACAAAGTCTCGCGCGGATCAGCACGACGGATAACCGAGCGCTCGGCCTTCTTGGGTTAATTACCGGAGATAGTCCCGAATTTCGTGGAATTTGAGGTTAGCGATTCCCCCGAGAGTCTGGTTGAATAAAAGGTGCCAACCAAAATATTCTGCCATAGGAGGAATCGCCTTGCGCTCCAGTATAAAGAAGTCGATGCCGAAATCCCAGAAGAAGCGACCATCTCCGGTGGTCCAAAACGCGGACCGCCCCCGGGTTCCGGAACCTTTTGCGGATGTTTTGCG
>DAHWKG010000091.1:0-3078 GCA_027343765.1 Sulfobacillus sp.
ACTGTGCCCCCCTGAATTAGGTTGTTGTTCGCTACTCCAACCCTATCAGAGGGGCCATTCCTTACCCAAATCCTAAAAACGGCACTGACACTTCATTACAGGATTCTTGTTGTCGCCCGCATGCGCCCTTTGGGCGTGGTACCAGAGGTAGAAAGCGGAATACCCGTAGACGTTGTCGATGATGAGAGCCCCTGTGGCAAATCCTGTGAATCCGTAGATCGCTAACGTTGCCCCTACGCTCCATCCGTGGTTATGCGAATGAAGGCCGCCCATTTGGATGGCGTATAACCCCGCATAGATGGCCCACTGCCAAAAAACCGATAACCCGAACCACACGGCCGTTTTCCAGGGAGTTCGCGGGTTTCACGTATTTTTCCGCGATGCCTCACCAATGAAGAGGGGCCATTTAACCAGCCAAAAAATTACTGGCACCCAGAGAGGTGCCTTAATGATGTGCGTTGTGAGGGTGTAAAATTCCGCCATGGTTTACCTCCGAATATTGGCTGCGATTCCGCTCCGTAGGGGCCGCCCCGTTCAGCTGCGGGCGCGGAGCCAATCCCCGACGTCTGTTTGGCCGCTCCCGCAATGGGATGCCCTCATTCATCGGTGCGGGAAAATCAGGCCGCCCGAAGGAGGGGTTTTGGCGGAATGCGATTAACATCTAAAGGATAATACACAGGATAAAGCGAGGGTTTCGCAATGGCAAAACGGAAATCATTTCAGGGATCCACCGGCGCTTCGGTCGGTATGTTGTTAGGACTCATGGTGGGAGGATCGATTGGCCACGCAACGTCGCACTTTATGACGTGGCTTCTGGCGGGGTTTTTTGCCGGGGGGTTCTTAGGGACGATAGTACCTATTCTCTTACGGCGGCCACCCAAAGAGTGGGTGGAAATTGCCCGGATGAATGGTACGGATTTTGAATACTGGGTTGCCCGACAATATCGTCGGCAAGGTTGGCGGGTGAAACATATGGGTCAGAGTGGGGACCATGGTCGGGATCTGGTGCTCACACATCCGACGGAAGGCTGGACGGCAATCGTCCAATGTAAACGGTGGAGCGATCGCGTCGGGGAACCCGTGCTGCGTGATTTGTTGGGAACTGTGACATATTTCAAGGCATGGAAGGGGATTTGCGTGACGACTACCGGCTATACGGATCCGGCGCGCCGGTGGAGTCGGACCCATGACCAAATGGAATTGGTGGGGCCTCGCGAGTTGCAACAATGGCTCAAAGAGGATTTAGCCACGCAGTCGGCGCAGAAGCATACCACGGTTTAGGGATCATCGCCTATCGTGAGAAGACGAGATTCCTATCAAATCGGCGAAGGTAGTCGAATACGCAAAGAAACACCAGCAATGGATCGCTAGGGGACAGCTCTTGACGAGAGTTTTCACTTGCCGGTCCTCGCTTTCAAGCAAGCCGTTCTCGGCTCGTGTGTGGATACTAGACGCTCTGTGACCGCACGTGATGGTGGGATGTTCGGTGATCCGGAGAGACGTCACCCAAAGAATCGGGGGCTATTGGGCGATGGCGGAGGGTCGGGAGGGCTTTTAGTGCGCTGTCATCGGTGCTCCCCCGACTCTTTGCGCCATCGGACAAGTCGCTGCAGCGCCTGCTGGCTTGCCCGTGTGGCGGGTTTCCAGTGGTTGGCTGCGGCATCTCCGAGATGTTCGGCTTCTCGCTGAATGTGCCGGCTGTCCCAGCCCGACCGTCGGCGGTGGCTGAGATACTGGCCGATCAATCGCCCTATCTCGTCGCTGTCCGGATGCGGTAAGTCGTGCATGGGTTATCCCCTCCTGCCGGAACCGTATCACAAAGAAGAGACAGGATTCCTGTACAGCTGCGAAGCGATCCCGCCGGATGCGTTGACGGACACCGACACAGCGTCCAACGCTGACGTACCATGCGCACCGTCATGAGGTGCTGAGCCTCATCGGCGCCGGAGTCCCGCCGCCGCCGGATCGGCCGCCCCACGCCCATCTTTCCGGATTGCGTTGGCATGCCGCGACATCGATCCGACGCCCCAGCGATCAGATTGGGTGGCCCTCAGAAGGACGACGTTCGGGTCTCCTCATCCCGTCCACCGCCGACTTTAACGAATCCCCTGCGTCGGATCTGCATAATAAAGGAATTTTCAGCGCGATTGGCGAAACATGTAACATCGCGCCACGCACCTCAGCCGCTCCCTACTTTGAGGCGAATATTCGACACCGCTCTCCACGTTACGCGCCACTGTATGCTTGCACAAGTTGGACCCAGAACGTTCACCGGGGCAGAGCACATGGGCGGGCGTGAGAAAACGACGGATCACATTAGGACAGGAGGATCAAGCATGTTCTCTGCGATGGCAAGACACGGCCGGCCTCGGCAATGGCGCCCGACCGGCTGGTTCAGGGAGGGTACTGTGCCATTAGACAGGCACGTTCGATGGCGGACTGTGGGGTCCGTATTGGCGAGCACTCTGGTTTTCGGAGGAGCGCTGGTGTGCGCGGCACCGATGGCGGATGCCGCCACCGTGATACAAGTGTCCAGTGCGGCCCAGTTGGAAGCGATCGATCAGAGTCCGGCCAGCTATCTGGGGGACGTCATAGAACTCATGAACAACATTGCGCTGCCCGCACCATCGGGGGGAGCCACGTCCAATTGGACGCCCCTCGGTAACAGTACTGCCCCGTTTAGTGGCACGTTCAACGGTCAGGGCTATGCGATTACGAACGTGGTCATCCATGACACCTCCGGCACCAATGTCGGGTTCTTTGGTGACTCCATCGGGGGGACGATTGAAAATGTTGGCATAGCCGCGACGGTGACGGGAAGTTTCGGGGCTCACGTGGGCGTGTTGGTTGGCACGCAGAACAGCGGCACCATCACGGACAGCTACGCGACCGGATCCGTGTCGGGCACCGACGGTAATACCGGAGGGTTGGTCGGAGACCAGGTGAGCGGCACGATCAGCAACAGCCACGCGACCGGATCCGTGTCCGGCAGT
Organism: Sulfobacillus sp.; assembly: GCA_027343765.1. Taxonomy (GTDB): domain Bacteria; phylum Bacillota; class Sulfobacillia; order Sulfobacillales; family Sulfobacillaceae; genus Sulfobacillus_B. Next base: position 2,994 of record DAHWKG010000091.1, read on the forward strand.
GTCGGGAATTATGGTGGGCTCGTGGGATATCAGGATAGCGGCGGCAGCATTACCGACAGCTACGCGAGCGGATCCGTGTCGGAAA
>DAHWKG010000102.1:0-39000 GCA_027343765.1 Sulfobacillus sp.
CCTGTGATAGACTCGTAATCGTTCTTGGTGTCGAACGGCATCAGCCACAGTATGGGTACGGATGAATAGGGTGGATGTAGCTCAGTCGGTTAGAGCACCAGGTTGTGGCCCTGGGGGTCGGGGGTTCAAGTCCCCTCATTCACCCCAATTTTTCACCCGGTCTTCCGGGAGTTTTTTCTCTGCGCCCGTAGCTCAGTGGATAGAGTGACGGACTTCGAATCCGGAGGTCGTAGGTTCGAATCCTACCGGGCGCACCAGGCGAGGGTGATGGAATGGCAGACATGCGAGACTTAGGATCTCGTGCCGCAAGGCGTAAGGGTTCAAGTCCCTTCCCTCGCACCACTTTGCGGAAGTAGCTCAGCGGTAGAGCATCGCCTTGCCAAGGCGAGGGTCGCGGGTTCAAATCCCGTCTTCCGCTCCATTTTGACGAGGCAGATTTCTGCCTCGGCTTTTGTTATTGAATGACTATCTCAGCATGCTATAATAGGTTGATTTTTCAAGGGCGTTAGAGGAGGAATTTTGCAGTGGATGTGGCGTTGGAACGGCTGCCTCGTGCGGTAGCCAAGGTGTCGGTGACCATTGACCCGGCGGATGTCAGCCAGGCGATGGACCGGGCCTTCAAAACCGTGGCTGGCCGGTATAACATCCCAGGATTTCGTCGTGGGAAGGCTCCTCGGAAGATTTTTGAACGGTACGTAGGCCGGGGAGTGCTCTTGCAGGAGGCGGCTCAACAGTTGGTGGATCGCCATTATCGTGAGGCGCTGCAAGCGGCGGCCGTTGAGCCGGTTGGTGAGCCACAAATTAATATCGTGGCACTGGACGAGGACAAGCCGTTTCAATTTAATATTGAAGTGGAATCGAAACCGGTCATCGGGATCGGTTCTCTCGATGATCTCTTGAAGGAGCCGTTGGCGATTCCCGAACCAACGGAAGAAGACTTAGAGAAGGAATTCCAGACCGTTGCCAAGTCGCAGGCCCAATTGGTGCCGGTGGAGGACGAACCGGTAGCCATGGGCGACCGAGTGGTCTTAAACCTGAAAGGATACCTAGCTGAGGGTGATGAGGCCGATCAGGAAGAACCGTTCGTCGAAGACGACGATTACGCCGTGGAAATCGGATCGGGGATGGCCGTGGAGGGCCTGGAAACGCAGTTGATTGGGTTGAAGCCCAATGAACCGACCACAATTCGCTTGACCTATCCGGAGAATCATCCGGACGTTGCCTTGAAGGGGAAGGACGTGCGATTTGAGGTCACCGTCACGGAAATCAAGCGTCCGGACGTCCCGGCTATCGATGAAGACTTGGCCAAAACTCTCGGCTATGAGAGTGAGCAGGAGTTCCGGGAGACTGTCGCGAATAGGCTTCGCGATCGCCTTCTGCAACAGGCCAAGAATGATCGGTTGGCCTCGATTTTGGGTAAGCTGAAGGAGCGCGTATCCTTCGATGTTCCGTCGGCGTTGGTGGAGCAGGCGATCCATAACCAAATGCATGAACTAGACAACATGCTTCGACGGATGGGCGCCGATCTGGAAGAATATATTGAGAGTCGTGACGTCTCGCTTGAGGAATTGCACGAGGAAATGCGGCCTCAGGCTGAGGAGCGTGTCAGGGAAGAACTCTTGCTGGAGGCGGTCGCCCGCCAAGAGGAGATCACGGTGACCGACGAGGACGTGGTCGAGAACATCCGACCGATGGCGGAACTATACCGTCAGCCCCTCGAGCAAATCGTTGAGCTATTTAAGGCACGCGGCGAGTTTGATGCTTTACGGGAGAGCCTCCTCGTCCAGAAAGCTAGCGACTACGTATCGTCAAAGGTAATCGAAGACTGAAGGAGGGGCCGTGGTGGAGGAGAGAATTATGAGCTATCTGGTGCCAATGGTAGTTGAGCAAACCAATCGCGGGGAACGTTCTTACGATATCTACTCGCGGTTATTGAAAGAGCGCATCATCTTCTTGGGAAATGGCATCGACGATGATGTCGCCAACCTGGTGGTCGCACAACTTTTGTTCTTGGAAAGTGACGATCCAGACCGGGACATTAACTTATACGTGAATTCGCCCGGCGGGTCGGTGACGGCAGGCATGGCTATTTATGACACCATGCAGCACATTAAGCCTGACGTCTCCACCATCTGTGTGGGATTGGCCGCCAGCATGGGGGCCGTGCTCCTAGCCGGTGGTGCGGAGGGTAAGCGGTTTGCGCTCCCCAACGCTCGCGTCATGATTCACGAGCCTTGGGTGGACCGTTTGGGTGGTAAGATCACCGACTTGGACATCCAGATGAAGGAACTAATTCGCAACCGCGAAGCGCTGGCGGGTATCCTAGCCAAGCATAGCGGGCACTCGGTGGAGCAAATCATGAAGGAGACCGAGCGCGACTATTGGATGACTGCTGAAGAGGCAAAAGCATATCATTTAGTGGATGAGGTGTTGACTCCGCGAGCCGGTCTCACCCCTTCGACGGATTCGTAGCGGGGGATTGGACAAGAGGTATGGTGCAAGGCGGATAAGGGGGGCAGACCATGTTTAAGTTTACCGATGAAAAGGGTCAGTTGAAGTGTTCATTCTGCGGCAAGTACCAGGACCAGGTGAAGCGCCTGATTGCAGGTCCCGGTGGGGTCTACATCTGCGATGAGTGCGTTGAGCTCTGCTCCGAGATTATCGAGGAAGAGTTAAACGACGACGTCGAATTTGAGCTAAAGGATATCCCCAAGCCAGCAGAAATTCGCTCCATTCTGGACCAGTACGTTGTCGGCCAAGATCGCGCCAAGAAAACCCTTTCCGTGGCGGTGTACAATCACTACAAGCGGATCAACTTGGGCAATAAAGTGGACGATGTGGAACTGCAGAAGTCCAACATCTTGATGATGGGCCCGACCGGTTCCGGGAAGACACTTTTGGCCCAAACGCTTGCCAAAATTTTGAATGTGCCCTTCGCTATCGCTGATGCAACCTCTTTAACCGAGGCTGGTTACGTTGGTGAAGACGTGGAGAACATTCTCTTAAAGCTTATTCAAGCGGCTGACTACGATGTGGAGAAGGCCGAAAAGGGCATCGTCTACATCGATGAGGTCGACAAGATTGCCCGTAAGTCCGAAAACCCCTCCATTACCCGAGATGTATCGGGTGAGGGCGTTCAGCAGGCGCTCTTGAAGATTCTTGAAGGTACGGTGGCTTCGGTTCCGCCGCAAGGGGGACGTAAGCATCCTCACCAGGAGTTCATCCAGATCGATACCACCAATATTCTTTTCATCGTCGGCGGTGCCTTTGATGGCATTGACAAGCTGATTAAGAATCGGGTGGGCAAGAAGGGCCTCGGCTTTAACGCCGAGATCCAAAGCAAAGAGGAAACCAATATCGGCGATGTGCTCGCCAAGATTATGCCCGACGACTTGCTGAAATTCGGGTTAATCCCGGAATTTGTGGGCCGCTTGCCGGTCATTGTCACCTTAGATGCACTTGACGAAGAGGCGTTGGTGAAGATTCTTACTGAACCTCGCAATGCGTTGGTCAAGCAATATCAAAAGATGTTGCAGATGGACAACGTGGAGTTGGAGTTCAAGGACGATGCCATTAGCGCCGTGGCCCGAGAAGCGATGCGACGGAACACCGGCGCCCGCGCACTCCGTGCCATCATCGAGGACATCATGTTGGACGTCATGTACGAGATGCCGGGTCGGACTGATATTGCCAAGTGCGTCATCACCCGGGAAGTGGTTGAAAAGCACGATGACCCGCTGTTGGTGACGGCGCAGGGCAACAAGACGCGGGGCAGCAAAAAACAAAAAGAAGAGACGGCCTAACGGCCGCCTCGAGTCCAAGAAAACCGCAGCCTTTTGCCGCTGCGGTTTTCTTATTGGGGTTTTGTCGGAAGGTTTCGTGGGCCACAATGCAGCCGCTTCTTGCCATTCCGATGATTGATAAGTTTTGAACCTCTCCGCATGAGACTATACCGAAGTTGAAAGGCTATTGGCTGAACGGGGCTGAAGACCTGGCGGTGGTGTCGCATTTCGTAGATAAATGCGGTACGGTTATGGTATTGATGGGTAAAGGATGTGTCAATTCTTGGACGAACATGTATGGGTGTTAACGCAGGAACAGCGCTGCGATTTGGATTTGTTGCTGGTGGGGGCCTTTGCTCCATTGACCGGATTTCTTACCTCGCATGACTATCAGTCGGTACGGGATAGCATGCGGCTTGCCGACGGGGGGCTGTGGCCCATCCCTATTGTCCTGGATGTTCCAAAGGAATTTGCGGAGCAGGTAACGCTGGGCGACGACGTCATTTTATCCCGGGAAGACGGCACCCCGCTCGCGAGCCTTTTGGCGGAGGACATCTATAGGGTGGATCTCGACGAAGAAGCGATAAAGGTTTATGGGACGACCAGCCCTCAGCATGCGGGGGTGGCGGCCTTAAAGCACCGACATGGCTGGTATATTGGCGGGCCGGTGCATGCTCTAGACTTGGAACGACTGGAATTAGCCCGGCAAGTGGATTTTCTTCCCCTGTATCGCACTCCGGCTGAGTTGAAGAAGCGCTTTTTGCGAATGGGAAAGCCAGTGGTGGCATTCCACACCCGAAATGCCATGCATGGGGGTCACTACGCCCTCACTAAGGCGGCTCAGGAGCAGGTCGGGGGGCACCTATTGCTCCATCCCACAACCGGGCCGACCAAACCCGGCGATCTTCCGGCAGCGGTGCGGCTTCGAGCGATTTGGTCGCTCACTCAAAGCTATCCCGATAATGCCGACGGCACGCCGTCGGTCACGTTGGCGACCCTTCCCTTGGCGATGCGGATGGCGGGGCCACGAGAAGCGGTCTGGCATGCCCTTATCCGCCAGAACTTTGGCGTGAACTATTTCATTGTGGGACGAGCTCCAGCGGACCCGGGAAAGAATCCTCATCGTGCTGACGGGTTTTGGTACCCGCCCTTTGAAGCGCAGGAACTTTTGCAGCAGCTAAGCCCAGACTTAGCCATTAAACCTTTGGTGTTCCCGGAATACGCGTGGGATCGCGCTCAAAATTCCTATCGTCCCGTCACCCCGAACGCCTCCCACATGCAGCAGCTGTCTGGAACGCGGGTGCGCCAAATGCTAGCCCAGCACGAAGATTTGCCCGAATGGTACGCGCCCGCACCCGTTCGCCGGGTGCTTCACCAGTCCTATAGCAAAAATCGCGGCGCCACCATTTTTTTGACGGGACTGCCCGCTTCGGGAAAATCCACGTTGGCAAACGCCCTCTATCATCTCTTGATGTTGAGGCATGAGCGGCCAGTGACCTTGCTGGACGGCGACGTGATTCGCCGTCACCTCTCTAAGGGGCTGGGCTTTACCCCTGAAGACCGTCTCGAGAACATGGAACGGGTCGGTTTTGTCTCAGGTCTGGTGGTGAAAAACGGTGGTTTGGTCGTGATTGCGATGGTGGCGCCGATGGCGGAAGGACGTGCACGCATTCGCGCTCAGGTGGAGCCTTATGGCGACTTTCTAGAAGTCTACGTGGCCACCCCATTGCTGGAATGCGAGCGACGCGACCCGAAAGGTCTCTACCGGCGCGCCCGGGCCGGCCAAGTGCAGGATATGACGGGGATTCAAGCCCCCTATGAGGTGCCCGAGCACCCCGATTTGACGATTGTCTCCGGTGTTGAGCCATTTCGTAACGATTTGACCACCTTGTTGCGCTTCCTTGAGAACCGGGGAATTATTGACCCTCTTGAATCAGAATTGTTAGCTGCAATCACCCCTGAGTAAGGTGTCTGTTCTTCGGATCGGCCATTCGGCCGGTCTTTTTTTGTGCCCGGGAAAGTTGGGCATAATTGGAATAGGACCTTTTAGGCACCATGATTTGGCGCTTTAACGCGCACGAATTTGGCCACACTACTGGGGCAAGGGATGGACCCATCCTGACTTTACTATTCTCTCGACCGGAAAGGAGGGCGTGCGGTGAATTTTCAAAGCATCGTGACCTTCGTCCAATTCTTTTTAATTGTGGTGATCGGACTCTACTTTTGGAACGCGTTGAAGTCGCAGCAAGGGGCCAAGGTAGCGGTAGAACGCGAATCAAAAAAGGAAATCGACAAGCTCAGGCGGATGCGGGCAATTCACTTGAGCGAGCCCTTATCGGAAAAGACGCGGCCCTCGTCCTTTGAGGAGATTGTCGGCCAGACCGATGGTATCCGAGCCCTAAAAGCGGCGCTTTGTGGACCGAATCCGCAGCATGTGATTGTCTATGGGCCCCCTGGGGTGGGCAAGACGGCGGCGGCCCGTTTAGTGTTGGAAGAGGCTAAAAAGATGGGCTGGTCGCCATTTCGCGCGGACGCAAAGTTCATCGAATTGGACGCGACCACGGCGCGGTTTGACGAGCGCGGCATCGCCGACCCCTTAATCGGTTCGGTTCATGACCCCATCTATCAAGGGGCCGGCCCCATGGGGATGGCCGGCATTCCTCAACCTAAACCGGGCGCGGTGACCAAGGCGCATGGCGGGATCCTTTTCATCGACGAGATCGGTGAATTGCATCCCATTCAGATGAACAAGCTTTTGAAGGTGCTGGAAGACCGGAAGGTCTACTTGGAGTCGGCGTATTACAACTCCGAAGATCAGAACATTCCGCTTCATATTCAGGACATCTTCGAAAATGGTTTGCCGGCGGACTTTCGGTTGGTGGGGGCGACAACTCGGCAACCTCATGAAATCCCACCAGCGATCCGTTCGCGGTGTCTCGAGATTTATTTCCGTGCCTTACTGCCCGACGAGGTCCGTAGTATTGCCGAGAACGCCGCCAAGCGCATGGGTGTCGACATCGAATCCGGGGCGCTTGATATCGTCAAGCGCTATGCCACCAACGGGCGGGAAGCGGTTAACATGATTCAGATTGCCGCGGGGGTTTCCATGACCGAGGGACGCAAGGGTATTAGCCAAGGTGACGTGGAGTGGGTGGTGCAGTCCGGCCAATACAACCCGCGTCCCGAGAAAAAAGTGGCCGACAAGCCGCATGTGGGCATGGTGAACGGGTTGGCCGTTTATGGCCCTAATCTTGGTACGGTGCTGGAAGTCGAGGCAGTCGCGCATGCGGTGGAACCGGGGCATGGCAAAATCTTTGTGACGGGGGTGGTGGACGAAGAGGAGATGGGGAATGCCGGACGGACCATCCGCCGTAAGTCCATGGCCCGGAGTTCGGTGGAGAATGTGCTGACCGTGCTCCAAAATGTCATGAAGTTGAAGACCGATGATTACGATCTGCACGTCAATTTCCCCGGAGGCGTTCCATTGGATGGTCCGTCCGCCGGTGTCGCCATCGCCACCGCGCTTTACTCGGCCATCACCCAAAAGCCCGTCGACAACCGACTAGCAATGACGGGAGAACTCTCCATTCGGGGACAAGTCCGCCCCATTGGCGGCGTAGTGGCCAAGGTGGAAGCTGCGCAGCAGGCCGGTTGCAAGCGGGTATTGATTCCCCGTGACAACTGGCAGGAAGTGTTTCAGTCGATGGCCGTTGAGGTGATCGCCGTAGACACCTTGAACGATGTAATTGATCGGGCGGTGATGGCGGCCGAAGAAGAAAAGTCCGCCGGTCAACCGGTACTGGATGCGAACTTGCTGACGGCAAGCCCTGGAGCCTCGGGCTAACGCTATGACTTGAGGGGGCGTGAGCCCCCTTTTTTTGACGCGTTTGGTACACTGTTGCGGGGGGCGATTTGGGAAATGGAGCTGCCATTGCTTCCGCTTCGTGGAGTGTTGGTCTTTCCGTCGATGGTGGTGCCGTTGGAAATCGGCCGTAACAAGAGCCTAGCGGCATTAGAACAGGCCATGCTGGGCGATCGCTCGATCGTGTTCGTGGCGCAACGGGATACTCGACAAGACGATCCGGGCGAAGCGGATCTATATCGCGTGGGTGTGCTTGCGGAAGTCAAGCAAGTGCTGAAAATGCCTAGCGGCGGATCTAAGGTGGTCGTCGAAGGCCACTCCCGTTGTCGGGTTCTGTCCATTCAGGAAGGTAGTGAAGGGCTTCGGGCTGAGGTTGAGGCCGTTCCCGAACAGTCGGCCATGTCGGATGAGATTGAGGCCTTGATGCATGCCGTTGTGGACTTGTTTGAAGTGTACGTGAAGAATTCTCGAAAGGTGCCCGGCGAAGCGACCGTGGCCATGAATATGGATGATCCCGGGCGTCTTGCCGATACCATCACGGCGACTATTGACATCCGCACAATAGAAAAGCAAGACGTGCTGGAAGCCTTTGATGTCAAGGACAGGCTTACCCGAGTCTCCGATCTCTTGTCTCGGCAGATCGAGCTCTTGGAGATCGAAAAGCGCATCTCGGGCCGAGTTCGTCGGCAAATGGAGCGCACCCAAAAGGAGTACTATCTCCGGGAGCAGTTGAAGGCCATCCAGCGGGAACTGGGGGAATCGGACGAGGGTGAGGGCGAGGTTTTCGAGCTAAGGGCTCGACTGGACGAGCTCGGGGATTTGGCTGAGCCGGTTCGTGAGAAAGCGGAACGTGAGATTAAGCGTCTGGAAAAGATGTCCCCCATGTCTGCCGAGGCTGTCGTGGTGCGAAGCTATCTCGAATGGCTGTTAGAATTGCCCTGGATCGTGGAAAGTGATACGAAAGTGGATCTGGGCGAGGCAGAGATGGTGCTGAATGCGGATCATTTCGGATTAAAACGGGTCAAAGAACGGATTTTAGAATATTTAGCGGTGCAATCATTGTCGTCTGAGGTACGCACGCCAATTCTTTGCCTGGTGGGACCTCCAGGAGTAGGGAAAACTTCCCTGGCTCGCTCAATTGCGCGTGCCACCGGCCGTCATTTCGTGCGCGTCTCGTTGGGGGGCGTTCGGGACGAAGCGGAGATCCGCGGTCATCGCCGCACCTACATCGGGGCACTACCGGGCCGGATCATTCAAGGAATTCGGCAAGCTGGCACGAAAAACCCGCTCTTTTTGCTGGATGAAGTGGACAAGATGGCTGCCGACTTTCGCGGCGACCCCGCGGCAGCGCTCTTAGAAGTTCTGGATCCGGAGCAAAACCAGCATTTTTCTGATCACTATCTGGAATTGCCGTTCGACCTTTCGAAGGTCATGTTCATCACCACCGCCAACGTGCTCCACTCCATCCCCCGGCCGCTCTTGGACCGCATGGAGACGATTGCCATCCCAGGCTACACTGAGGAGGAAAAGCGGGCCATCGCCGAACAATATCTCTGGCCCCGGCAATTGAAGCAGCATGGACTGGATCCTGAGAGGATTCACCTAAGCCGACAGGTATTGACCGATGTGATCGCACAATATACCCGGGAAGCGGGTGTCCGCCAACTGGAGCGGGAACTTTCCGCGATTTGCCGTAAAGCGGCTAGAGAATTGGTCGAAGGGCGGAAGAGCAAAATTCGCGTCACCCGTCAAAATCTCCGCCGATATTTGGGCCGGCCTCGGGTCTTTCACGGCGCGGCCGAAGAGCACGCTGAGGTGGGTGTAGTCACGGGGTTGGCGGTGACCGAAGTGGGCGGCGACATTATGGCGATTGAAGCCGCTACCATGCCTGGCAAAGGGAAGCTCACCTTGACCGGGCAACTGGGTGACGTGATGCAAGAGTCGGCTCAAGCCGGATATAGCTATATCCGCGCCCATAAAGATCACTTAGAGGTGCCGTTAAAGTTTGACGAAGAGTTGGACTTGCACCTGCATGTCCCGGAGGGGGCAATTCCCAAAGATGGGCCGTCGGCCGGAATCGCGATGGCCTCTGCTATGATATCGGCGCTGACCGGGCGTTCCGTGAGGCCTAATATTGCCATGACCGGAGAAATTACCCTGCGGGGACGGGTCCTTCCGGTGGGAGGTATCAAGGAGAAGATCTTGGCGGCTCACCGCGCAGGGATTACCGAGGTGCTCATTCCTGAGCGAAACCGGGGAGACCTAGAGGACCTTCCCGCCAATGTGCGGAAAAAGTTAACCATTCACGCCGTGAGTCACCTGGATGAGGTGTTGTCATTGGTACTCCAGAACAAGGTGGTTCAGTAGTGGCCAAACCAAAGAAGAAGCCAACCCAGCCTCTACGCGGGCAAATTGTCGCATCCGCCTTGACTACGACTGAGATGCCTAATACGGGGATTCCCGAGGTGGCCTTTATGGGTCGTTCCAATGCCGGCAAATCTTCTTTGATCAATGCCTTGGTCAAGGCCAAAGTGGCCCACACCAGTAATACACCGGGACGCACCCAGCGCATTAACTTCTTTCAGATGCCTGGTTGGTATATTGTTGACCTTCCGGGATTCGGTTATGCCAAAGTTTCCAAGGAAGCGCGCGAAGTGTTCGGACAGGCTGTGGAGGGCTATCTCACGGAGCGTCAATCCTTAGTGGCAGCGGTCCTCATTCAAGACGTTCGTCGAAATCCCGAAGAGGAAGAGGCCATGGTGGTACACTGGGCAGCCGATCGTAATATTTTGCTGGTGGTGGCGGCCAGTAAGATGGATCGGCTCAATCGGAAGGAGCAGGCCGAGCGGAAAGAGGCGTTGGAAGAGATTTACGGTCGGCCGGTGTTTCTTATCTCCAGCCGCACTGGTGAGGGGCTCGATCGAGTCCGCGAGGCATTGAAAGGGATTGGTCTGTCCCTCTAGCGAATCCAGCGATAGGTTGTGGGCTGACCAAACTTGATGTGCGGAAGCCGGCGGCCCTTCAGGCGGCCGGCCTTCATCAGCTGATGAATGGTCACCAAAAGAAACCCCGAATGCGAGACCACAGCCAGCTTTTGAACGGTGGCTTGATGGCGGACAATTGCCTCGATGGCTTCGCGCGATCGCTCGTAGGATTGCTTTTGTCCTTCAGGCGGAATGTCATAGAACCAGGCAAAGCGGAGATAGCTCCACCAAAGCTCGCTCGGCCAGCGGCGATCTAAAAACCAGGTGGCCGCCTCGGGAACCCACACAGGAATCTCGCGAAACAGCGGGTCGACAAGAATTTCAGCACCGCGGGCAAATAGGTCCGCCGTTTGCCGCGCCCGCGGCAAATCTGAGGCGATAACTAACTCGGGCATGGGATAACTTTCGTACAGCGCAGCCAGACGCGCCGATTCGTCGGGACTCAACCCCGCCAGATCGTACTGATGCAAGTACTCGTTAAACTCAGTTTTCGTCATAAGAAGAGGGTTAGGGGGGACGTTTGGCCGTCCGTGCCGCATAACCCAGAGAGTCCTGCCGGTGAGGTTGTCCATATGCTTTAACCTACTCAATCCACCCCCGAAGGTCAAGCCGCTGCGTCGGCAATTTTCTTCGGGAAATTCACCTCCTAGGGGCGTCATCCATACCCATAAAGCATAGAGCCGATGGCGCAATCAACCGGTTGGTCTCGTGTGCCAAGTTTTCCATTACTTAATACCGGGGGACGGGTCCGCATGTGACAGGAGGTCGCCCCCCTTTGTCGAATGAATTAAAGGCTTGGACTTTTTGTGAGGTGACGACGCTTTGATTTTGTCTCTAACCGACGATTATCGTCGAATTCGACGATTGCAGCATGACGACGTGCATCAACTTATGATTTGGGATAATGACCCGGGACTGTCTCAGTTGACGGGTAAAAAATTTGACCATCGCGATAACGAAGAGGCGTGGTGGAGCCAGGTGGTCCGTGATCGCTCGCGGCTGGTATTTGCGATTGTGGATGACCAAGGCCGATTGATCGGCGACGTGGAGTTGCAACAAATTTTATGGCGAGCTCGCGAAGCGGAGCTGCGCATTTCCATCGGGGACAAGAATTCCTGGAATCGCGGCTATGGCACCGAAGCCGTGGACGAGATGCTGGCGGCCGCCTTTGGCCTCTTGTCTCTGGACCGCGTATACCTTAGGGTACGGGTGGATAATCCCCGGGCCATTCGAGCCTACCAAAAGTCTGGGTTTCGGACGGTGGCCCACTTGTCGGCCACCGGTCGTCTTCACGGCTATACGGCCCTAAAGCTCATGGAAGTGACTCGAGAACGTTATTTGCCGGCATCCATTAGGGCCTGAACGGCGGCTTTGGTAGTTACCGCGTTCGCATAGGGAGGCCAGGTCGGTGAAAGCCAACTACGGGCACGGTTATAGGCGGCCTGGTCGGGGTAGGTGGTGGCGGGCCAATATTGGTAGTGAAGGGCAGCTCGGATGGCAGACGCGGACAACCCTGCCGTTCCCAAGGTATGCTGTATGGTTTGGGCGGGTGTGGTATGAATGTACCACAGCGCCAGATTGAGCGCGGCTAAGAAATGGACCACCTCTGAACGATCGGGGTGAGATGCCAGGACCGTAACGGCGGGGACGGGACCGGTCGAAGCTCCGAGCCATGCGAGGATAACGCTATGGGGATCGAGCCGCTTCAGGCGCATGGCCTGGCCCAGACCAACCAGAACCCAGGGCAGGTGATGCCGTTTCCACAAGGACTCGATCTCCGAAAAGGACATGGCTTGCCAATCCGTCACGTGTGCCCGATGACCAGAGAAAATTGCCTCAGCCCAGCCTTTCTCCGTTTCGACGCTTCGGGAGTAAGGCATGGGGAGCGTGTTCAGCGCACGCAGCCGAAAGTGCGGGTCAGGAACGGGAGCCAGAAGGACCATGTCGGGACGCATTTGGAGCCACCCAACGGTGGGCTTGCCATTAAGGCCATGCGTCACCTGGATGCTTTCCGGATGCGAGGTGAACTCTACCGAAAGATGTTGGTCATGGAAAAAGCCAAGGCTTTGGGCGACCGTGAGCGGCAAGGCCGACAAGGGGCTCAACGCGCTGACTTGGACCTTTAAGACGGGGCGCGATGGAGCGGCCTTTCGGGGAGCGTGGGTTCCGCAACTCGCCAATACCATTCCTAATAGGGCAATAATAGAGGCCCATCGTCCTCGCCTTTGACTCACCAGGTGTCCCTCCCCCTTCGCTTGAGTGTATGAAGGGCTCGGACACTTGATACCGGCTAAAGGCTTAATTGACACACCTATGTCAACCAGTATAATAGGCTTGAACGAGCGTTTATTTTAGGAAGAGAGGGATTTTGGCATGGAGGTACGACCCCTGGGAGATCGGGTCTTGGTGAAGATGGTAGAAGAACAGCAGCGCACCCAAAGCGGGATCTATATCCCCGATACCGCCAAAGACAAGCCACAAACCGGTTTGGTGGTTGCCGTGGGCGACGGTGAAGAGGTCAAGGTCAAAGAGGGCCAGCGGGTGCTATTTGCCAAGTTTGCCGGAACAGAAATCAAAATTGACAACGTGGAGCACCTGATTCTTTCCGCGGAAGACATTTTGGCGGTTGTGGAATAACATAAGTTCGAGTGAGCTGATGAAGGGAAGAAGTGCTGACATTCGGCACAGAGAGCGAACGGTTGGTGCGAGTTCGTCCGGATGCAGCATGTGTGGCCCCGGAGGCTTCTTGAGATCATCCTCATGGGGGGTGCGAATCAAGACGGGAAGCGCCCGATATTGCGCGTCGAGGCCCTTTTGGGCAAATTAAGGTGGTACCGCGAACTCTCGTTTCGCCCTTAGCGAAGCGGGGGCTTTTTCTTTTAGGGAGGAATAAATTCGTATGGACACGCGTGACGGGGAATTAAGCTCTCGCTACAATCCCTCCCAGACGGAGGATAAATGGTACCAAAGATGGCGCGAAAGGGGCTACTTTCGGCCATCCATGAACGCGAATCGCCCATCCTTTACCATCGTCATGCCGCCGCCGAACGTGACCGGTGTACTTCACTTAGGGCATGCGTTGAATAGTACCTGGCAGGACATCCTGGTCCGCTATCACCGGATGCGCCAAGACAATACGCTCTGGCTTCCGGGCACCGACCACGCGGGCATTCATACTCAGATGAAAGTGGACGAATTGCTACGAAGTCAGGGCCGTGACCGGCGTGAAGAAGGCCGCGACGCGTTTATCACGGAAGTGTGGCGCTGGAAAGAGCAATACGGTGGGCGAATTCTTGAGCAGGTGGCTAAACTCGGGGCATCGGTGGACTGGGACCGGCTCCGGTTTACCCTCGACGAGGGACTGTCACGGGCGGTAACCGAAGTGTTTGTGCGCCTTTATGAAGAAGGCCTCATGTACCGGGGGCACTACATCACCAATTGGTGTGTCTCGTGTCGCACAGCCCTCTCTGACATTGAGGTGGACCACGTAGAACAGCCGGGGACCCTCACGCACATTGCCTACCCCTTAACGTCGGGTGAGGGAGAGATTGTGGTGGCGACCACGCGGCCCGAAACCATGCTCGGAGACACGGCGGTGGCGGTCCATCCGGACGATCCCCGCTATCAGCATCTCGTCGGTCAGACGGTAAGTCTGCCGTTAATGAACCGTCCCATTCCCATCATTCAGGACAGCTATGTGGATCGGGAGTACGGCACCGGTGCCGTCAAAGTGACTCCTGCCCACGATCCCAATGACTTTCAGATGGGGAAGCGCCACGACCTTCCAGAGATTAAGGTGATCGGCGAAAATGGCCGCATGACCGAGGCCTCCGGGCCATTTGAGGGATTGACGCGCGAAGAGGCCCGGGCGGCCGTGTTGTCGGAACTTAAAGCGCTCGGCGTCATCCGAGGCCAACAAGAAATCGTACACGCCGTAGGTCACTGCGAGAAGTGCGATAGTATCATCGAGCCGCTCTTGTCGTTGCAATGGTTTGTCAAGGCCCGGCCCCTGGCAGAACCAGCCATGGAGGCGGTGAGGTCGGGGGATATTCAGTTTGTGCCGGACCGATTCGAAAAAATTTACATGAACTGGATGGCGAATCTTCATGATTGGTGTGTGTCGCGGCAAATTTGGTGGGGTCATCGTATTCCTGCCTACTATTGCCAGTCGTGCGGATCGATGGAAGTGTCCCGTGTCCCGGTGACGGTTTGCCCCGCTTGCGGCGGCTTGATGGTTCAGGACGAGGACGTGCTGGACACCTGGTTTTCGTCCGCCCTGTGGCCATTTTCCACTCTGGGATGGCCCGACCAGACAGAGGATTTGAAGACCTTCTATCCCACCTCCGTCCTCAGCACCGGCTACGACATTCTCCCCTTTTGGGTGTCGCGCATGATCATGCAGGGTATTCACTTTACCGGTCAGCGTCCCTTTGCCACGGTGCTGTTGCATGGATTGGTTCGCGATAGTGAGGGCCGAAAAATGTCCAAGTCCCTGGGCAATGGCGTGGACCCGTTAGAGGTGATTGAAAAATACGGAGCCGATGCGCTTCGGGTTGCTCTGGTGTTGGGTGCTGCGCCGGGCAACGATTATCGCTGGAGCTGGGACCGTTTTGAGGCCGGGAGCCATTTTGCCAACAAGGTCTATAATGCCATGCGTTTTGTGCTCATGAATCGGGATCCGGACTTTCGGGTTGATGAGGCGGTAAGTGAACACCCGGCGGACCAGTGGATTTGGCAGCGGCTCAATGAGACGATCGTAAGCATCACCGAATCCTTGGAGCACTTCGAGTTTGGACAGGCGGCCCGGGCCATTTACGATTTTTTCTGGGACGACTATTGTGACTGGTATATCGAAATGGCTAAGGTGCGGTTGAAGGGCCAATTGAGCGACCGACGTCAAGCGTTAAGCACGCTGGTGAAGGTGGCAGAGTCGGCGTTGAAACTCCTGCACCCGATAATGCCCTTTGTCACCGAGGAACTCTACCAAGCTCTCGGTGGGTCGTCGGAGAGCATTATGATGGCCGAATGGCCCACGCCGGAGCCAGACCGGGCCGACCGGGAAGGGGCGCTTCAGGTGGAAGCGATTCAGGCGCTGATTCGGAGTGGCCGCAACCTCCGGGCTGAGGTGGGCTTATCCCCGGGTCAAAAGGCACCCTTCATCGCCATCGCTGATACAAAGGAAACCGTAGAACGGTGGCAGAAGCTCACCGGGGAGGCCAAGGCCCTCATGCGTGGGGAAGGCATTCAATGGGGTACCGTGGCGGACCTTCCCAAACCCAATCGGGCGATCGCCGGGGTGACCTTAGGAGGGGTGATTTATTTGCCGCTCGAGGGGCTCATCGACATTGAACGAGAACGGCAACGGGTGGCCAAGGCTTTGGAAGACACCGAAAAGGAACGAGACCGCGTCCGTGCCCGACTGCAGGACAAGAACTTTGTCGCCCGCGCCCCAGAAAATGTGGTGCGTCGCACAGAGGAATCGTTGCAGGAGCTCGAGTCCCGTTTGGAGCGATTAAAGGACCGCCAGGAGGTTCTTCGGTGAAGGAAAAATGGTGGGTTAACCAGGAGCGTTTTGGCATGCGCCCTGGACTCGAGCGCATCCGGGCGCTGTTAGAGAGACTCGGTCATCCCGAACGCCGTTATCCCGTGATCCATGTCGCGGGGACTAACGGCAAGGGGTCGGTGGCCGCCATGGTTACTGAAGCATTGATGGCACAGGGCTTAACCGTAGGACTCAATATTTCTCCCGACTTGGGCCAGATTAACGAGCGCGTCATGATTAATCGTCGGCCGCTCAACGAAACCCTGTGGGATGCCTATGGCGAGGAAGTGGAGGCCGCCGGCCGGGATCTGGAGGATGTCCCCACGTTTTTTGAGGCGGTGACCGCCCTCGCTTTTTTGGCGTTCGCCCGTGAGTCGGTGGATGTGGCGGTGGTCGAGGTGGGTCTGGGGGGGCGGCTTGACGCCACCAATATCGTCCAGCCGCCGCTCCTCTCGATTATTACTCCGGTAGCGATGGATCACATGGACCGGTTAGGATCGACTCCGGCGGCGATTGCGCGCGAGAAGGCCGGTATTTTGAAACCGGGGACCGAGTTGGTGTTGGCTCAACAGCCTTTTCCTGAAGCCCGCGAGGTGGTTCTGGGTCAGGCGGAATCACTTCATGTGCCGGTGTTTGAGGTCAAAACTCGCGCGAAAATGAGCGCGACGGGACCGGTGCTAAGGACTTCCAGTGGGCTGACGGTGTCCATTCCGCTACAAGGAGCGTATCAGGCGGCCAACTTAGATACGGCTTGGACGGCGATCGAGCGCCTGTCCACGCGAGGTTGGGTTCCCCGGTTGGATCGGGCGGTAGAAAGGCTCAGGAATCTCTCGTGGCCGGGCCGATTTCAAATGGTTTCTGAAGAGCCCTTGGTGGTGGTAGACGGCGCCCATAATCCTCATGGCATCCAGGGATTAACCGAAACCCTGCAATTGCCACCCTGGCGGGATAAAAAATGGCACCTTCTCTTTGCTTGGCTCTCGGACAAGCCCGGAGCGGCGATGCTGAAAGAGTTGCTGCCCTTTGTCGAAGACGTGGTCCTCACCCAAGTTCCTTCCGATCGGGGCGTGGATCCGAGCGCGGTTATCGACATGATTCCCGCCCGATATCACGCGTGCGCGATCCCTGACTTGGGCGAAGCTTTTCGCCAGGCCTTGGGTCGTGCCGTAGGAGAAGGAGACGCGATCTTGGTGGCGGGTTCCCTTTCCTTGTTGATGCATTTGAATCAACAGGGGCTTCTACGAATTCTCCCGAAATTCGTGTCGATTAATGACGGCGAAAAATAGGATATCATGTCATCACTGGTAGAATTCAGTGATTGCCCGTCGCTTCGCCCCAATGGTATGCTGGGAAAGATCCTTACATTTCTACCCAACATTTGCAACGGATCGGTCGTGAAAGTGAGGGTGCGCCAGTGAAAAAAGGCCGGCATGGCCTAGGCTTGGCCATCATCTATATCTTGATTGGCGGCATTGTCGGGTCGGTGCTGGGCCGTTTGCTGGGCCCGGTTTGGGCGCCGTTAGGTCGCTCGCTAATTACGGTTGGAGCGTTGCCGGGCACCACTTGGTCCATCAACCTTGGGGTTATAGGGCTTCAGGTGGGTGGCTGGCTGAATATCAATCTCATGGGTGTTATCGGGCTTATCGTTGGACTTTTTTGGTATCGTCGCAGCGCATGATGAATTCATTGATTTTGGCTTCGTCGTCGCCCCGCCGTCGTTATCTGCTCACGCAAATGGGGTTGGAGTTCGACATTATTCCCGCCAACATCGATGAAACCTGTCGGGCCGATGAGCGTCCCGAGGCGCTGGTACGGCGTCTGGCCGCTTCAAAGGCCATTAGCGTGGGAGAATCTCACCCGAGTGCGCTGGTGATTGGTGCGGATACCGTGGTGGCATTGGGTCGGAAAATTTTAGGCAAACCCCGAGACACCGATGAGGCCGAGCGGATGTTGCAAATGTTGTCCGGCGCTCGTCATGAGGTTTATACAGGGGTTTCCGTGTGGTCGGGCACCCGGGGGCAAGGTTTTGTGAAGGTGTGTGTTGCTCGCGTGACCTTTCGGCCTTTGTTGCCGGTGGAAATTCAGGCATACGTCGCGACCGGCGAGCCCATGGACAAGGCTGGCGCGTACGCCATCCAGGGTGGAGCCGGTCCGTGGGTCGAGTCTTACGAGGGAAACTTGGAGACGGTTATTGGCCTGCCGCGCGATGTAGTCGGGCGGCTCTTGAAACGAATGGCTGGAGACAAGGCATGGGGATTCGAGAAACACCAAGGGACGAAAGGCCGCGGGAGCGGCTCCTGACGCACGGCCCGTCGGTCTTGACGGATGCGGAATTATTGGCCGTTCTTTTAGGGACGGGAACGTCTGGCCAATCGGTGTTGGATTTAAGCCGTGCGTTGTTGCGCCAGGGATTTGTTGGCCTGTCTCGGCGCACGCCGCAGGAACTGTTACAGGTGCGCGGATTGGGGGCGGCCAAGGTGGCAGTCTTATCGGCGGCCTTGGAAGTTGGCCACCGAGTGGAGCACGAGGTGCAAGAGCGGGTGCAGCATCCGGAGGATGTGGTGCGCTTGGTCGGGGACTTAAGAGATCGGGATCAGGAAGAATTTCGGGTGATATTGCTCAATACTAAAGGATTTGTGCTCGGGATTGAAACGCTTTTTCGCGGCGGAGTGGATCGGGTGGAAGTGTTTCCTCGAGAGGTGTTTCGGCCAGCGGTGGCCCGGTCGGCGGCCTCCATCGTGGTGGCTCACAATCATCCCAGCGGGGATCCTCAGCCGAGCCGACAGGATCGCGAGTTGACCCGCCGTTTAGAATCTTGTGGTGAGTTGATGGGGATTCCCGTGCTCGACCACGTGATTGTCGGACGGTCACGACACATGAGCCTCAAGATGGGCGAACTGACCGAATTAAGCTAGGGAGGAAACAGTGTTGAAGGGATTGTTCGGTTCTTTTTCAAAAGATATGGGGATCGACTTAGGTACAGCCAACACCGTCGTATTTGTCCATGGAAAAGGTATTGTGCTGCAAGAGCCCTCGGTGGTCGCTATTGACCAAATGACCGGTGAAATTATTGCCGTGGGCCAGGAGGCCAAGCAGATGGTCGGGCGTACGCCCGGCAACATTCGGGCAGTCCGTCCCTTGAAGGACGGCGTGATTGCCGATTTTGACACCACGCAAGCGATGTTGAAATATTTCATTCGGAAGGCCACCACGAATATGCGATTTATCCATCCGCTCGTGGTCGTGGGGGTTCCCTCGGGCGTCACGGGTGTGGAGGAGCGTGCCGTCAAGGATGCGGCCATGCAGGCCGGAGCCCGCGAGGCGTTGGTGATTGAAGAGCCGATGGCAGCGGCTATTGGAGCCGGACTGCCCGTGAACGAGCCCACGGGTAACATGATTGTCGATATCGGTGGCGGAACCTGCGAGGTCGCTATCATTTCTTTGGATGGAATTGTAACGGCTCGGTCGATTCGCGTCGCGGGTGACGAAATGGATGAGGCGATTGTGAACCACATTAAGCGGACCTACAACATGATGATCGGTGAAAGGACGGCCGAGGAAGTTAAGATGACGATTGGTTCGGCCTACCCGCCTGATCACGAAGAGACCATGGACGTACGGGGCCGCGACTTAGTGACAGGGCTGCCGAAAACCCTTAAGGTGAATTCCACCGAAATCCAGCGGGCGCTCTCCGATACCGTTAACGCGATTGTGGACTCCATTAAGGCCACTTTAGAAAAGTCTCCGCCGGAATTGGCGGCGGACATCATGGACCGCGGCATCGTCATGACCGGCGGCGGTTCTTTGCTTCGGAACTTCGACAAGTTAGTAAGTTCGGAAACCGGAATGCCTGTTCACATGGCGGAAGAGCCGTTGTTGACGGTGGTCCGGGGGACGGGCATGGTGTTGGATGATCCGCGTCACTTGGAGGCTCTCCGGCGGCGTAATCGGCGCTAGGTTGTATTGTGGGATGGAGGGGGCATTCCCCTCCGCTCGGGACTATGTCAAGGGGAGTGGATTTGGATGGGCGGCTTCATTTATCGCTGGCGCCGTCCCATCATTATCGTGCTGGTGATAATGGTGGTCTCGCTCAGCCTTAGCTTTACGGCACGCGTTCACGGGAAAGTCGTGGCGTTGAGCAATCTTATCGGCACGGTGGTGTCGCCTGCTTCATCGACCCTGGCCTACGTGGGCGAAAAAGTTGGCTCCGGGGTTGGGACCGTCGGTCAATTATTCACGCTGGAACATGAGACCGTACAACTCAAGCAAAAATTACTCCTCTACAATTCCATGAAATTGGAGCTCTCCGAGCTGTCGCAGCAGAACTCTCAGCTTCGCGGGCTTTTAGCCTTGAAGGCGAGTAGTGCCGGGTGGCGCCTCAAAGCGGCGTCGGTGATTTCCCGTAATCCAGACAACTGGTATCAGACCGTGGTCATCAATCAAGGGCGTACGAGCGGTGTCAAGGATGGTATGGCGGTGATCGTGCCCCAAGGCGTTGTTGGCCGCGTCATCTCTACAACGCCCGTGACGGCCACCGTGATGCTGATTCTCGACCCCAATTCCGGCGTCGGGGCTCAAGATGTGCGTTCCCAGTCGGCCGGGGTTATCAACGGTCGGGATCCGGTCACCGGCACGTTGAGCTTCCAGTTGTTTGCGCACCGGCCAGATATTACTCCCGGCGATGCGGTGGTGACGTCTGGGTACAGCCAGTACTATCCAGCCGGCCTATTGATTGGCCAGGTACAGAGCGTGAGAAAGGCGGCTTATGGGCTGACCGAAACCGCCGTAGTTCGGCCGGCGGTCAACTTCAATCAATTGAACAATGTCATGGTGGTGCTGTCGCATCCCAGCGGAACCTCACTACCGCCCATTTATGGAGGATCCCGCTAATGTGGCAGTTCCGTATTCCTACCTGGATTATTCTCTATCTGTTGGCGATCCTCGTTGAGACCGCGCTATTGCCGCAAATTTTTCCCGTCGGTTGGGTGCCCAATTTGGTCTTGCCGGTCACCATTATCATTGCCCTCTATGAAACGCCTCGACGAGGACTGGCAGCCGGGCTCATTGGGGGATTGATGCAGGATGTTTGGGCAGGCCGTCTTTGGGGGCTCAATGCCCTCACGTTTGCGCTGGTGGGATTTCTGGTGGCTAATCTCGAATCGCGCATCGTCCGCGACAATATTTTTGTGCCCGGACTCTTAGCGGGTTTAGCGCAACTTTTGGTAGTTCCCTTTCAATGGGGCGTGCTCCACATGGTCGGACTCCACTTTGGGTGGAGCGCATTTATGCGTCCTTTGCCCGTATGGCTCTTGTTTAGCATGTTGGTCACCCCAGCCATTGGGGGTCTCCTCGGCTTTCGGCCGCGCCACGAGGTGGACCGGAAGTATGCCCGCACGGCCATGTCCCGCTCGGGGATTTCCCGTTCTCGATAGCGATCGCCTGGGATTTTGTCTGAAGGACCCGGTTTGTCGCCAAGCATGGCGAATTTTGGAAACAAATTGTTGTCCTCCCTTGGAGTCTCTCGGCAGGAGTTCCGCGCTAAAGAGAGAACTTCTTAGAATGCTGACGTCACATGGGGGAGGCGTGCATGGAAAGAACACCCAAGGCAGAAGAGGCCGAAACCCTCGAAACGGAAAAGCCTCAGCCCAAAAAGCGAACCAGTTCTCGCAAACCGGGCACCAAGTCGACTGCGAAGGGCTTGTCGAAGCCGGAGATGTCGATGCCATTTGTCGAGCGCCTCTTGGATCGGCATAGTGACTTCGACTTTGAGGAGGAAGCCCGACGCCATCCGACGCTTTTGATCCGGCGGACATTGCGGTCGGGCCAGCGTGTGCGCTTTTACGGCAACGTGGTGGTGTTGGGTGATGTGAATCCCGGCGCGGAGATTACCGCTGGCGGCGACATCATCGTCATGGGATGGCTGAGAGGACTGGCGCATGCGGGATCAGAGGGGGACGGGAATGCCATTGTGGCGGCGTTCCGGCTCAATCCCACACAGCTTCGCATCGGCGAGATTATCGGGCGGGCCCCCGATCACGGGGAAGCGGTGTTGCCCGAAGTCCCGGAAGTGGCGGAGGTGCGGGACGGGCGTCTGGTCATTGACCGGTGGCAAAAGAGTGTGCTGACGGCGCAAGATTTGCTTTAACGAAAGTTTGAAGCATGAGGGGGAGCAATTAGATGGGTGAAGCCATTGTCATAACCTCGGGAAAGGGGGGCGTCGGGAAGACCACTACGACGGCCAACATTGGTGCCGGACTTGCGAAGGCGGGCCAGCGGGTGGCATTAATCGATGCGGATATCGGGCTTCGCAATTTAGATGTGGTCATGGGATTGGAAAACCGCATTGTGTACGACTTGGTGGATGTGGTTGAGGGATTCGCCAAATTGAAGCATGCCCTGATTAAGGACAAGCGCTTCGAAAATTTATATCTCCTGCCCGCCGCTCAGACACGGGACAAAACCGCCGTGAGTCCTGAACAGATGAAGAATTTAGTGGCGGAAATGAAGCAGGAATTTGATTTTGTGCTGATTGATTGCCCGGCAGGCATCGAGCAGGGATTCAAGAACGCGGTAGCCGGTTCGGACAAGGCGGTGGTGGTGGCGACACCGGAAGTCTCGTCGGTCCGGGACGCGGATCGCATCATCGGCTTACTGGAGGCCGAGGAAAAACATCACCCTCAGTTGATTGTCAACCGAATTCGCCCTAGCATGGTAAAGAAGGGCGACATGATGGACATCGACGACATGATCGAGATTCTGGCCATCGAGCTTCTGGGTGTCGTGCCAGATGACGAGTTTATCGTGGTGTCGACGAATCGTGGCGAGCCGGCGGTATTGAACACCGCATCCAAAGCCGGTGAGGCTTATCGTGACATCGCTCGTCGTTTGACGGGAGAAAATGTCCCCATGATGAAGTTGGACGACGGCACAGAGGGATTCATCGGGCGCTTGCGCAAGATGATGGGGCTCAAAGGGTGAGCCGAGGGGGGAACGCCATGTTTGATTTGTTCGCGCGAGTATTCGGACGCGACGACGCGAGCAAAGAGGTGGCCAAAGAACGCCTCCGCCTTGTCTTGGTACACGATCGGGCCAGCCTCTCACCGCAGGCGCTGGAAGATCTGAAAAATGATCTGGTCAAAGTCATTTCTCAATATCTGGACATTGATGATCAGGGATTTCAGGTCGACTTCTCCCGACACGACGATGCCATGGCACTGGTGGCCAATATTCCCATCCGTAAAAAAGCGGTGACGGGACGGAATTCTTTGTAAGGGACACCATAAAGGTGATCTCGACCCAGGATGAGACCTCGTTTATACTGGAAGCACTTCAGATTAGGGGTTTGATCATGTGGGTAACCGCCGTTCACGCTTTCAACTAGACTACCTTCTTTTAGTGGCCATGTACCTGCTCGCGGCCACGTCAATAATTGTGTTGGCTAGCGCGTCCCGTCCCTGGGCCCCGGCCAGTGATCCGACGTATTTCGTCAAGCGTCAGATGATCTGGATAGGGCTAGGGACGGTTGTGCTGGCGGTTGCCACCTGGATTGACTACGAAAAGTTCAAGAAAATGGCGCCCTATCTCTATTGGTTTACCATTGCGCTCTTAGGAATTGTGCTGGTTCACGGGCGCTCAGCCCTGGGTGCGCAGCGCTGGATTCCCGTGGGCCCATTTCAGCTTCAGCCCTCCGAAATTGCCAAGGTCTCCGTGATTATCACGTTTGCCACGCACTTGGACAAAAAGAAAAGCCTCAAGCGCTGGCGCGACATGGTCACGCCTTTACTGCACGTGGCGATTCCCATGGTCATGATCTTAAAGCAACCTGACCTTGGGACCACTTTGGTGTTTGCCGCCATCACCATTGGCATGCTTTATATGGCAGGTCTTCCGGCCGTGAAGATGTTGATTTTTCCGGTGGGTCTAGGACTCATGGTGCTGTGGATTTGGGCGCACTACCGATTCGGCATCAAAATCCCCATTATGCACACCTATCAGTTGAATCGCCTCACGGCTTTCATCAATCCCAACAAGGATCCCTTGAGCACCGGATATAACGTGATTCAGTCACGGATTGATATTGGGACGGGAGGGCTGACCGGCACTGGACTAACCGCCGGCGCCCACACCAATCTCCTCGGCTTCCTGCCCGAATCCTACACCGACTTTATTTATGCCGGCATTGGGCAGCAGTTGGGTTTTGTCGGCTCGATGGCCATCTTGTTTATCTATTTGGTGGTGATTGCCCGCGCCATCTATATCGCCGTCCAAGCCAAGGATCGGTTTGGAACCCTCTTGGCCACCGGAGTGGCCTCCATGTTCGCCTTTCACGTCATTGAGAGTGCGGGCATGGCGACAGGAATCATGCCGGTCGCGGGGGTGCCGTTGCCCTTCATGAGCTATGGGGGGTCAGCCATCATGGCCGACTCTGCGGCCATTGGCCTCTTGCTTAACGTCTACGGGCGACGAAAGCAGCAAGGCTATAAGGCCTCCGTGTCCAAACCGGTGCCTGTGGTATACTCGAACCAGCATGGTGAACACGACCTCATAGGGGGACAAAATTGACACATCAATTTCCCATTACAGCATTTGACCAGCACTGGGAGCTGGTGGTCAATGGGTGGACACGCTACAGCCCGATGTTGAATCACGTGGGGGAAATATTAGCCAAGTACGCACCGGAAATTTGGGCGGTGATTTTCTTGCTGCTCTGGTTCTGGCCGCCCTTGAGGGAGAACAAGGCCCGAAGAGCCGTGGTGTATGCTGTGGTCTCGGGCGTGCTCGCCTTAGTGATTAATATGATTTTGGGGCACGTGTTTCCGTATCGACCGCGGCCGTTCGTTTACGAGCCACACCTCATCCACCAACTGCTGGCGCATAAGCGAGATACTTCATTTCCGAGCGATCATGCGGCCGGCAGTTTCGGATTTGCGATTGGGCTCTTCTTCGCCGGGGCTAGTGATGGGATTTTAGCACTGATTCTTGCGGCCGCAGTTGCCGTTGCACGGGTTTTCGTGGGCCTTCACTGGCCTACCGACGTCATCGTCGGTGCGCTGGTTGGTATTGTGGCGGGCCTCATTGTGCTCGCGCTACGCGGATGGTTGGAGTGGCTGGTGAAATTGTTATTCCGTATTTTCGGCATCAGACCTGAGTCTCGGTATCGCCGTCGTCAGTGGTAGCGATGACGATTCTTGGCGTATTGTGGGCTTTAGCTGGACTCATAATGAGTGGGATTCGCGGGCGTCGATTGCCATCCGACCGGATGGCCCTCGGCGCCTTGTGCGTTATAGGGACGGTGGCGGGATTCCTATGGGCTGAACGGCACCCAGGACTATGGATAGGTTTCCTGGCGGCGATTTCCCTAGCGACCGGGTGGAAGCTTCGGGGGCGGGTCCGAAGCCTCTTGAGCGTTTTCGCGGGGATAACGTTAGGGTTTTCACTCTACCAAGCTGGTCCATCGGTCGTTTGGGGTGCATTCCTCGGGATTTTTCTCTGGGCCGCGGCCTTTTATGGGCTACGCCCACCGAAGAATGCTCCGAACCTTCGTGTTCCACCCTATCGGCAACATATGCTAGTCTGCCAAGGACGCGCTTGCCGTGCTCACGGCGCCCAACTGCTCTTGGGTGCCATGGGGGAATTTACGGGATTTCGGGCCCGTAAGGGCCACAGAATCACCCCTGTGCGTTGCCTTGGCGCTTGTGGCCGAGCTCCGGTGGTCGCGTTGGAACCGGACGGTCTTATATTTACCTCAGTGAACCTTCACGACTTAGAGGCATTGTCGAGTTGGGGAGGAGCCCATGAAGACTGACGGGTTGATTTTGCTGGCCGTGGATTTTGCGCTATTGCTGGCGGTTTTCGTCATGTTGGCGCGGATCCAAAGTCGAATTGAGCGCATCGAAAAGCGTCTCTATTCCAAACGACAAAAAAAGACGGCGGCAAAAAAGGATTAGCTTCGGTGCGAAGGGAATTATCTTGTTCGACAGCAAAGGGGCGATCGCGACATGCGAAATGTGCTGGTCACGGGAGTGACCGGCTTTTTAGGACAAGAATTATCAACGCGGTTAATGCGCATGGGATACCGGGTGCTTGGCCTGACGCGGGACATTCGGGACGATTTGATGGCGGTGCCGATTGTGGGCGATCTCCTCTCCGATGCGCCATTTGAGGGCCCGGATTTGCCCGTCGATGCCATCATCCATGCGGCGGGCCACCATCCCGGGGAAACCGGTGACGTCGAAGCGCTTCACGAGGAAGGGACTCGGCGTATCGTGCGGGAAGCGCAAATACGCGGGATTAAGCGTTTCGTCTACATTAGCGCCATGGGGGCTGGCTTTCACGCACCCACGCGGTTTCAGCGCTCCAAGTGGGTGGGCGAGCAAGTGGTGGTGAATTCCGGCCTCGACTACACGATTTTGCGGCCTCATTTAATGTTTGGCCATGGGTCGGAAACCTTTAAACGGTTGGAGGAGGCGGCTAATCGTCCCTGGGCGGTGCTGCCGGAATCCAAGCCGCTCATTCAGCCGGTGTACGTGGGGGACGTGGCCGAAATTGCCTTGCGCTCTCTGTGGTTGGAGCGAACGGTGGGACAAATCTATGATATTGGGGGTCCACAGTCCATGAAATTGGAGGACGTGGTCCGCCACATCGCCAAGGACGTCCACTTATTCCGCATTTTGACCCTACGCATTCCTAAGCGCTACGCCTATTACGTCCTAAAACGGGTCGGGCGTGTAGGCCCGATATTGACGGGTGAGGAGTGGGGCTTCCTGCAGCATGAGTTTACCCGTCAGGATTCGCGGTGGCTGCTCGACTTTGGCATCCTTCCGCATTCTTTGGCCGTCTATTACTCGCCGTTGACCTAAGGACATAACTTCCGGGCATGGGACATACCATGTGTCGGAGGGGATGACGATGGGCGAGCCCGAACTGACATGGTCGAAGGCCGAGCCGGTTCATCCGGATGCCCAGCCACCCTTGCGATGGGTCCGTTGGCTGGTGGCTGTGCTTATCTTAATGACTCTGGTGCTTGCCGAGCACACGTCGGGTCGTGTGGCCAACGAGGTTAGGACCCAAACCAAGCATTGGATCCACACCACGGTGAGCTTGCCGAAAGGACTCAAGTGGGGCTCGTTGTCCTTCCCGTCCCGGCCGGCGTCTCAGACGGCGGCAGAGGCCAAGACGCCTCAGTGGATTGCCCCGGTAAGCCACGCGACGTTGGTCGAAGGCTTCGGCTGGAAAGGAACGGGCGCTAAGGCCGTGTTCCACTCGGGCGTCACGCTGAAGGTGCGGGGTCGGGCACCGGTTTTGGCGGGGACGTCGGCTCTCATCCAAAAGGTGGGTCGGAACAAGGTTGTCTTTCGCTCCGGAAGCTACCAAGTGACATTTTTTGGCCTTAAGCCCTCGCCTCTAAAACACGGCGAGCGCGTGCAGGCCACCACAAAGGTGGGTACGGCAGACGCGCCTACGTTGAAGATTGCCGTCACTCGGGACGGTTATCCCGTCAACCCGCTCGGATCGACATTCTACGGATCGCGTTTTCTGAGCCATTAACATGCCGCGCCCTCCGTTATGGCGTCAAATACGCGTCAACCCCCTGTTTTTGGTGGTGTTGGCGCTCTATTGGGTGGCTGGCCACGGGCACACCATGGTGATTGCCTTCTTGGCGGTAACCCTTCATGAGCTGACTCACGCGTTGGTGGCGGATTTGTACGGCCTTCCCATTGAACGGATTGAGATTTGGCCGTTTGGCGGGATGGCGCGTATCCCGGGCCTAGACGCGGAGGATCCGTATGTAGAGACGATGGTCGCGGTTTCGGGACCTCTCGCCAATTTCTTTTGGGCCGCGTTCGCTTGGGGGCTCGATCGGGCACTACCCTTTAGTCCGCAATATGTGACTCTTTTCATTGAGGCCAATTTAGCCATTGGCGCACTCAATCTTTTACCCGTCGCCCCACTGGATGGAGGACGCTTGGCACGTCTTTACTTGTCCCGCCAAATCGGCTATCAAGAGGCGGAGCATCGCGTGCGGGAAGCCGGGTTATGGCTCGCCCGGGCGCTCTTTGCGCTCTCTTTGTTGCTCGTGGTATTCGATCAAGTACAACTCGGTCTCGGGATCTTCGCGGCTTTTCTGTATTGGGGCGCCTACCGGTCGCCGCATCATGCGCCGTATCTCATCATCCGCGATTTAGGACAACGCCTGCTGGGATTTCAACGGCGCCCGGTATGGCCGGTGGAGGACTTGGCGGTGCGTGGCGACGTGCCGTTAGGGGACGTTCTCCGCGTCATGCGGCCGCTAAAATATCATCGGGTGGTGGTGTTGGATGATCGTATGCAGCGTTTGGGTATTCTCTATGAAGAAGCGCTTTTGTCAGGCATGGAGCGTTTTGGCCCCGGTGTCCCGGTGGAGGAACTTCTCTCCGGGTAGCGAATTGACGCGAGGGTGGTTCGTGGTATGATATTCTAGAGGACATCCTAAGGGATTTCGTGCCTCCTTAAAGTTTAGAAATTTTTGAGAATCGAAGAAAGCGGGGTTTCACCATGCCACGGCGCAGGCGTCGCCGTTGGGGGATTTTGCCAGCCCTCGTAGTGGCTGACACGGCGGAAGAGGTGTCCGGCGAAAAATCCCTGAGGGACGCAGTTATGGAGAGCGCCCCTGCCGAGCCGGAGCCAAAAGTTTTTAAGGAACTTTTAATCAATTACGGATCACACGAAAGTCGTTTAGCTGTTGAAGAGGATGGACAGCTGGTCGAGTTTTACATTACCCATGAGGAGGCCGATCAAGCGGCGGGCAACATCTACAAGGGCCGGGTGGAAAATGTTCTGCCAGGGATGCGGGCGGCCTTCGTCAATCTAGGCTTAGAGAAGAATGCTTTTCTCTATGTCGATGATGCCCATGCTGAAGACCGCGACCACACGAAGTCGAGGCCCATTCAAGACGTGTTGAAAGTGGGCCAAGAGGTAGTGGTGCAAATTGCCAAAGAACCGATCGGTAACAAGGGGGCGCGGGTCACCACCGACATCAGTCTGCCGGGGCGGTATTTGGTGTTAACACCCTATTCGGAGACGGTTGGGGTGTCACGTCGCATCGAGAGCGAGCGTGAGCGTGAGCGGCTTCGCGAAATGGCCGAACGGCTTCGTCCCAAAGGGATGGGCCTCATTGTGCGCACCGTCGCCGAGGGAGCCTCGCAACGGGCCTTAATGCGCGACCTGGCCTATTTACGACGTGTGTGGTCCCGAGTCCGGCATAAGAGCCGGACGTCAAAGGCACCGCAAATGCTTCATCGGGAGGCGGGATTGATTGCCAAGAGCCTCCGCGATCATTTGGACGAGAGTGTGGACCGCTTCATCATTGATGACTCCAACGCATTTATGCGCGCCCGAGAGCTGGCGCAATCGTTGTCCCCGGCGCTCAAAAATCGCATCGAACTGTATCAGGGGTCCCTCCCTTTGTTCGAAGCCCGAGGCATCGAAGCCGAGCTCGACCGGGCGCTCAAGCGGCGGGTGTGGCTGAAATGTGGCGGGTATCTGGTCATTGACGAGACCGAAGCCCTTACCGTCATCGACGTTAATACGGGCAAAAATGTCGGCTCGACCGATCTTTCGGATACCGTCTTGGCGACCAACAAGGAGGCGGCGGTGGAGATCGCCCGCCAGTTACGCTTGCGCGACATTAGCGGCATTGTCATTGTGGACTTCATTGACATGGAGGACGAAGCCGACCAAACGGAAGTCATTAAGACCTTTCAGAAAGCTCTGCGCGACGATCGGACCCGAGTCACCGTGCTGGGGCTCACGCGGTTAGGGCTCTTGGAGATGACGCGGAAGAAAGTCCGGGAGTCCCTACTGAATCAGATGACCCGGGTCTGCCCCGTCTGTGAGGGACGCGGGCATGTGCTCTCCGAAGATGTGGTAGCGCGGCGGGTCCGGTATCGCATTATGGAAAAACTGCGCGAGACGGGTGCGGAGGCGGTGCTGGTGGAAGCCCATCCCCTAGTGGCAGCCCATTTAATTGGGCCGGGGGGGAGCAATCTTCGCTTGCTAGAACATGAAACGGGCCGCTCCGTCTTCGTTCGTGGCGTGGACGTGGTCGATATCAACCATGTCGATTTTGTGGCCGTAGGCAAAAAGGTGGAGGTGGAGCAGAGTGCGCTCCCGGTTCATGATGGCGACCGACTGGAGCTGGAAATTTCCGAGCGCCACGCCACCAATCCCAAAGATGGGATTGCCCGCATTTCTGGCTATGTGGTCGATATTGAAAGCGGCGGCAACCATGTTGGTGAACGGGTGGCAGTGGAGATTATTCGGGCCCTCAGAACCTTCGCCACCGCCCGCATCGTATCCAGGCCTGAAGACGAGGTGGCGGCCAGTAAGTAACCGCCTCGGGATCCGAGGGCGTTCGTGTCGAATGGAAGAAAGGCCCCGGGGGAGGTCCGGGGCCTTTGCCCTGTACGTCTTTAGTTGTCAGCCGGCGTCATTTTAAATGCCGCCGGATCCTTTGGGAGACCTGGCATACGGATCATTGAACCTGCCAACGGCACGACATACCCGGCTCCGCGGGAAATCTCAATGTCGCGGATGTTCAAGGTGAAGTCGCGCGGCCGGCCGAGGCGCGACGGGTCGTCGCTGAGCGAGTATTGGGTCTTCGCGATACAGACTCCGAGGTCGTTCAGCCCCCAGCGTTCAATGCGCTTAAGGGCCGTTCTGGCCTGAGGCCCGAAGTCAACCCGCGCCGCTCCGTAAATCTGTTCTGCGATGGTTCGGATTTTATTTACCACCGGCATGTCGGGGGTATAAAGAGGCCGGTACTGGGCGGTCTTTTGCTCCAACACCCCTTCAACCACGCGCGCCAGTTCCTCACCGCCAGCTCCGCCTTCCCGGAAGACTGTCGCCGGTGCGGCCGGGACGTCCTGTTGGGCCAAGTGGTTGATGAGCCACTGAATCTCCGTGTCGCTGTCGCTCTCAAAGCGGTTGATGCCGACCACCACGGGGAGTCCATAGCTTTTAAGGTTGGCTAGATGCTTTTCGAGGTTTTCGCATCCTCGTTCCAGTGCCGCTTGGTCCGGCTTGTCGGTGTCTTTTAAGGCTTGGCCGCCATGATATCGGAGGGCACGAAGCGTCACTACGACCACGGCTACGTCGGGATTGAGGTCCGCGGTCGGGGCTTTGATATCCAAAAACTTTTCGGCACCCATGTCGGCGCCAAATCCGGCCTCGGTAATCACCACGTCTGAGAACCGAAGTCCCGCTTCGGTGGCGATGATGCTGTTGCAACCATGGGCGATGTTGGCGAAAGGCCCACCGTGAACGATAGCGGGGGTATGTTCACGGGTCTGAACAAGGTTAGGCATGATGGCGTCCGTTAAGAGGGTGGTGAGAGCATCTTCCGCTCCTAACTCCGCGACCGACACGAACCCGCTGCCGCTTCGAGCGATAATCATGCGGGACAATCGCTCGCGCAGTTCGGCCAGATCTTTGGACAAGGTTAAGATCGCCATCACTTCCGAAGCGGCTGTGATGTCAAAGCCGGTTTCCCTTACCACGCCCTGTCCGGGCCCCCCAAGGCCAATGACAATATGACGGAGGGAGCGGTCGTTGACATCAAGCACACGCTTTAAGGTCACGTTGCCCGGTTTCACGCCGCTTAATCGGGTACCGTGGTATAGTTCGTTGTCCACGAGGGCGGCCAAAAGGTTATGAGCGGCCGTAATGGCGTGAAAGTCGCCGGTGAAGTGAAGGTTGATGTCGCGGGCGGGTTCGATTTGGGCTTGACCGCCCCCGGTGGCGCCGCCCTTCATTCCGAAGGTGGGGCCTAACGACGGTTCCCGCAGCACGGCCGTTGCCTTCACTCCCCGACGCCTCATGGCGTCGGCGAGCCCAATAGACATGGTGGTCTTGCCTTCGCCGGGCGGCGTGGGATTAATTGAGGTCATGAGGACGGTGCGGGCTTTCCGAGGGTGCTGGTAAATGATGTCGAGAGGAATTTTCGCTTTCCATGGCCCTAACTGGACGATGTCCGAGGGAGCGAGCCCGAGTTTTTGGGCTATGTCAGAGATGGGACGCAAATCGGTATGTTGGACGGTGCCGTCATTCATGCGCCAGTAGCCTCCTATCAATTATGAGCCATCGAACATCATATCGCATTCCTCCCGATGGGCGAAACAGGACCGCCTTTTTAGAGAGATACGACATTGCGGAGGAAGGAGAAGTTAGCGAATGGCTCCCGAGAGCGCCTAGGAAGTGGGGCAACTCCCCAATTGCCCGAGGCGATATCCGGGCAATTTCGCCTCGAACTTGTGGTGGCGGCTCTCGCGCGGTAACATTTCTTAGGACGTCTAACAAAGAAGCGACTATGCATCACACTATGGAGGGAATCTTTTGCTGCATCCGCGTGTCAATAGTTTTGACTTTCATCTTGAGCACTGGATTAATGCGCCGGCCGGCCATAACGGGGTTTTAGATCTCTTCGGCGTCGTGCTGGCCAAATATGCGCCGGAGATTTGGGCGCTGGTTTTCATCATCATGTGGTTTTGGCCCCCCTATCGCCGAACTCGGGCGCGTCGTGCGGTCGTCTATTCCGTCGTCGCGGGTGTTTTGGCCTTGGTCTTAAACGTCATCATTTCCCATGTGGCGCCATTCCGACCTCGGCCGTTTGTGTTGGAACCGCATTTAGTTCATCAATTAGTGAGTCATAAACCCGATAGCTCGTTCC
Source organism: Sulfobacillus sp. (assembly GCA_027343765.1). GTDB lineage: Bacteria > Bacillota > Sulfobacillia > Sulfobacillales > Sulfobacillaceae > Sulfobacillus_B. The sequence goes on from DAHWKG010000102.1 coordinate 32,876, forward strand.
CTAGCGACCATGCCGCGGGCAGCTTTGGGTTTGCCATCGGACTTTTATACGCGGGCCTGGGCGACGGGATCTGGGCATTGATTTTGGCCTTGGCGGTGGCATGGGCCCGTGTCTTTGTTGGTGTCCATTGGCCTACGGACGTGTTGTTTGGGGCACTAGTGGGCGTGGTCTCGGGCTTTATCGTGCTGGGCATAAGAAGGCGACTGGAATGGCTGGTGCGTCTGGTCTACACCATCCTTCGCGTCCCCACGGAATCGGGTCGCCGAGCCGATCCGTGACACTCCGCAAGTTGACATCAAACGGCGAATGTGATAGCATGCATTGGAATAACGGTACCTCAGGATGAGGAGGACTTTCTTGTGTATGCAGTGATTGAAACCGGGGGCAAGCAATATCGTGTTGAACCCGGTCAGATTTTAGTTGTTGAAAAGCTCCCGGGTGAACCCGGTGAGGAGCTATCCTTTCAGAACCTTTTGATGGTGGTCGGGGACGAAGGCGAGCCTAAGGTGGGTACGCCGTATGTGTCTGGAGCTAAGGCGGTAGCCACGGTGCTCGGTCAGGAGCGCGGTAAAAAGATCTTGGTGTTTAAGTATAAGCCCAAGAGCAACTATCGTCGGCGCCAGGGACACCGTCAATCCCACACCCGGGTCCGGATCGACCGCATCGAGCTCTAATGATTCGGGTTGACCTGACCCGAAATGCGGCGGGTCAACCGCTGGCACTACGCATTACCGGCCACGCTGATCAAGGGGACTATGGTGAGGATATTGTGTGCGCTGCCGTGAGCGCCTTGGTGGAGACGCTCGCGCTGGGGCTGACACAAATCCTGAAAGAGCCTTATCAAGGCCGTGTGGATGCTGGCGACGCCAATTTTTCTTTTCGGTCGCCCATGCCGTCCGATTCGCAGGCGGTGGTGGAAACCATCGTCGCGGGGCTCAAGGACTTATCAGCCTCGGAACCCCAGGCGGTTCGGTATCAAGAAATTTTGATGAACGATTGACGAAGGAGGGCTTCGGATGCGGTTACAATTATTTGCACACAAAAAGGGTGGCGGTAGCTCCCGTAACGGGCGTGATTCCAATCCTAAAATGTTGGGGGTCAAGCGCCACCAAGGTCAAGTGGTGAGCGCCGGATCCATCATTATTCGTCAACGTGGCACCCAGTTCCATGCCGGTCAGAATGTCGGCATGGGTCGTGACTACACGTTATATGCGAAGGTGGATGGTCGGGTCGAGTTTCACGACAAGAGCCATACCCGTCGGGTGATTGATGTCGTTCCTGTAACCGAGGCTCAGTAGCATTCGGTTTCGACGGTGAAAGCTCTGGTAGGTCGGATTGTGGTTCTGTTGGCGCTGGGGGCGGTCGACTACACGTTGCACCGCCCTTGGCGTCTTTTCGCGTTGCTGGTGATAGCCCTCTACGTGTTAGAATGGACAGCCTTCCGCCATCGGCGGGAGGCGCTCTATATTATTCGTCAGCGCCGCCACCGGCTCGCCAACCAACTGCAGTTGGTGACCGGATGGTTGCAATTGGGCGCCAAAGAGAAGGCTGAAGAGGCATTGGCGGGACTCATGGCCCAGGAGGCGTCGCAATCGCTCTGGTTTCGGGGCAAGCCAAGCCACTGGAGCTATTTGTTTCTGCGCTGGGATGCCCGGGGCGAGGAACGGGGCGTCATGTTGCATTGGGCAGGGTTAGACACGATGGTACCCACCTATCGGATGGCATGGATTCTTGAGCGTCGATTGAGAGAAGCTATGCGCATCGCGGAAACCACCATGAAGGTGGACTTTTCGGGAGAGCGGTTTCGGATTCTGGTGGCGGGAGCGGAAATGCCGCCGGGGAAGAGCTGGGTGGTGACCGCCGATGGCGCGGTCACCGAATGGCGAGCGGGGCGGAGGACTATACGCCCGGGTACGTCGACCCATTTGTAGAGCGAGGGGTTATCATGTTTGTCGATGAAGTGACCATTTATGTAGAGGCCGGTCGGGGCGGGAATGGATCAGTAGCCTTTCGACGTGAAAAATATGTGCCCAACGGCGGTCCCGCGGGAGGCGATGGCGGTCGTGGCGGGGACATTATCTTTGTGGTGGATCCGGGGCTCAACACGCTGATGGACTTTCGCCACCACCGAAGCTTTCGCGCTCAAGACGGAGAAGCGGGCGGCAACAACCGGCGTCATGGCAAAGATGGCGAGGACCTGACCGTGAAGGTGCCCCCCGGCACGCTGGTGACGCGCGAAAACGGTGAAGTATTGGCTGATTTGCTCTATCCTGGTGACTCGGCCATCATTGCTCAAGGGGGTCGCGGCGGCAAGGGGAATACCCATTTTGTGAGCTCGACTCACCGGGCCCCCAAAGTTGCCGAACGTGGGGAACCGGGCGAGGCGTTTTCCGTGCGACTTGACCTCAACTTACTAGCTGACGTGGGCCTGGTGGGTTTCCCCAACGCCGGCAAGAGCACGCTCATTAGCGTGGTCTCGGCGGCTCGGCCAAAGATTGCCGACTACCCGTTCACGACGCTAGTGCCCAATTTAGGGGTGGTGGGGGACTATGGGGACCCATTCGTCGTCGCCGATGTTCCGGGACTCATCGAGGGCGCTCATACCGGGCTGGGGTTAGGGGACACCTTCCTTCGCCACCTCAAACGCACCCGTATTTTGCTCCACCTCGTCGACATGAGCCCTGAAACAGGGCGTGACCCCGTGGATGATTACCATATCATTTTGAACGAATTGGCTTCCTTTTCGCCGGAATTGGCAGGGAAACCGACGCTATTGGTGGCGACCAAGCTCGACGTGCCGGGGAGCGCCGCGATGTTGGAAAAATTCCGCGAAGCCTTGGCGCCCGAGCCCATCTATGCGATTTCCGCCGTGACCGGTGACGGGGTGTCGGATTTGATGTGGCGGGTTCGTCGCCTTTTGGACGTCCACCCGGCCCCAGAGCCCGTCAGGCGGGAACCGGCGGCGGTGGTTGCGGTTCGCGGGTTTCGGGTAATTCCGGAGGGGAAGGATGCGGTGCGTATCGTCGGCGATGTGGAGCAGCGAGCGCGGATGACCCTTTGGGGCAATGCTAACGCGGAAAACTACTTCGTGGAATATCTCCGCCGCCGTGGCGTGGTTCAGGCGCTCCGTCGCGCCCATGTGCCCAACAACACGTCCGTTTGGGTCGGGGAAGGTCTCCTGTTCTTCCGGAACGATGATTTGACCGCCGAGGAAGAAGATGAGGCATAAGATTGGAAAAATAGAGGAATTGCCCCAAAGGGCGTCGAATTGGGGTCACAATGGTTAAAGGGCGTCGAGCCATAGGGCTTATGGGAGGCACGTTCAATCCAATTCATTACGGGCACCTGGTCGCAGCGGAAGCGGCTCGGGACGCTTTCAATCTCGATCAGGTGATCTTCATACCCTCCGGGCAACCTCCTCATAAGTCTGGCTCACTCGTAGCAGACCCCGAGCATCGCTATCTCATGACGTTTTTGGCCATTGTATCAAATCAGCACTTTGAAATCTCGCGGGTGGAGATAGACCGCCAGGGGCCTTCCTACACCAGCGACACGCTTGCCCATTTTCGGGCGGTGGACCGCGACGTGACGTGGTATTTCATTACCGGGGCGGACGCCATCTTGGATATCGTGACTTGGCATTATCCTGATGCCATTTTCCAACGAGCCGAGTTGATTGCTGCGAGTCGGCCGGGGTATTCGTTAAAAAAGATTGAAGCGCTGAAGCAGCAGCTGGGCGCCGAGCGGGTGGCTCGGATTCACCCCTTGGAGGTGCCGGCCTTGGCCATCTCGTCGAGCCAGATTCGGGAGCGGTTGCAGCAAGGTTTATCGATCAAATATCTGGTTCCGGAGGCAGTGGAGCACTATATCGCGAAGAATCGGGTATACGCAGGATTGGGATTTGGGGCATGAAGGGTGCCACAACTGCTCATACTGTGTTCAAGTCCAGTGGTTTCCCAGCATCGCGGAGTTTCCTTTTCCGTACCGAGTGGATTAGTGAACCGGGTGCCTGGGTCCCTGGCCAGGTGCCTTGAGGAAGAGACAGGGAGGAATTTCAGTGGCAAAGACGTTGTATGTAGGTAATCTACCGTGGTCAATGTCGGAAGACGAGTTGGCCGAAGCGTTCTCGCATCACGCACAGGTGGTGAGTGCGCGCATCATTACCGATCGGGAAACGGGCCGCTCGCGCGGTTTTGGTTTCGTTGAAGTGGAAGATCAGGACGTCGAGCAGGCGGTTGAAGCGATGAACGGGACGCAACTGGGCGGCCGTGACATCATTGTTAACGAGGCACGCCCGCGGCAAAGTCGGTATTAATCACACCTGGTCACACTCAGCACAATCTCGAAGGACCGCGGCCGCGAGCCGGGGTCTTTCGTTGTCATTGCCAGCGTCAGCAATTCTTTGTAAGATGGCGGAAAGACGGGAGGTTCAGTGTGACATTAGAGGACCGCTTTGACGCCTTGACTCAACATCGGAAAGATCATTCGGAGCGGGTGGCTCGGGTGATGGAAGAATTGGCTGAGGCTCATAATCTGGACGCGCGGTTAGCCCGCTTCGCCGGATGGGCCCATGATTTAGCCAGGGAAATGGCCCGCCCGGCTTTGCTGGCGGAAGCCCGGTCGTTGGGGATTCCCATGGGCCCAGAAGAAGGGGCTGAACCGCTATTGTTGCATGGGCCGATTGCGGCCGTCTGGGTGGAGCGGGCGGGTCGGGGTACTGATGCCGTCATGGAAGCTATCCGCTATCACACCACGGGGGGGCCGGAACTGTCCTCACTCGCTAAGGCGCTTTTCATTGCCGATGGGGTGGAGCCGGGCCGCCGGTATCCCGCACGCGAGTTTCTTTATGACCAGGCGCTCCGAAATCTCGACGTCAGCTATTGTGCAGTATTAGAGAATACCCGGGCATATCTTCTAGAGAGAGGGCTTCGTCCGCATCCGGACATGCTGAAGGCCTTAGAAGAGTGTGCCGGCTTACGGGGAGTTTAACGTTAATTAAGGGGGCATCGTCACGAACGACATCTTGGCCAACGCCTTATTGGCGGCGGATACGGCGGAAAGCAAAAAGGGAGAACGTGTGGTCATTCTTGATATGAAGGATGTCACTCTCATTGCTGATTACTTCGTTATTGTTTCCGCCACCAACGTCATCCAGGTGCAGAGCATTGCGGACGCCGTAGAGGAAGCCATGGCGCTTCGCGGGCTTCAACGGATAAACCGGGAAGGTGGCACTCGGGCGCACTGGGTGCTGTTGGATTACGGGGGCCTCGTGGTCCACGTCTTCACCGAGGAGGAACGCAATTATTACGACCTGGAGCGGCTCTGGGGAGACGCCGTGACCGTCGATCGGGCCGCGCTCAAAGCAGGACACCAATAACGATGAAAGAACCCCCCGGGGCGAGCCCGGGGGGTTCTACTATGAGGCCGCTTTAGGCATTGTCCGTGGGGAAGGATGTTTCCTCCGGGAAAATGAGCGACCGCAGAGCCTCGATGATTTGGTCGGGTTCCGTGACTGGCGCGGCGCATGTTGTGCCCCGGCAAATATAAAGAGCCGGCAAGGGAATTTCGGGAAGGCCCGAGGCCTCGAATTCTGGAGTCCCGACCGGCCAGGTGCGTATTCCGCGGCGGCGGTCATAGACGCCAAACATGGCACGGCGGAGTTCCCCACCGGGGTGGTTGGAGGACTCGACCAGCGTCGCGGTGAGTTCCGGTGCTTCAGCCATATCGGCTGCCAGGGCCCAGGCGGCAGAAAAAATGCCTTGTTCTTTGGCATAGTCCGTGAGAGCGCCCAAAATGGCTTCGCCGCGACGCACTTCGTCAGCGTCGTTTTCTATGGTGCCCAAGCGAAGCCAGGCGCGTGCCATGACGGCGTTTTCTTTTAGGGGCTCTTGGCGATGTTTGAGCCGGCCAACGGCGTCTTTGCCCTCGCGTTCAATTTGATCCCAATACACCTGATCCCCCTTCAGATGGGCGTCCGCCCAGTCCAAAAGCGTGTGGCAGCGCTCCAGCAAGAGGGGGTCGCCGGTGTATTCATAACCATCCAAGAGCGCATGAGCCATAGGCGCGACGTCCATCAACAGCCCTTTAAGCTCCGGGCCGTCATTCCGGTCGAGATGATAGAGGCC
>DAHWKG010000105.1:0-10829 GCA_027343765.1 Sulfobacillus sp.
TGGATTATGTGAACTAAGAGGAGTCCCGACTCTCCAAAGCCGCAAGATGTGTTGATGGCTGTACGGGGAACTAAAGTTGTTGACACATTGTAAGTAAACCTGCTGACACTCTCCCACTTGTAAGTAAAGTTGTTGACACTTCCGACGGAGTCGCGCCCAAAAGTGTAAGTGAAGTTGTTGACACTTTGAAGCATTTGGTAATTGAGCCCGACATTGAGCGCGTGCCAAGGTGAGCGTTCATTGTGCGCAAGTCCCCGATGTACGTAATGATCGGCTTGCTGGCAAGGCCAACTCAAAATATGCGCCTATTAGCATCCGGTTCTTGGTCGTGGTTGGAGTATACGTGACGCTTTGCTTAACACTGTCGTGAGGGGTATATTGAATGACAGAGTCGCCCCTGCGGACATAGGGGCGGCTTGTGAGGGGTTCATCGGCGTTTCCGTCTGGTGGTGCTACGCCACCAGAGATATACCACCGTGGCCGGTAAGGAAATCGATACGCTAATCGTTAGATGCGTGGCCCTCACCCCTTTCTCGGATGTGCCTTACCTCACCCATTGGCACGATGCTTCTGGGTGGTTGTGACGGGTATCGGTGCGTGCCCGTGGATTCGCACGAAGTTTGCGGTGCGCGGGCTGGGCCTCCTCGCTTCTAATTGCATGCCTGCACCCTCAACGACGGTCACGGTCGACATCAGTTGCGTGTGTTGTGTTTTTTGTCCCACACGCTAATCATGGCGCCGTGGGGCGAGGGTTAGAAGTGGATGGAACTGGACAAAACCGGTCGTTGCGCACAAATCGCGACTGTACCAGGAAGGAGTGGGCGGGTGAACGGAGATTCACGCCACACACCACGTCTGGGAGACGACGAAAAACTTGAGATTTTGAATATGGTGCGCCAAGGACAGTCTCCGGCCGCGGTCGTCTCGGTCTTTGAGCGACGACGCGACAGAAAAACGGTGATGTATTGGGTTACTGGCTTCCGCTATGCTACACACCCAAATATCCGTGTGCCTGGGTCGCTGAAGTATGGGCTGACCAGGCAGGCAATCTCCCAGATGGCGGAATTCGCGAGCTCCCATCCTTACGAGGATGGCCTGCGTAGCCATACTGCCCCTGATGCTGCCCCGCACACCCGTGCCGTGTTGAATGGCCGCGATGCACTGGTTGCTCTGATCCGGGCAACGCCTGACCCTGATACCGTCTTGGCAGACTTTCGCGCGCGAGAGGACCGAACTACTTGGATCGCACCGCAAAGTGCACAATGGCCCGGCCTGGAGACTCCGTCGGGATTCGCTATGCTTGTAGCGCACACACGCCATGACCCCCAGTGGAAGCAGTTTGGATTAGTGCCGCGCGAGGACACGGTGCTAGAGAGTAAAAAGGACGAATTGCCGTGGATATTCTGCTATGAACAGTCATATCTGCGCCCACTTCTGAATCTCGTGGGCATGTCCCATATGGTGTACCAAGAGCGCGTTGCGGTTGCATGTCGGGACCTGTACAACAGTGGCCCCATGCTGTACTTTCCTGCCTTCGTTTTGCGACCGATTCGCGATGTGATAAGAATGCTGATGGGGCTAGGGCCCCTGGGAGGAGGCGCGTACAGCGTTGAATATCAGAACCCGGGCCCTATGGCACGCGGCTACCGTCTAGAGTTTGGGGGTGAGCTCATTGCGGCTGGAGTCGATCAACGCCCCGGTGCTGGGGATGATGCTGTGGTAAATGCCGTGATGACACTTCACAGCTCGCTTGCCGAACGACTGTGGAAAGCGTCTGAGCCGCAAACGATCGTTGCTGCATGGCAAGACTTAGAGCAACGCGGGCGACAATTCGTGACGTGGCTTGAAAGCCTAAAGCCGTCAGACATCGAACGCGGCGACTGCCGAGTCTGCCGCCACCCTCATTCGGGAATCCCTCTAATGCCCGAACTGCAGGATGGCGTCCGGCGCTTTTTGGCCGGCGGCCCCGCTGCAACGCCCGACGAGCTAGTCAACGAAGGTCACGGACATCCGTCACCCACGCAAAACTCGACGATTCAACGCTTCGTCATTGATGGCACAGCCACGGTGCAGCCGGGCCAACCCACACGAATTGCCACAGTTCACACCGATGGGCGAGTTGACTACGGAAGAGACTTTAGCCCAACCCCACCAAAACAAGCCGGCAAGCCAAACACTTCAAACAGTGACCAGCCAGATTGACAATGGATAATACTTCGGGGTTCATCCAGCCTGCTGGAGATTTATATCCCACCCCAAGGTCACACACGGTTCGATAGGTTCCTGGCTCCACTGCGGGATTCCTATGAAGGCGGACAAGTCCATCGTCGCAGGACCATGGTTCATGACGGGGCGCCGTACTTTGCCCATATTAGGTTTCGCGAGTCTGCAAGGCCCGGTTAACATGGGAAAGCATGCGCCCACGCATGACCTCCGAGACCCGCAGGGACTGGGCTCGCACGGTCTGTCGATGGTTTCGCGAGTCGTCCCGGCCTGTTTTTAGGTGAGAACGAGTCGGCGGCCAGCTATAGAAGCGGATAGGGTCCCGTCCCGTTTCGTTGATGGCAACCACAGGGGAACCTTCCGATATCAAATGGGGGTCCCAGACCATCTCGCCGGTGTTCGCCATAACCTGACCTACGGTTTCCCACTCCCCCCGCATGCTGGAAAACAGGAGGACAGTCTCGTGTTCGGCCAGCCACCGCGCGCTTGCAATTCCTCGATCGGAATCGGTGGCTAGCATCCCCCAGTAACCGTTGGTGAACACGGCCGCGGGCCCCGGATTCTTGGGCTGGTGGCGGCTTCTACGCGCGGGTCGCCGGTCGAGTTGTCCGGGCTTGTCGATACCGTCCCAGTACATGCGCCAAAGAATATAAGCAAAGGCCCACGGGCAAAGACTTTCGGTCGTATACCAATCGCACGCGGAGGTTGGGACAATCAGAACGTGCCGGATGACCGATCGAATGCATGAGCGATGGTGGCGTAGCTCCCGGCGCCAATGGCGGGCGTATGCCTTATAAAGAGTTCGTAGGGCATCCTGGCGGGCGGCGGGTCCGTCATCCATGACATAGGAATTGGCCGGACGTTCCCCTCCCCACTCAAAGACCTGCGCCGTGCGACCACAGTCCACCACGATGCCACGCACGGGGGGCGGATGGACTTGATACCAGTACGATACCAACCCAGTCCGCATTCCTCCGCCACCGTCACTGCTTTGTAAGCTTTCGACTTGCCACCGGGCTAGCAATTCCTCCTCCATCCCCCACTGCTTTGCACTCGCCTCTTGTAGCCATCGCCATACTGCATCCATGATGGGACTCGCGTCCACGTTTGGCTGCCCCACTTCCGTCATGGTTGGCCAAAGCGGGTGACCGCAGGTTGGACACCCGTATGGGGTCCATAAGGTATTAGGGGTCGCACGATACGGCATGAGTTGGTCGCATCGCGGACATCGTTCAGCCAAGGGGAATTCATGCATCGGGCAGTGCCCGATACCCCGAACCTGAAATAACGGAGTATGGTAACCGAACTCAGCGCATGCGGGGCAATAGCGCAGGTGATTCCATGCCATCGTCCGCCATACGCCGGGCGAGGTGGCGCCAAGATAGTCGACCACAAACCCCTCGCCCGCAGGCCGTTGCCACAGGACTTGAAGCCGGTTCAGGTCCCATCCTGCTGGCGCGCGCAAATCGCTGGTTCCGGCCCTGTTGCCGGTTGCTTGCACGCCTAGCAGGTCGCGGATGACGTCGATGGAGGTTTGATTTTGATAGGCAAATTTTTGGATCCAGGACCAGAACGATTCATACGGCGCGTGCGGCGGGATACTGTATCCCGTCCGCAGGTCCGGGAGCAAATTCGCGACTTCAATCCCAGAGGGTCTCCGCATCGACGTAGCCTGAATTGTAAATCGCTTGGCGAACTAGACTCTCGGGTATGGGCTCGGGTCCCTTAACCTCTGCTCCCCGTTGCAGTAAATATTCGACTGTGCGGGTAAAGTATTGCATCGGAATGTCGCGACCACGGGGAATGGCATGTTCTTGACGGATGTGCGCGAACCCGTCCCAAATTTTTTCGGATTCCTCGTGTAGTCGCCAGCCGGTGTCAAAGCGCGCCGGAAAATAATAGCGACTGAACGACCACCCGGTGCCCGCCGGATACTCGGTCGCCGTATCATAAGCATTGAGGCACACTTTCATATCCTCTTCAGATCGCACGCCATAGAAGTGATGCACCTGCACCATAAACCACCCCACAATCTGGTATTGCTGAGACTCGATGAATGCCGACCGCTGGCTCACAAGCTCATCTTGGCCGACGAGAATCGTAATCAAGCTGACGCCCATCGCATCCAGGTCGTTATACACGTCCATCAGCCAATTGAACTGGCGCGGGTCCAAGCGCTGCGCGTCATCGGCAAACAATACGAGTCGATTTTGGCCCGACCGATGAGCCTGCTCCCAGAGCCACTGCGTAAGCCGGTCTCGTTTGGCGGCCGGTTTGCCCGAATGCACCAACGCATGGCCGGAGGCCCGCAGAAGGTCTTCGAAAAACACCGATTCGGAGGGGGTTTTGTATTCGCGGCAGCGCCACTGCAGCATGGGGACGGGCCCCACCTCTTGGGCGAGCCATCCGGTGAGATACTTTAGGGCCCGGGTCTTTCCGAGTCGGGGACGGCCGACGATCACGCCGCCGGGCACGCGGTTGTCAGTCCACCGCTTTACGACCGCGTGCAATTCGGCGATGGCAGGCGTCGGCAAAACATAACGCATCGTCTCAATGGGATGTTGCCCGGGGGGCACGAGAGGCGTCTCTACGTTCTTGGCTACTGATGACATGCGATCCTAGTCCTTTCCGGTTAATAGACCAGAGCCTTGAGGCCCTCTGGTTGCACGGCGTGCGGGAGGATGGTGGTCGGCAGTTGTGGACTCGCTTCCGACCCGGCCGCAGGTTGGACGGCCGCGCCCTGCGTCACCGTCGCCGCATCGGGTGGGGTCTGCGTCGCCGTATCATGTGTTTTCTTCAAGCGATTCCGGGATCTCTTCTTCTTTTGACTCTGAGTGGCTAGATACTTCAGGTACACGTCAATCGGGTCCTCGGTTCCACTCCAAAAGAGCTCGCGGCGTCCCCGGAGGCGATAGATCGCCTTACGCGTTTCTAAGGAGTGGGGGGTTCGGCCCCATGCGCCGTGTGCCGTCAGCATCCCTAGGTCGCTGCCATCTGGGAGTGTCGCGCGAATGCTCCGAATGTCCGCGGGATTGACGGTTAGCGTCAATTCTTTCTTAATGAGCCCGGGACTTCGGGCCAAGACTGGGTTGTGATACCGCACGTTTTCATAGGTAATGTACGGCCGTCGGCTTTTTCCCGGATCTCCCGATACATGCCGCTTGAGTGTCAGCCGGGCTAGGTGTCCCCGGCCTCGTGCATGTTCCGGTAAGGTACGGAGCCAATTGTTAGGTTGCTCAATATAGTGCTGCAGGGCTTCTACAGGGGTCCGAAACCCAATTCCTTCGTGCGGCGCGCAATTCCATCGAACCACCATGACGTCCACCAATTGAAGCACGTGGTCGTAGCTGATGTGCAATCGCTGGGCAGCGGCTTCTGGACCTCGCCGACGCGGATCCTTCGGATTGCTCCCCGTGGTGTTCGGGGTGCGGTTGAACCCGTGCTCCTCAAAGATGCCGAAGAAGCGTTCCAGTTCGCCACGTCGTGCGGGTGTGGCGGGTGGCCCCGCGATAATGGCGCATCCCACCACCTCGGTTAGCCGTTCCCGGACTAGGTGGGCTCGATTTGCCATGGCGTTGTCGTAGCTGAGTTCATCCCAGCAAGCCCAGGCACACTCGGGAAACAGTCCAGAGGGCAATCCCCCGCCCTCCGGATACCGGAGACCAGGAATGGTCAATATCTGCGGTTTCCAGGGCGTTAGGGCGTTTTCCATACAGCGTAAAACATCGTCGGCGGAGTATTCGGGTGACAAGCTGACCGCATAGCCCAAAATGTTGTCCGTCGCCATATCGTAAAGCGCCAATAGCCAAAACCGTTCCAACACCTGCTCCACGGTCCCGCCAAGCGGCGAGGGCAACTCGACCGTGAACAAGGCATTAACCCGATGGCCATCGAATTGCACGCGTTGATAGGGACGCAAGATTGGGTCCCGAGTACTGGGATCGCCAGTGCCCAGTTGCCGGGCAACCGCATCGCCGTGCCGCGCCCGAGCCGATTCAGCCATGTGGCGCTGGTCCAGAGCGTGCAAATACTTCCCAAGACTGCGGCGTCCCCGCTGCTTCGCCGTAAACGGCCAAGCGGTATCTGGGACCCCGACGTCCCGGCACAACTGCAAAAACTGGCGATGGATGGACTGCAGGGAGATGCGTGCCTCATGAACGGCGCCATGCTTCCTGCGCCGGAGATACAGGGCATCAACATGTTCTTGGATGGTGGGATATTCAGAAAAAAGACGCATGAGCGCCCCCGACGCGCCGCCTTGCCCGCCACTTCCGATGACCGCCCTTCGCCGCTGATAGCCGTGCACCCGCTTTTGGGACAACAGAGCGCGGAAGCCCCAGATGCGCCCATCGGGGTGCCCGGCCAGACACCGCGCGAGGAGTCGATACAGCTCTTGGCGAGTGACCCCGTGTTCTCGGGCGCAATAGGCCATGGACGCCCCGCCTAAGTAGGCGCGAAGGGCCATCTCCCGTGTACGGAACCGAGCCAACTCAACCGCGTCCAGCACGTCGATATTTACGGACGGCCAGACCGCCACATCGCGGAGTTCCGGGATCATGTCATCGCGCCGCATGGGACGGTGTCCGCCTTTCCACGATCAGGCTCGGTCCGACGGGCACCCGATCCAACGGCGCCTGCAATTGGCCACGATGGAGGAGCCGGGTTAAGGCCGCGCGAATGGGGTCTGCCCCAAATCGGGGGGTTAACGCATCGATGACACCACCCCAAGGGATGGGACTCCGAACGCAGGACCACACGGCTTCCTGAACGACTGTGATGTCCCGCTGCATCGTGGGTCCCAGATACGGCAGTAGCCGCTTCCAGTTGGCGATGAGGAGACGATGAGGATGCAGATCCTCCTCCGTGATGACGCGGTACGGGATGTCGTGTTGGGCGCACCACTGGGCTTGCGCCCGCAGTTGGCGGCCCACGCGGCTCTCGGGGTGTTCCTGGGCGTCGGCGACATCGCGGGCATACTTGACTTCGCGGTACTCCTCCGAACCATCCGCCCACTGAATCCAGAGGTCAAAGATGGATTCCACCGGACCGCCTGGAGTGGCCACGCGGATGCGGCGCGGTTGTTCACAATAGCTCTGAACTCGAGGATCGCTTTCCACCCACACCCAATGATTGTACTCGAGGTCACTGTAGCAGGTCACCATCCGTCCAATCCGGGCGCCAAAAGACTCCCAGAGATTATTGCCAAATCGGCCGCGCGGGCCGGGGCTCAGGGGATGCATCGTCGTGGTCTCCATGGATTTTCGCTCCTAACCGAGATTTCGACTCTATGATTTAGTATGACCACAAACTCCCTCTTCAGCCCCCCGTCCGTCCGTGTCGCGACGCCTATCGGGTATTAACACCGTCTGATGGCGGTTCTCCATCTGAATACCGTGGATATAGCTTAGCCTTCACCGGTGACGGCACCATGGTAAACGTGGCGTCGTCGGTCATCCCATCGCGAGCCCGCACCCCAAATGCCGGCCGTGTCGGCCGACGACGGATGGTCGATCCAGTGCATGACAGCCGGAGCTTGGTCGTCGGGGTCCGGCATCATGACTACGGTCCAACGCCATTCTTGTGGGGAGTTCGGTTTGACACTACTACTTAAGCCGTCTGGCTCTGCTTGCGCATTCACCATGGCGGTGAGCCATTGGCGAAACCGTATAGCGGCCATAAGGCTAAATTGCTTCTGAAGGGCCCATAGAAACCATGGATTGCCTACGTTCTCCTCCCTCGAGGCACCATCAATCGCGCCGCGTAGGCCTGCCCACTGGCTACGTTCAATTTGGTCGCGTACGGATTTTGTCCAGACGCTACTTCTCCAGTCGGTGAGGGGTAGGATCCACTGCCCCAGGCCGACTTGGATGCGCGGCCCCCGATCGATGGCTGCCAGCCTGGGCCAGCATTCGACCTCATTGCGCCAGTGAAGGTAGGCCGCCGCATAAGGGCATATGACACGCCATGGGCTTTGCTGCTGCTTCAGGATGCAGTTGCGGTGGCATCGAAGCACTGTGCGCCGCAGTCGCCGACTAAGGCACTTAAACGTGTGGTAGAGGTCTTGATGAATACCGAGTGGGCTATGTTTCGGTGCATGGGGACCGGGCATGACAGGGTTTGTGCCTGTAAAGTGTCGGATACCTGGTCCGACGGTTAGACCACTCCAGGCGAACCCTTCCGGGATCCGTGGATTAAGACGGCATGCCACGTTCAGGAGAGCCTCGACGGCCGTTCCCGACTGATTGGGCATGCCGCCCTCCGAGATGCCAGCATGCCGAAGTCGGCGAACGACCTCGGCGGGCATCGTCACCCATGACCGGATAGAAGAGACCTGCAGAGCAAGGTGGCGAGCCTCTATCCACTGCTGGAGAAATCCGCCCACCCTATCACCTGGAATGGCACTCATAGCTCCGCACCTGCATCCAAATGGAGGTGTCCCAGTCTTGAGCAAACCATAGGGGCGTTGTGCACCGCAGTGAAGGCAGATTGATTCGAGTCCCACGCCGTGAAACGGGCAACAATCCCAGAGTCCGAATTGGTGAAAGGGGCTATGAAATCCGACGGCGAGACATTGGGGACAAGTCATTAAGTATGGGCGCCGCAACGTCTTCCCGTGAATGAGCGGACGTTCGAGATGACGGAACAAGGCCTCCTCACTCCCGTCCACGGGGTGACCAAAGACCGTGCGCAAGCGGTCCGGATTCAACTTGGCGATCCGGACCTGCGCGACCGGTTTGGAGGCGTCGCTAAAGATACGCCATAGGTCACCGGTGTCGGCGGCGTTGGCGTAGCGCCATCGCTCGATCAGGCACCAGACGGATGCCCATGGATGCCACCAGGCCTCTGTCCAGCATGTTGCGCCCTGCCAACTAGTGTCGGCTGAGGAGTGTTCATCCTGAACAGATTCCAAATCGGTCGTCCCTTCTATTCGGTGCAATTCTACGTATAGTGGTCGCTTTTGGAGCGTTGTATGCAGTGCCGAACCCACTACTGCACATTCTTGCTAGCATTCGTGTGGGGGCATGGATGAATTTTCGCGGGTTGGTCACCATAGGCAAATCCACGACCGTGATAGGCGCAACCACATTTCTCCGGATGTCCAGCAAAGGAGACCTGACATGGATTACGACACTGCAGCCCGAGAATTCATCGAAGAGTTAGTGCAACACAGCAAGTCTACCAATACGGTGGCCGCCTACCGCGCAGATTTGAGGGTCTTTCGCGAATGGTGCGAGTTGCATGTTCCCACGGTAATCGATGACATTAGCACATTGCAGTACGCCTACATTCAAGCCCATTTGTCCCATGACCGTGTGCATGACCCATTATCGGTCACACCATCACGAAAGAATCCCGATCCGATCCCTGGCCTGGGCGTGCGCAATCCGCAATATGCCGACCGAACCTTTCAGCGTAAACTAGTGGTACTCCGCGTATTTTGCACCTGGGCAGAGTCCAAACAATACCTGCCCCAGTCGCCCTTTCCGGAAGACACGGGAGTAAAACCCCGTCTTTACTTGGGCACCAACCAAGCCCCGCCGATCTATCTGAGTGAAGGGGACATGATGCGGTTATGGACAGCCATATTGACAGGGTTGCCATTCCAAGAATCGTGGGAGCGCTGTCGCGATCGTGCCATGTTTGGCCTGATGATCACGACAGGGGTGCTCGTCAATGAACTGTGCCGCCTCAGTGTGGCCGAGGGCGAAAAGGTCGTGCATAGTCAAGGAGAGCTCGTGGTCACCCGCTCGGATGGTCAAAAACGCGTGGCGGTGGTACCCGATCGCGTCGTCACGCTGATTGACACCTATCTAAGCGTACGTCCATCACGTCCCAATTGCCCAGTCCTGTTTTTGTCGACATACACGTCTTTGAATGCCCGCATCGTGCAACGACGCCTGCGCCAGTACACAAACATCGCTGGTCTCCCCCCCACCGTAACGCCCTACACTTTACGGCACACCTTCGCCATGGTCATGTTCGGTGAAGGACTCAATGTGCGCGAAGTCCAGCAACTGCTGGGACACAAAACCGAACTAGTCACCGCCCAAACTTACGGAAAATTATTGGCCACCGGTCCCCACGACAAGGTGCGCGAAGCGCGGGCGTTCAAGAACCTCTAATGACGCTGTGCGGACGGATTTGGGGATCGGCTTGCCTCGGTCGACGTCTTAGATTCCGAGTCTGCGGTGGTTGAATCGCTGCCCTCGAGTTCGCGAGTCCGGATGATGTGGAGGTTCACGTACGGCGGGATGCGGTTTGCGCCCGCCATGTGCCAAGGATGCTTTAGAGGTGTATTCCGTGTAGCGCACTGGTTAGCGATGAACCGTGCCCCAGCCACAGAGCGTGCCGCCCACCATCCCCGCCATGCTCGCCATCATGATAGGCATCATGACGCTCGGGGCACAGAAGAGTCGGACGAGGATGCCGCCCACCAGGCCCCCCGCGGTGCCGCCCACCATGCAAACCATGGCAATGTCTCTCATGCCATGCGCAGGCCGGTGGATGAGCAGCGGCACGAGCACCGGCATGGACAGCGCCACGACCACGCAGGCGATTTCATGGTTGGGCAGGAGACACCAAGTTAAGACCACCATCGGCGCCGT
>DAHWKG010000136.1:0-5400 GCA_027343765.1 Sulfobacillus sp.
GAGTTGCTCGCTCCCTATGCACGCGCTGGCAAAACGATTTTGGCCCTGCAGCCGACCTGCGCGCTGCTCTTGAAACAAGACTATCCGACTTTGGTGGAGAGTGAAGATGCCCGTCTAGTGGCCGAGAAGACGCGCGACCTCACCGAGTATCTGGCTTACCTGATGCGGCGGGGAAAGCTGAAAAAGGAATTTCGCGAGAGCCCCGGAGCGGTTACCTATCACCTCTCCTGCCATACCAAGGCGCAGGGCCTCAAGCGGGCCGCCAAGGACTTGTTGCAAGCGATTGACGGATGCGAAGTTGACGTGGTGGAGCGGTGCGCCGGGATCGACGGAACCTGGGGGCTTAAAGCCGAATTTTATGATGAGGCGCAAAAAGTCTCCGCCAAGCTCACAGAACGGTTTCAGGAGCACCATGCGGAAACCGCTTGCGGAGATTGTGCGCTGGCCGGGCTTCAGATCGAAACGGCGGTCGACCGCTCTCCCGTTCACCCGGTGGAAATATTGGCCCGCTCATACGGGCTTTTGGGAGGGGATTTGGCATGAAGCCCTTAGTGCTAGACGATATCGAACCGATAGCCCAATATCAGGCGCGGCGCGACGACGTGCGCCAGCGCATTATTGGCTTGAAAAAGGTTCGTCGTGCTCGGCTCGGGCCGCGCGTTTCGCTGGTGTTCGAAAATCACGACACCATGTGGTTTCAGGTGCAAGAGATGTGCCGCATCGAACACATTACGGATCCCGCGTTGGTTCAACAAGAAATCGATGTCTATAACGACCTGTTGCCGGAAGGCCTGGCCATCGGTGCCACCTTGCTCATTGAGTTAGTGCAAACCGATGACATGCCTAACGTGCTGCGTGAGCTTAGTGGTCTCGAAGAGACCATCTGGCTGCGTTTCGGCCCCCACTCAGTGCATGCCCAAGCGGAGCCGGGGCGGTCAACCGAGGAGAAGACCAGTTCGGTCCATTATTTAACGTTTCAGTTCAGCGCATCAGAAGGTGACGGGCTGGTCGAGGCGGACGCCGTGCACCTGTCCTCGGAGCTTCCCGGCTATCAATACGATACCGTGCTGTCACGGGAGACAGTGGCTTCCCTGGTGAACGACCTTATGAGATCTTGACAGCGGAAGGGAGAACCTGTGGACGTTTTAGAAGACATACTCCGCAATTACGGCCTTCGGGCGACGCCGCAACGAGCCGCTGTACTAAAAGCGGTTATGGCGAGCGACCATCCGGATGCGGACACGGTTTACGCCTTGGCGAGGGAGCATCAGCCGAGTATGAGCCTTGCCACCGTCTATCATGTGCTGGATAAATTGAGCGAAGTGGGTCTAGTGTCAGTGCTGGATTTCGCCGGACGCCGCCTTTATGACGGGCGAATCAGCGATCATGATCATGTTCGCTGTCGTCGTTGCGGACGGGTGGACGACGTGGACCGGGACCAGGAGACCCGCATTGTCACGGCCCAGTGCCCCGGGTGGCGGATTCACCACGCGGCAGTGCTTTGGGAAGGTCTTTGTCCCGTGTGCCAGCAAGGGATGGCCCATGACTGAGGCCCAGTGCACGCGTTGCGGACTTCATGCCACCCGAACGCAGGTGGTGGTCGGGCGAGGGCGGAGCGACGCCGCGGTGATGTTTTTAGGAGAGGCCCCAGGCCGTCAGGAGGACAAGCTCGGCGAGGGATTCCAAGGAGCGGCAGGTCGGGTTTTCGATGACATTTTGGCGTATATCGGCTTGGGTCGACAGGATATATGGTTGGCCAACGCGGTCCGCTGCCGGCCCAGCATTGAAGGTCGACGCAATCGGCCGCCGACCGCTGAGGAAATTGCCGCCTGTCGTCATTGGTTAACTCTGGATCTGGGGCGCGTGAGGCCAACGGTGGTGGTGACGCTCGGCCGGATCGCCTTTGAAAGCGTCACCGGTGTGTCCTGGTCTAATGCCCGACGGGCCCAACCGGCGCCCCTTCCCGGACAGCCGGGAGTGGCTTTCGGCCTGTATCATCCCGCCTATCTGATATATCGCCGCGACTTGAAAGAGACCTATCGCCAAGATCTGGATCGGTTGCGAGCACTCTTGTTATCCCTGGGCATCGCACTTCAAGAATCGGCGGGACCGTGGAAATCGCTAAAGGCGGGTGGAGAATGAAGGTTGAGCTGAAGGATGTGTTGGATGCGCGGCGGCGCTTGGCTCCCTATGTCGTACGGACACCGCTCATCTTTTCTCCGGGATTGAGCGAGCACCTGGGGGCCAAAGTATGGCTGAAGCCCGAGCAGTGGCAATTGACCGGGTCGTTCAAAATTCGGGGAGCGCTGAACAAAATGATAGGGCTGTCCGAGGCGGAGCGGGCCCGCGGGGTCATCACCGCCTCGGCCGGCAATCATGCTCAAGGCGTAGCGTTGGCCGCCCAGTTCTTGGGAATCTCGGCTCTGGTGGTCACGCCCCAGAACACCCCGGCTACCAAAATTGCCGGCATTGCCCACTACGGAGCGGAGATGCAGCAGATGGGAGAGAACTACGACCAGGCTGAATCGGCAGCGTACGACCTGGCCCGAGAAACTGGCCGAGTCTTTGTCCATGCGTTCGAGGATGCTGCCGTGGTGGCTGGCCAAGGTACCGTGGGCTTCGAGCTCTTTGAAGACCAACCGGACTTGGATGCCATCGTGGTTCCGGCGGGAGGGGGCGGGCTCATGGATGGGATTGGGGTGGTGGCGCGGGCGATAAGCCCTTTGACCGAGGTGATTGGTGTGCAAAGCCAGGCCTCGCCGGCCTGGCGGGCCGCATTCGATCAGGGGCAGGTGGTCGACGTCGACTATGGTCCCACGTGGGCGGAAGGCCTTTTGGGGGCCATCGGCCGCGGTAACTTTGAGATCGCCCGGCACGTGGTCGACGGGATTGATGTGGTCACGGAAGAGGCCATCCAAGAGGCCATGGCTTGGGTGCTCGCCGAGCATCATTGGGTGGTCGAAGGGTCCGGCGCGGTGGGCATTGCCGATGTGCTCCAACCCCAGATCGCCGACCGGTGGCGGGGCCGGCGGATCGCGGTGATCATCACCGGCGGCAACCTGGATTTGTCGCGCCTTCGGCAAATCGTCGACCGGGCCGAGGGTTTCAGGGGCGGCGGGCCCAAATAACAATGCGGCGTTTGATCAATTGTCCTTGGCGAATGAACTCCAGGGGTGCCTCGGCGGTTTGGGCAAATGCGAGCGCCTCCTGCCCCGAAGGTGAATCGGGGTCGACCGGCGAGAGCCATTCGTAAAGCGACATCGGTTCCTCCGAGAGCTCGAGGGCGATGTCGGAGAAGCCGCTTTCAATGAGGGATTGGTACCACTGGTCGGGGGCCAGCGCCTGGTGATGTGAGGGGTCTCGAAGCCGTTCCAAATGATTCAACCAGTCAGCGCCTCCTAGACTGGCCGTCATGTCGGAAATCCCCAGGCGGCCACCCGGCTTCAGGGTACGAAATGATTCCTGGAGAAAGGCCAAAACGTTGCTAAAGTGATGCGCGGCCCGCCGACAGGTAACGATATCGAGACTCTGGTCCGAAATCGGCAAAGATTCTGCCGGAGCTTCCACCAAGGAGAGTTTGAGGCCTCGCCGATTCGCTTCCTCCATCGTTTGGCGGAGCATTTCGGGGGTGATGTCCACGGCTTGGACGTCGAGGCCTAGTTCCGCCAACTTTAATGCCGTGTGCCCGGCGCCTGCGGCAATGTCGGCCGCTTTCATCGGGGCTTTTGGACGAAGTCCCGCGATAAGGCGGGCGAGGTCGGCGCCACGGGCGTGGCGCGGGCTCACGGCGTAATCCTGATGATGTTGGCCAAAAAACACCCGAGGGTCTTCGGGGCGGTATGACATGGACAAGACCTCCTATTGGATTCAAGGGACATGGTTAGGATACGGTGTTGACCAGGCCGCTAAGTTGAGCAGGATTTCGCATGGAGATGTGGAATTTTCAACGTATGAATAACCATCCCGATGTGTTCACGGTGCGCGATTGTGAATTGTTGGTCGCGTTGGCCCAGGGGGGCTCTCTAAAAGCGGCGGCGGTGCGCCTTAACCTCACCCCATCGGCGCTCTCTCATCGTCTTCGCGAATTAGAAGGACGGCTTTCGTTTCCGCTTGTGGAACGTCATGGCAAGCTCACTCTGACGCCTGGAGCATGGCGTTTGATTCCTCTCGCCGAAGAGATTTTGACGAAGCTTGAGCGTCTCAACCGTGACTTGGAGAGCGGTCCTGAGGTCCGGCGGGTGGGCATTTCGAGCCTCTTGTTGCGCTCCGCCAGGAAAGAGGCTTTAGCGGAGTTAGCCTGGTCCGATGCCCGCGTGCGATGGGACTTCGTGTCCGATCACTCCGAACATGTGGAGAACGGGGTGGAAGAGGGTCGGCTGGACCTGGGATTGGTGCGACTCGAACGGCGCCGTCCCGGACTTCGGTACGATTGGGTGGAGGACGACCAGTTGGTCGCCGCCGCTCGTCCCGAATTTTCGGGGGATGGGCGGTGCGAGGGCTGGCCATGGGTACTCTTCTCGGCTACCATGGGCCATGGTCACGTGGTTGAGCAGGCGCTCAACGATGCGGGATTACGATTGACGCCGCGCGTGCGGGTGGATTCGTTTGACTTGGCTTTAAGCTTAGTCAAGCGTGGTGCCGTTTCCATTTTTCCCCGCTCGGTTATTCATGAGGCCATGGCTCGCCATGAACTTTCGGAGGTGGTGGTTCCTGGGGTGATCTGGCCCGTACGGCGAACAGCCCTTATCTCTCGGGGAGAGCCGCCAGGGTGGGCCGAGACGATTTGGCGAGCGCTTAGGCGCCTCGACACCCTGGGCGACGAGAATTCCGCGAGGTGATGGGGGAATCATCCTTTAAGCCGTTGAAGAAAATCCAGTATGGCACGATTGGTGATGTCGGGTTCCTCGATGTGCGGCAAGTGGCCACATTGGTCGATGACCAGTAGCTCGCTTCGCTGAAGCTCTGCATCGAGCGCCCGGCCATAGGCCAGAGGAACAATCCGATCCTCGCGGCCCCAGATGAGAAGCACCGGTATGTCGAGGCGGCTCAAGTCCAAGGCTGGATCGGGACGGATTTCTCCCTCTTTGAGATAGCGGGCGAACGACCCGCGTCCGCGATTAAGTTCTCGCGCATCATCCAGGGTACGATATGGGGTTCGCTCCTTATAGCGGTTGACGTCCGCTACCAACCCTTGCATGTAGCCGGATGGCGGCAGGGTGAGCGGATTCGTCACCGGTACGTCGGGTAGCGAGACCCCGACGGAATCTAAAATGATGAGGGCCCGCGTGCGGTTCGGATGGGCGGAGGCCATGGACATAGCCACCCGTCCCCCCATGGAGTTCCCGCCCAAGATTGCTCGGGGAATGTTCAGTTGGTCCAGCCACTCGAAGAGGTTTGGGG
>DAHWKG010000178.1:0-4670 GCA_027343765.1 Sulfobacillus sp.
GCTGTCCCCCAAGGACAGCCTCTTCCCTTTACCGGAATCCTCATGGCAAAGCAGCTCCCTTGCCCAGGATTGGACGTCACATGGACGGGCCCCCCATGTAAATCCACAATGCTCCGAACAACGGCCAGTCCTAACCCCGTCCCCGTTTTAGCACGGGAGCGCGCTTTGTCGGACCGGTAGAATCGCTCAAAAATATGGGGCAAGTCTTCGGATTCAATCCCCGAACCATTGTCCTCTACCTCAAAGATGGCATCGTTCCGGACGTACTTCGCGGTCAAGACCACCCGCCCTCCGGAAGCGATCTCGTGAAACGCGTTGGTAAGCAGGTTGGTGAGCACTTTGCGGAGGCTCACCATCGACCATCACCGCGGGCATGCCGTCTTGCACCTCGAATTGCAGCACTAGGCCCGCGTCCTCGGCGACTGGCTCCAAGTTGCCTTGAAGCTGCCCCACGAGCTCGAATACATTCACGGGTGCCAAATGCAAGGAGAGCTGTCCAACGTCCGCTAACGAGAGATCGTTCATGTCTGTGACAATCCGTTTGAGCCGAGACGCCATGTCGTGGAGGTGAAGAATTTGCTCCTTCGTTGAGGGGCAGCACCCCATCTTGGATGGACTCCAGCCGACCCAAGAGAATCGCAATGGGGTGGCGAAACTCATCGCGCGGCCGTCAGGACATTTTTCGAGGAAAACACCCCACCAGTGTTCGGCATTGCCTTCGATGCGTTGTCAATGGTCGCGTTGGTGACCTCTCCACGGGCCCGAGAGTGTTTGGAGAGCGCGGAAGAATTCGCCAATCACAAGACTGGGGACAGGCCGTGGGCCAGACCGCCAAGGCCTTTTACTATTTGCTGGTGGATATAAATCGTATTCAAAACGAAGTCCTTGTGAATACGCAATAATGAGGCATGGCTCTCGCGCTGGAATGCGGGTTTCGAAAACCGGGCGCGAGCCACCCTTTTGATACACCCGAACGGACATTCGTTTCGGCGTCTACAAGCCCCGAAATTACCATGGCTAGGTATAGCGCCAGTCGCCACTATTGATGGTACGCTATCCTTTGATGGGCGCATTTTATCGGCCAGTTCGACCGCGCGAAATCCAGGTGCCTCAATCACATAACGGGTCCCGCGCCACTCGTAGGTGGCGATGGAGGGGGCGTCTGATCCCATCTCGAACGTTGCTCGTCCATGAGTGCCCGGCAAGTGCGCACTGCGCAGGGATGTAGCGACCTGTCGGGCACTGAGACGACGTCTTGCGAAGATAGTCCTACCCCATATAGGTTCATCGTCCAACCATCTTCCCGCCACGTGATCAGCATTGTGCTTTGCAGCACGGGGATGGCGGGTTGCGCAGCGGGGTAGCTTCGTCCGGTGATGCCGGGGGCCAGCGTCACCGTCCCATTCTGGCTCGTCGTCGGCGTCGGATGAAGGGGCAGGTACAGCGTCCTAGCGTGAAAGGATGGCGTCCACGGAATCCCCATTATAGTTCTGACACGATACTAGCTCGCCTTCGCTCCCCCGCGATTACGCGGGTTCGTCACTACTACGAGAGCCTCCGTCCCTTGTTGCGCTTTAGTACTTTCTACCTCGCGGGGCGTCCGCTCGGCATTTTCCCTTACAATCGCAGCGAAGATTCCTGCGTTCCACGCCAGAGCCTGCGCCCGGGTTCTGTCCCCTTCATGCCCGCCACCGTGGAGCCAGTAGACAGGTTCCCGCTCCACCTTGTCCCGAGGTAATTTCAGGATCCCGGTTTCGATGACGTCTCTATCCTTGCGACACGTCGTCAGGGGTTCACTGACGTTGTGCTCCCGGGCACATACCTGACCCCGTCTGGCGGGGCCTTTTCCCGTCACGCTCACGACCATGGCTTGTGACCCCAACCGCTGACGGTGGTTTGAAATCTCCTCCTGCAAGGCAACTTCGAGGGGCCGTCCTTCATGTGTTTAGTCAAATAGAAATGGCTCTCCGGCACTTTTGCTGATGGATCCATATGGTTCAGTCGAGATGCCCCCGGACACGACCTTTCCCAAGGCCGACGTGACGTTCAGCGTTGCTTGTGTAGGATACGAGCCCGTAGCAGGTCCAGGTGCGCTCGTCCATACATGATCCGCTTAAGACATTTGATCTGGTTATTGAATCCTTCGGTCATTCCTTGGCTCCACGTGTCTGTAAGGCCTGCTTGGGATCATGTCCTGTCAGTGGTGTAAAGGCTCCGGCGGATGCGGTTGGATGGCCATTCACGCCACATCCGGCCAGAATGGCCGTGCTCGCGAGTAAGACCAACGGCGTGAAGAGATGATGTCGAGTCATGATGAAAAGGCCCCCGTTCTTCCGTATCATGTGACATAACGCGTCCTCTCCATTCGAGGTTACATTTCTCGAGGGGCACCCTACGCTATACTAGCCCAAATGCCTTTTGTGACACCTTGCCGCGTGTACTAATCGTGCCATACTCTTACCCCCGTCCCGCGTCTGTACACCCGATCTATCACCACCGTGCCAACTATGCACACGGGTGATAACCACCCGTCTGGCTCGGGAACAGAATGGCTCCGGCCGCAAAAGCTCGGCTTGACCTCTCCGGCGTACCGGGTCAGCGATCTACCGCCTAGATCAGGTGAGCACAACCGCGGGAGGTGCTCCCATGCGTCTTCACGTAACCGTGCCCGTGGCTGTGGCGATTATGGGTTTGGTTGGGCAATGGATGGCTAGCAAAAGATCTCCGGCGAGCACCGCAGCCCCGCCGGATGTTCGATGAGACTCGTAGTGGTGCTTTTCGGTCGCAGAATTGCGGAGCTCTGCACGCTTCCCACTGACTCCGCCTTGTTTCTGTCTATAGGGGGATTGCGCATTGGAACAAGAACCGGAATAAGACAAGAATTCCACGACAACAGGGGTTATAAACCGTCTTGGCCACGCGTTGGACACGGGTCTTTGAATAGACGCCACCGTCCCTCGACCGCAGGAATCCGAACGGCTGGTACAACAGCAGGTGGACAAACTGGCGTTTTGTCTGCTACCCAGACGGTTATCGATGGCCGGGGCGCAGTATCACGGGGTATCGGCCGGTCCGCGGAAGACGCCACCGCGTGTTCGATCGGGTACAATGAACCAAAGCGAGGAGCCAGACTTCACGGCGTGTGGAATCCCGCTTGGTCGAACACCCCATTCATCGCAAGGTGGTGATGCCCATGGACACCCAGCCCCTCACTGAAGTATTGGCTGATCAGTTCGTCGACGGTTGGCTCGCCCACCTGCGGACAGCCGGATACACCGACAGGACCATCGAGCGCAACGCCCGTCAGCTGGCGGAGGCGGCTCCAGGCGTACCCGGGGCGGGGCGGCGGAAAGCCGTGCAACAGTTTCTGGCCTGGGTCGATGGACAGCAGACCGGCTGACCACCCCCCATGGGGCTTTACCGACACAGGAGGGTCATTATGACACGGAAAGCGCAGCGGGAGGATATCAAGCCCGGTCGCCGCCTCTGGCTCCGGGACCACAACACGTGGCTATCGGTCGTGGTCGTGGACGTGTACTGGGGCGGCCACGGACCGAAAGTCGCATATCGGCGGGCGGACGGCACGCGCGGCAAGCAGACCATCGCGGCTTTCTATCAGTGCCCTGCCGGAGCCAGCCCTGACCATGCGCTGGCCCCCCGCCCTGACTCGGAACTCCCGTCGTCGGCTCCATTGCCACCAGGCCGGGTGGCGGTTGAGACTCGGGATGGTCGGCCCCTCTCCCCCTGCACCCGCGACAAAGCCCGGGCCCTCGTGGGACTCGGACTGGCCCTCTGGATCGAGCCGGCCTCTCGTATCCGCCTCACCTATGATCTCTGGGCCGGTTCCCGCCTGTCGCGGCGCGTGATCCAGCGCGACCACGGCATGTGTACCTATTGCGGTCAACCGGCGACCTCCGTGGATCATCTCCTGGCACGCTCCCAGGGCGGGCTCACGCAGCCGGATAACCTGGTCGCCGCCTGTCACCGCTGTAATCAGGCACGCGGTGACCGCCCCTTGGAAATGTGGCTGACGCGGCACCCGGCCGCAGCCGTTCACCCCGTCATTGCCACCTATCTCACCGATGGAGGGACCCCTACCCATCGCGCCCGGGTGGAAGCCCTCTTTGCCGATGGAATACCGGACCCCAATTTGTGCACCGATAGCAATGATGCGCGGCAATGGATTAAGCGTTACCGCCAGCAGCACCCGGACGAGTGGGCGCGATGGATGCAGAACGAGTCCTGAATGGCATCACGGAAAACAAGAGCCCTCTACCGGAGTTATCCCGGAGGGTCATGGTCCGGTGCGCGCCCAGTACTACCGTTGGCCATCCGGGTCTCCCTGGTGGGATCAGGATTCAGGTAGACCCACCGATCGGTGGCCGCCACCTTCATCATTACCGCACAGCATTCGATGGATCCCGTCTGCATTACGTCGAGTCCTTCATGTGGCGAATCATCTGCTTGCGGGGAATAGGGCACTAAGCGTTGCCTGCGGATCCCCCCATTCTGATCGATTAGCCGTATCTAGAAAAGTAGGTCGATCAACAGGAACCGTTCTGGTGGCCTTCAAGCGCAAAACGCGTTGATCCAACAGAATCCTCACACCTAACGAACCCAACGGGCGCCCCAGGCGAGAACTCACCGGAAAATAACAAAGGCACCGGAAC
>DAHWKG010000198.1:0-23757 GCA_027343765.1 Sulfobacillus sp.
ATGGTGCCCGGGGGTACCGTGTGGCCTGCGGAGGCCAACAACATAGCGGCCGAGTTAGCGTAGCAATATTCGGATTTCCCTATGTAGACAGGAAGACTCATTCAGATTTCTCCTTTCGTGTAACGCGGGCTGGAGACCCCCAACGCATACGAACATCGTACCCTTTTAGGAATATGCGTGCCATCGGCCTGTTGCACTGGGGCCACGAGCCACCGTTCGATGTAGTGCAACACCCGCGGAATTGGGGTGTGCTGCGGCACCGCCTTCATGAGGGAGTCATGCGGAATGTTGTCAAACAGCCCTTTAATGTCAAACACCAAGACCCAATCGTACCGCCAACAGCGTTGGCGGGTTTGGGCCAACGCATCATGCGCCGACCGTCCGGGGCGATACCCGAACGAGTCAGGATGAAAGTGGGGTTCGACCCACGGCTCGAAGGTCAACTGAACCACATCGCCCTACGACTTCACCGCCCCACGGCAAACGAGCGGGAAGTCGAAAATATCGCGGATTTAGCCGCCATGGCTTTAAACCAAATACTCGGCCAAGGTGCATTATCCGCATCCTCCCTCTTACGATTCCCCAATGGGATCCACCGGGATATCTTCCATCAGGTGAGCCCTGACGATCTCCGTGTTCCCCCGCTCTTTTTCGCAAAGTGCGTGTTGGCGGGGGTGGGGATTGATACCTTTTATCGCGAAGAAGACCCCCGGGTGTCCGTATCAAGCGACCATAGGGTAATTCAATCTCACTTTCCCGCTATCGACGAAGTGCTCCGCGAGCGGGGTCCCCGAGGAGGATTTACGGACTTTGACCGGCGGCGGGAGCCCTTAGACAGCTTGCTGAAGGCGATGTATCTCCTATGACGCCTTCTCAGAGCAGCTCAAAGCGGGATCTTAGCGTGATTATTCCTGCCTCCAACGAAGAAGCGACCCTTGATGCGGTGTTGCGGGAAGTCGAGCAGGTGCATCCCATGGAAGTCATCGTGATCGTGAACGGCAGCCGAGACAGCACGGCGCGAATAGCCGAAGCCCGCCACCATCATGTTGTGGAATTTACCGAACGGCTGGGTCACGATGTCGGAAGAGCGGTGGGCGCAAGGTTAGCATCTGGCAAGGCGCTCTTGTTTGTCGATGCCGATATGGTCATTCCTTGGACTGAACCGTTCGTCCACGCAATCGATGCCGGCTACGATGTGGCCTTAAACGATATCGACGCGATCGTTCGGAAATATCCCTGGGACCCCGTCTCCGTTCAAAAAGTGTGGCTCAACGTGTGCCTGAATCAACAGCAGCTTCAAACTGCATCGTTGACGGCCGTCCCTCATGCCTTGGGCCGCGATGTCTTTCAGCATATCACACCCGAGGACTTGGCCGTGCCACCCAAGGCCTATGCAAAGCTGGTGGTAGCCCATGCTCGAGTCACCCGAGCCCACAGCGTCGATGTTGTTACCAACAATAAGATCCATGCCTGGCATGGATGGAAAGGCGGCCACAATCTCATGGAAGAACTGATCGTCGGCGATCATTTAGAAGCCCTAGCCTGGCTCCGGGATCACCAGGAGGTTGTACCTTCCTCCCCCTTCGTGCTCAGTACAGCCAAGGAGGGAAGGGCGGCTCCACCCTCGCGGTCTCCCACCGCCCCAGCCCCCGAACGGAAGGCATGGCTTGAAGAGGCCCTTCACGGTCTCTGGAGATGGATTGCCCGACACAACGACAAACCTTGAGATTGTCGCGTGGGGAAAGATTTGTCGAAGAGAATTCATCCCGACGATGTTCCCCGTCAATCGGATGTGGATTTTACCTTCTAGAAGGAGCGATGATGACGCATGGCAGAACCGCTAACCGAGCTGGATTGGGCGAGAATCGCCAAAGGGGGATTTGACACCGGGAATCCCCTCGAGATGGCTGCGGCAAATGGGTTGTTTAAAGGCGGTGAAGAAGTCCTCCAGGAACATTTAGGCGAGACTCTGTTGAATGCGGATCTCAGAACCGTCATTCGTTTGGGCTTGAACCAGTTGGACGAACGACGAATTTCCTTGGTGACCCCGCATGAAGTGGTCGACCGGATTGATGCGGCGCTGGAAACGGGGAAAGGATATACCCTGATTCGCTTTGGCGATGGTGAGTTGTTGACGCTGGCACAGGACTCCGTCTTGACCACCGAGGAAGTGCGCCTGGCTGGCCTATGGCTTCACCTTTCCGGCGTCACGACTCCCGACTTGGATGCCCGGGATAAGCTAATCGAAGCCTTCCAAAGCGCTGACATGGTGGGGGTGCCAACATCCCGGTTTATGACCTATGGGCCCCTGTTTCTCCGTTTAGCGTCCTACTATCAGTGGCCCATCGACACCCTGCCGTTGACCTCGTCGGTTGTGAATTACGCCATGTTTGAGGCTACTGACTTTTATCAACGGGTGCTTCGAATCCGAAGGGTCTTGTTGATGGGGAATCGTTCCGCTCAATTACAACGTGTGCTTGAATCCGAAGGCTATTCGTCAATCGTGGGCCACGTGGCCGTCAACGGCATGAGTGCCGTTCCCGAAGCCTTGCATGAAGCCGAACCATATGACTTCGATGTCGCGCTGGTCGCGGCCGGTATCCCTGCTTGCGTCCTCTGCCCAATGCTCCGCGAGCGGGGAAAAGTAGCCATTGACTTCGGCCATCTAGCCGATGCCTTGGCCGACCAAAGAGTCAGACTGGCGCAATAAAGCGGGGACCCTTTGTAGGGCAAACCGCCCCGGTGGCGTAACCGAGCGTCTCCTAGGGCACGTTAACCCATTGCCGACCACATTGTCTGAGTGCCCCCTAGCCGCGACCGACACACCCTGAAGGCGGCGGCCCCCCTTCTGATCACGAGGCGGCCTAGGGCCCGGTATCGTCGGTTCTCGCAGGCGGGTCATATCATCATGCGACGGTCTGCCAGGGCACGTCCTCCATGATGACGGTGCCGGCTTCGAATGATCACGCACACGTAATGCCGCGCCCGCCCGCTTTGCTGGGTGGGCGCCCCCCCTTCTAGCGGGACGGGATCCCCGAGTCCAGCTCGCTTGCAGTCAGAAGACCTTTAAACGGGCCAAATCGGCAAATCAATGGCGAACATGGTTTGGTGCTCACGACTTTCAACCACCCAGCGGCCTTGGATTTGGACGACAAGACTGTTGGCAATCGCGAGCCCCAGCCCGACATGTTGGCTTGAGGCCGGCTGGCGAGCGCGATAGAACCGATCAAAAATATGCGCGAGGCCATCGGGTGAGATTTCCGGCCCCTGGTTTATAATGCCGATGCGCACGCGATGGGTTTCGGCCAGCGGCTTCACGAATACGCGAACGGGGGAGTCAGGGTCCGCATAGGTATCGGCATTTTCCACCAGCGTGCGCAATACCACTTCCAAAAGATCCGGCTCTGACCCAATGTCCGGCACGTCGGATGCGATATCCAGCGTCAGGGGATGGTGGAGGCACGTGTCCCGGAGATTCGGGAGTATCGCATGGAAATATGGGGTGACGGCCACGCGTTGGATGCAGGGTGGATTCTCCTGTTCGACGCGGGACAACTGTAGCAGTCGGTTGACGAGCGTTTCCATCGCCTCTGATTCCCTCGCCAAGGCCTTTAACGCGTGATGGCGCGCCTCCGGATCGTCATGCCCCCATTGGCTCAACGTACGGGCATACCCCCGAATAATGTGAATGGGCGTTCGGAGCGAGTGGGCTGCATTGCTGATAAACTGCCGTTCACGTTCTTGGGCGCTCGATAGGCGATCCAGCATATGGTTGAACGACTCGGTTAAAGACACCACCTCGGTCAGATTGGAGGGAATGGCGACATGTTGGCCGTTGGGTCGCGTGAGCGTGACGGTACCAGCCGCCTCTTCCAGTGCCCGCAACGGCCCGGTGAGTTGCCGGATAATCAGCACGACGACAAGCATACTGCTAAGAATCAATAGCATTCCCCCAAACAGTAATGCGGTGCGAAGGACCGACAATAGGGCCCCTGTACGGTCCAATCCGTCGACGACAATCAGGTGGCAGGTCCGCCCGTTGAGAACAATCGACGAGCTGGCAAAGACATAAGGGGTGTTGCGAAATCGAAACCATCCCGAGGACGGGGTCCGAGAGTTCCACCCGTTTCGCGGCAAAACGGCCGGCATGGAACCGCTCGACCCGATAAAATGGCCACTCTTATTCACTAAAAGCAGGTATAGGTGCCCGGACGCCATATCGTTCAGGTCTTCCACGGCGGCGCGTGTCGGGTGTAGACGGGACTCCTGCAGAAGTTTTTTGGCGGATAGATTCGCCGTCGTTCGGATCTCTTGTAGGCCTTCTTGAATCAGCGTACTTTGAGCCAATGAATACACAAACCATCCGGAACTGAGACCGGCAATCACGACGGCCGCCCCGATACCAACCATCAGCGCCCAGGATGTTCGCCAGGTGCGCTTTGTAAGCCCCTTAATCATGGGCGCCACGCAACACATAGCCGACTCCGCGAATGGTCGCAATAACGACCTGGCCATCACTGGCTAGGTGGTCGCGAAGTCGTCGTATCGTGACATCCACGACGTTGGATTCTCCGTAGAAATCATAGCCCCAGGCTTTCTCTAAGAGCTGATCCCGAGACAGGACCTGGTTGGGGTTTTCCATCAAGGCCTGAAGAAGTTCGAATTCCCGCCGGCTTAACCCCAATGGTGTGCCATTTTGCTCGACCATCCGCTCCTCAGGCCAAAGCCGGAGATCATGAAACTCCAGAACCGGTCCCCGGTCGCCGCTCGTCCTTCTCAGCACCGCCCGAATGCGTGCCAGTAATTCTTCGATGGCAAAGGGCTTGATCACGTAATCATCGGCTCCGTCATCCAAGGCTTGAATGCGGTCGCGCAAGTCATCTTTGGCCGTAACCATAATAATCGCGGCGTTGGTAAACGCACGCAATTGGCGACAAAGAGCCATGCCATCGCCGTCCGGAAGCATGACATCTAGCAGTATCACCTGATATGACTGGTGTCGAGCCATAGATTGGGCCAATTCAACAGCATGGGCCACTTCGCATTGCCAGCCAAAATGTGCGAATGACGTCTGTAGCCAAGAAGCTACTTCACGATGATCTTCGACGATTAAGACCCGTATGGGTTCGGCCATGGCTATCGGTCAACCTTTTCCACATTAACGGACAACACCTTCGCCAATTGAGGGTTTACATTGATTTTAGCGTATAGCCCGTAGGTCGGCATGCATTCCACAGCATCAATTTTCCGGTCATGAACGGTAACGGTTCGAACCGTGGCGATTGGCCCGCCTCCCACGGGCTTTTCAGCCACCTGGACGGATGTGGTACCAAGCGACACAGAGTTTACGGGGTTGACGTGTTTTACCGCCGCATGCATGACCAGGGGGGTGAATCAGAATCCGTCCCGTCTTGCCATCGACATAAAGATCCCGACGATTGGAGGCGCGCAAGCGATACCACCCTATGCTTATAGACGGGTGGAACCGTGGTGAGGATTCGCCTTTCAGGACAGAGATTCCGTCGGTGTTGGCACGATGCGAAAAGGGTGGTACGCGCGATGGCTACGGGCGAAGGTACGGCTTATGGAAATAAACCCCGGGATCATCAATAGGACGGACAATATCAGCCCGTATTTCCATGCCCACCAGGAATTGTGCCCCATAAGGCCTCCTCAGTGGAAAAAATCTTCGAGATGGGAGGGGCATGTATTCGAACCCCTTCCATCCCGATAGATATTCGCCTTAATGGTTCACTTTTTCTTGCACCAACTGTCCCGACGCGTTGAAGAGATCCTTGACCTTGACCGTTCCTCCTTGAATCCGGCGTATCTTAATGTTCATCTGCGTCTCCCCATGGTGCTTATGAATGAATTTCACCCACTTTAAGCGGCCGTTTTCTTGTTGCAACGCTTGATTCACGGTGCTTTGATAGGCTGAGGGAACGCTGGACAGTTTCTGCCCATAGGGGACAGATCCGGCCGAGGGCGGAGGCGTGGGCGATCCATGGTGATCAGGCTGGTCCTGGGAATCCGAGGACGACTTCCCTGGCGATCCGGCGTTTGGCTCGGAGGCGAGTTTCTTTTCTAATACCGATCCGGTGCCTTGACTGATCTTGATGTCCCAGATCTTTCCTTGATCCTGGACGTGGACATCCCATACGCCCTGACCCTGGTAGTGGTCAGCGGAGATGTGCAGCACCGATCCTCCACCCACGGCGCTGACGGCCAGTTGCTCCGCTTGCGTGGAATTTACGGATCCCGACGTGGCGCCGGAACTATTCGCGCCCGAGGGGGGGCTTTGGGGCTGTTCCGAGGAGAGCTTCTTTTGGACAACGGCCCCCGAACTTCGCGACACTTTGACGTCGTACAGCGTTCCCTTGCACAGGACATGCACATCATAGACGGCCTGGCCTTGATAGGTATCGTTGGAGATATGGGTCACCTGTCCCCCACCCACGGCGTTGACGGCCGTGGTTTCGGCTTGAGTCGCGCCAACCGATGCATGAGCCGACGATGATGTGTGAGGCGGTCCACCACTGGCAAAACTATATTGGGAAGCGACCAAGGGGGCGGCGACTAGACCCGCTGACAACAACCCTAAAACCAGCTTCTTCATCACAGGATTCTCCTTTAACAGCTAATCTACTAATCTCCCTCTATCCTATCCCTGGTTCATGACCACAAAATGACAAAACGCCTCTGACCCCGATATTGATCGAGTTTTCCCGCACATGGGCATAAGCGCGCGTTGAGAATTTTTTATTGGTTATGTCGTGGGTGACTTCTCCGTAAGACAGAAGGGTAGCCATCGCATCTTCGGCGTTGGCCGCCCGGGTAATGGTTAGGCGGTCGGTATACCCGTGGGAAATCCGCATAACCACCCCGGGATCACCAGATCGTGAACGTTCTGATCGCGGACTCGCGGACCTCCTTCTCTGGAATCAACTATGGAACCCCTCGATAAGCTTGTCTCCATCACAACGTCTTGGTAGTTTGTATCATAAGGTACGAGCATGTGGCCAAAAGGAGGGTTACCATGAATTGGACGGTTTATATCAGAGAGAAGATGCGTGTGCTGTTTTCGTTGGACACTTGGTTACCCACCGAGCTGCCTGAATATGCCTCAGGTCTCTTATACACGTTAGGTTCGCTGACGGCATCAAGCTTTGTCGTACTCGTCCTCTCCGGGGTTATCATGGCGGCCAATGGTCCCCAATGGTGGACCATCTCAGCCGTGGGATTTTATCTGCGCGGAATCCACTTTTGGTCGGTTCAGGCCTTCTTCTTTTTCATGATCCTAC
Organism: Sulfobacillus sp.; assembly: GCA_027343765.1. Lineage (GTDB taxonomy): Bacteria > Bacillota > Sulfobacillia > Sulfobacillales > Sulfobacillaceae > Sulfobacillus_B. The sequence continues at coordinate 7,302 of DAHWKG010000198.1, forward strand.
ATCTTTTACGAGTCTTCTTTTCTGGTGCATGGCGCGGTGGCCGGGAACGAACATGGCTTCTCGGAACTTTGGCGCTTCTGTTAGCCGTTCCAACCGCCTTTACCGGCTATCTCATGCGCGGTGATTTTTATTCACAATGGAACGCTGTGCAGTCGAAAGACGGATTGAACGCCCTCGGCTTTGCCTGGTTCAATCCCTTAAACGCCGGCCAAATGTATGGGTTGCATGTCGTCGTTATGCCGATGATTTTGGGAGGGGTTATTGCCGTCCACATTGCGTTCATCCGCATCAAAGGCGTAGTTCCTCCCTATCCCAGCGATGAAGAATTGCAACACACCGTGAATGAGGAGGTGCGCTAATTGCGTCATTACCACCCCCGGATTGACGTCACACACCGTTACCGCTACGTTCCGACAGATTTCGTAAAGCATCTCTTGAGCACAACGCTTCTAATCGCTTTGTTGACGGCCCTGCTCTCCGGACTGTTTCACGAACCCACGAAGCCTGCCCTCAAGATTGAGGCCTACGCGACCAGCCACCCAAAGGGGTTCTTAACCGTGGCCCTCGGTGACCTCAACGGGACGGGGGAGATCGCGAACTACGGTCCACCCTATAACGGCGGAACGGGGTCTGTCCAGGACGCCGTGCAAAAGTGGGTGGGGGTCATTCACCCCGTGTACCCGAAACAAGCCTTTGTGTTAGAGCCCTTGGCCTACGCCGCCCATTTGGACCCTAGTCTAACACCCGCGCTGCAGCGATTCACAAAGGCCTCTCGGGCGCAGCAGGCGCGATGGGAACGAGCCTTCGGTATCGCGCTGGATCATGCACGCGTTCACGGTTCCCATGTACTCTTGCCGAGCGGCGCATATGGACCGGTCGCGACGATGATGCAAGGGCTCTTGGATCTTGGACAAAGCGGACTCATGACGGGTGCCCTCGACCGTAGTCCTGCTGACTATCAATTCGACAATCAGAACTCCTTATTGTTCCTGCAAGGCCATCCCTTGCACCGCGCCGCCAAAAAGTTGGAGTTGGAAGGCAACCAATGGGGAATCATTCACGAAGAGCGGGCTCCGTACCCAGGCCCTTGGTGGATGACCCTTGTCACAGCCATCTACCAACTCCCATTTATCGCCCATGCCAGTGCTGCGGACGCGATGGCCCTAGGGGGTGGCATGCTGGTCTTCCTGGTCTTGATGTTCGCTCCCTGGATCCCCGGAATTAATCGGCTGCCGCGATTACTCGGTGTTCATCGCATTATTTGGCACAAGTACTACGCCACGCACCAATCAGACTCGGCTGGTCGCCCATCATGAAACGCCGCATCGGGATCTTGCGGTTTGTTCTCGGGTCCGTGATGGGCGTGTTCGGTCTGGGGCTTTTAGGCACGGCTTTCTTTCCCATTCGTTGGGGCGCGTTAATCCTCGGGATCGTCTTGCTGGGGCTTGGCCTTTTCCTAGCCGTCGGCACCATAAGCACACGCCGCCGGCCACCATAACGAGGACACTGGCGCGTTCCGGCGCCTCCTGCCCTTCCTAAGGGACCTATGCCGTCGACCTTGGTAGCGCACCGCCTGCCCATGCTGCCGAGAATCTGCAGTCCCGGGTTTCTTCGATTGACGGGTCACGTATGCGCATTGAAGGCTCCTAAACCGGAGCTCAGCCGGTGAAAGTCATGTGTCTTCTGCAGGGCTCGAATTCGGGAAAGTTGACGGCGATCCCCCACAGATGGTGTGGCCCTTGATGGAAACCGCCTTTCAGGGGGACGTTCGTATGCGTGGCGCCGGGCGATACGTGTCGATGCCGCGTATCGTCACAAGAAGGCACGCGACACCTGGTGTCATCACCCGCCCTCGACGACGTGGTCGTCGAGGGCCTCTTGCTGTCTGCATCCCCTGGCGATTTTCCGTTGGCCAAAATGGCGATTTAATCCTGGCCCTATTGCAGAAATTCCGTTGGCCCTTTTGGTGATTTCCTCTTGGCGTTTTTGGCCATTTTGACATTCGCCTTGACACCATAAAGCCAAAGTATCGTGCACTGGACGACGCGGCGCGGATTCTCGGCGCCGCGCGCCATCCCGTGATCCTCATGGGGCGAGGCGTGACAAGCGAAGCTCCCGCCGTGCTAGCGTTAGCCGAGCACCTCCAGGCACCCGTCATCACCACACTTCCAGCGAAAGGCGCCCTATCTGAAAGCCATCCGCTCGTAACCGGTCCCCTAGGAGAGGCGGGGACGGATACAGCCATTGCCGTGGCTGAAGCCGCCGACGTGTTGTTGATGCTGGGTGGCCTGCCCAATTCCTCCCCTCCAACGTGCGGGTTGTGCAGGTCGCACTAACACATAGCAGACCGAACAATGGGCACCCTGACACCAAAGACTCGGGCCCGAAGGAACGGCAGTTTCCACGGCCCAGCAGGAGGTAGCGCGGGTGACATTCTGGTGGACAGTGGTAGCCGTGCTGGCGGCAGTCATGATGTTGGGAATCGTAGTCGTCGTCGTGGCCAAACCCCTGATGCGGGCGTTGGTGAAAGCCCTCACGCCGGCGCTGGGCGAAGGTGTCAGCCGGGCCATGGGAAACACAAGCCAGGCTTACAGCAAAAACCCTTTAGGGCTCGTTCCGGTCATGGAGAAGCTCACTCCGCTAGGCCTCATAGAAACCCGAATCCGCGCCGAAACGGGAATGCCGCCCTCGCGCCCACTGGGTAGTCCGATTCACTTCTCGCCTTGGGACCAACTCTTATTGATGTTCGCCAACGTCGACCCTTTGCCGACAGCGGATGCCGAACCGGTCTCCCTGAACGTCCGCATTGGGCCCCAAGCTGCCAGACCGCTAACACTGGAGAGCCCTGTGTTGATCAGCGCCATGTCGTATGGCGGTGCCGTGTCCCTCCGCGCACGCCAAGCGCTAGCCCAAGCGTCGGCCGTAATTGGCACGGCGACCAATAGCGGTGAGGGCGTGTATATTCCCGAGGAACGCCAGCTGGCAAAACATTACGTCATCCAATACCACCGGGGCACATGGCCGACGTCTCCCCAGTACAATTGGGATCAGCTTAAACAAGCCGACGCCATTGAAATTCAACTAAGCCAAGGAGCGCAAGGTGCCGCACCGATGAAGGATCGGCCGCAGAATATCCACCCCGAAATGCGCAGGCGCTTTGGTTTGGAGGCGCATGAGGAAGCTGTCATCGCCGCACGACTGGATGGGGTGGACGCGCCCGATGACCTGATATCTCTGGTCCAAAAACTGAAAGAACGCTTCCCCGTACCGGTTGGTATCAAATTTGCGGCAACCAATCAGTTGGAGCGGGAGGTCCCCCTATATCTTTCAGCCGGTGTCGACTTTCTCACCATTGATGGCGCCGAAGGGGGCACGCACGGCGGTCCCCCTGTCCTTCAGGATGCCATGGGTCTACCGACACTCTGGGCGATCGCACGCACCCGCCGAGTGTTGGAGGAGCATGGTGTCTATCGGGATGTCTCACTCATTGCCGCGGGCGGCCTTACCGAACCCGGTCACTTTCTGAAAGCAATGGCATTAGGCGCCACCGCCTGCTATAGCGCATCCGCGATTGTGATGGCGCTCTTGTCCGACCAGTTGGACCGGGCGGTGATGGCTATGGCCCCGCCGTATGCACTGCTCTTGCAGAATACCCAAGGGTTGAACGACGATCTGGATACGGACCGTTCGACCCAAAATGTGGTGAACCTGTTCCAAGCCTGGCACACCGAATTTGACCTGGCCCTCCGCGCCATGGGAAAGACCACTATCACCCAGGTGGCGACCGACGATCTTGTCGCCCGATCCCTCGAGCTAGCAGAAAGCTTAGGGCTGGCCTATGTGGGCGGCCCGGATCCCGAAGGGTCTCGGGTCGTCTTCGCTCATAAGTCCCATGCACAACAACCGGAGCACCGCTTGCATTAGATGGCATCTCGGCGCGAAGCACAAAGGATGGCTCGGAGCGGCGTGCAAGAAACGGTGATGTGCATCTTGTCCTGAGACTCTGCCACCGTTGGCAGGGGCAATTATCCCGGGTGCCTAAGGCACCACAATTTCCGTGTTCATGCCGCCGGCCACCCGATGCATCGATGTCCCCATTGTGGCTACGATGCGTATCGGCAATTCCCCGGCCCCGTTTGTCGCCATGGCCTGCCAGACGACCTTTCCCGCACGGTTGGTCGTCCGTGTATACCCGCCCGAGTTCGACATCGCTTTCATCATGCTAGAACTGCTCTTGGGGATAAACTGCACCTGGGCATGGGCAATCGGGCCCCCAGAAGAATTGACAGTAACGCTTATGGGAATGGACGCACCGGGCGAGGCTTTGATCGCAAAAGGCCGCACCGTAACCGAGTCACCAATCGGCGCGGTGGGCGATGTCGTCGGGGTAGTCCACCAGGCGTCCAGCGTCCCAAGAGCCACCATGGTGCTGGGACGATAGGTGGATAGATTGCCGATCTTCACCGCGATCATTTCCATGGTCTTGGCCGCCTGGGCTGATAAGACTACCTGCGCTTGCCCTTTACGGTTCGTCTCATGCGAATAGCTCTGAATGTAGCGTGCCGTAGCCGACGTATTGCTGGCCAGCCAGCTTGTAGGCGGCATGCCACTTAGGGGCACCATTGTGCCAATATAGATTGTCACCGGCTGATGGGGAGCGGGCTTTCCATTTTTCGTCCAGGCCGTCAGCCGAAAGCTCACGGTGTGCCCGGCCGCCACCATAACGGCCGTTCGATTGACGGTTATACTGTTGACACTGTGGGATCTCGACGAATGGGCTCGAGTGGTCGTGGATGCGGGAGTCGAAGACATCCCGGAAACCTTTGCCGCGCCACATCCCGACGCACCAAGGAGGATGCTAGTTCCGACGAGCCAAACCCCCATCGTTTTGTAACGTGTCATGCGATGTCCTCCATTTCCGATCATCTGAATCGTGGCAACCTCTTATGGGAATGGGGCCTCGGAAAAATTTTGAGGGCTACCGCTATCCAGCTAAACTCACTATAATACCGAGACGTCCATGCTGTCTCCACCTTTCAGGAGTTCGGTGCCGAAAAGGCGTCCACAAAAACCGGCCGGCCCGGCCACTCTATGATCACGTCGGCCGCACCATCATGCGCGTGAGTGGGGACAAAACGCTGTCAAGGTCCTGGATCCGCACGCGGCACCGCATGCCCTCTTTTGCCGGAACGATAGCGTTGACACTCCCCAACAAATCGAGAGACCGCCTTCGGATTCGAGGCGAAATGAACATGCGTGTAGCTGGCTAAGACGTTGGAAGACACATAGCCTTCCCGTCGGTTGAGCCGCGTGCCAATCGAACTGTATGCATTGGGAAGGCCTTCTTCTTCATAGCTAATCGTCGAATAGTGAAACTCGTGACCCCGCAGCGACTCCCCCTCTAATAATAAGAGCCCATCCTTGATGGCCGTTACCTCCCGATACCCGAGAGCTGCGCGCCTCTCCTGCATTCGTATAGACGCGGGAATCACGCCGACCATGGGATAGGTAGCGCCCGCCCGGTCGGTTATCGATCGGGTCAAAAACATGAGACCGCCACATTCCGCATAGGTAGGCAAACCATCCGTAATGCGTTGGTATACGTCCTTTAAGAGAGGGGTCTGGGAACCTAGCTGGGCCGCGAATTCCTCTGGAAATCCTCCCCCGAAATAGACGCCATCAGCCTCGTCCGGAATGGAATCCCCGGCCAGCGGGGAAAAAAACGCCAGTTTGGCACCATAAAGTGCCAGCAACTCCAGGTTTTCCGGATAGTAAAAGTTAAAGGCCGCATCCCGGGCCACGGCAATCGTCACGTGCTCGAGCTCCCCCCTGGGCACGAATACGTGGGGATCCACGCCCCTGACAGGAGGCGCCTCATTGGCGATGCGCATGACCGCGTCCAGGTCAACCGTCTCTGAGACCATCCGCGAAAGCATCGCGAACAGCGTATCCAGTTCTCCTCGTTCAAGGGCAGGCAGCAACCCCAAGTGCCGTTCCGGAATCGAAATCTCACGATTGGCCCGCAAGTACCCTAACACCGGAACGCCCGCGACGTCTTCAATCGCCTCCTTCAGCAAGTGAAAATGATGATCACTACCCACCCCATTGAGGAGCACCCCCCGGACACGAACCCGGGGATCCATCGATTGAAATCCCAAAACAATGGCCGCCGCACTGCGGGCCATACTGGCGGCGTTCACCACTAACAACACGGGCGCGTCCAATAGGCCACTGAGTTCGGCAGTGCTTCCGCGATTGGACAAGGCCTCCTTGCCATCATATAAGCCCATCACGCCTTCCACGATGGAAATATCGGCGCCCTGACTGCTGCGGAAGAAAATTTCCTGGACGACGCTGGCATCCAGCATCCAGGTATCCAAATTCCGTGAGGGTCTTCCCGTCACGGCCTGATGGTAGCTCGGATCAATATAATCCGGCCCCACTTTATATCCCTGCACCGAATGGCCCAACGATCGCAAGGCTGCCATCAACCCTAACGTAAACGTGGTCTTCCCGGCCCCGCTACTAGTCCCGGCCACAACCAGGCGAGGCCGTTGATAGGTCGACGCATCCTCCGTCTGATTCATGCCCGATCCCCTTTCTCATTCGGAAGACCCAACCCCGCCACAAAACAGAGCGAGAGTGTCACGTTCCCCCACTTCTCCTTCTCGACCAACCATGTTTGAGCCCCCGACGATAAACGGGCCGCCGGCTCTGCGACGCCGTAAGCCCCGGTGTAACGGAACACGACGTCCGAGGGATGAGGGCTCGCAATCCGGTTCAATTCCTCTGCCGTATAGGTGTGAAGCGGCCACCCGTGACGGTGACACACGTCTAGCAATCCTGGCTCATCCTTCTTGAGCTCAATGGTCGCCACATTACGGATACTTCTGATGGATAATTGGTGGTTCTCCAGCATTCTGTTAATGGCCTCTTCAATTTCCTCGGCGGCGGTGCCTCGGTTGCATCCAATACCCACCACAAGGACTTTCGGCCGATATAGGACCCCCTTGGATAAGAGGCGCTCGTGCTCGCTCGGGGTCAATAGACGCGGGGTAATTACGAGCGCCGCCTGAAACGAATCGACGAGCGCAGACGCGGTGTCAGGGAAGACCTTCAAGTTGTCCGGATAGGGCCGGTCAGCGGGCCACCACGTGCGTTCCCCGGCTTCTTGCACAATGTGCACGCGCTCACCATTGACCACCGCCGCACTAACCTCCGTGACGCGCGCAAAGTTGGCGATCTCCCATCCGAACTCGCGCCCCAATAAGTCCACCGCCAATGTGCCCTGCACATCAGAGGCCGTCGTCAAGACCGGATCGGCTCCCAGGACCGTAGCAATCTGCCGCGTCAACTGGTTGGCACCGCCCAAATGACCCGAGAGGACGCTGATCACATGTTGGGCCCGATCATCGATGACCACAATGCCGGGATCCGTTTTCTTATCTTCTAAAAGCGGGGCGATGATGCGAACCATGGCCCCCAGCGAAAAAATCCCGACAATGCCATCGTACGCGTGCCAAAGCTTGGGCGCCTCGGTTAGCACGGAACCTGGGAAGAGGTGAATCCCCAACTGGTCTTCGTCGCCGCGGCCAAACTTGGCTGGATAGTAGACATCCACGTCCGGTAGAGCCTCCAAGATTTGCCGCGCAATCGCTGTCCCGTGCTGGGTGATTGCCACCACCGCGCAAAACTTGCGGCGCCTCCGTTTGGCTCCCGATGACGGGTCTACATAGGCTTCATCGATGGCCGCCATGCGGATCCCCCCTCCGGTAACTATGGGTGAACGCCTTATCATAGAGCTTAGAGGCATATGCCCCCGGGTTTTCTTGCAAGGCCGGGTCTAGGGCCCAGCCAAACAGCAGCAGTGCGTGCCGATAAATCCCCGCCTCACGCATCGCCTCGGTGAGGCCCGTCAGTGTTGACCGAATCACTTTCTCATCCGGCCAGGTCACCTTGTACACCGCCGCGGCCGGGGTATCCGGGCTCCACCCCGCCTGGAGCAGTTCCTCGACGGCCTTTTTGGCCAAGCGCGCACTCAGATACAGCACAATCGTCGTCTGATGAGCCCCCAGATCTCGGAGTTGCTCCCGTTCGGGCATCGGGGTCCGACCACCCATCCGTGTCAGCATCACGGTCTGGGTTAAATGCGGCACCGTCAATTCGGATCCCAACGCGGCCGCCGCCGCAAAGACCGAACTCACCCCGGGAATAATCTCGCAATCCACGCCCTCTTCTTTGAGCCGAGCCACCTGCTCCAAAATCGCTCCAAAAACGGTCGGGTCCCCGGTATGCACGCGAGCTACGCTCTTCCCCTGGCGTACCGCGCCCACCATCAAGTCGACCATCTCGTCCAGATGCATGCCGGCGCTTTTATAAATCTCGGCATGCGCGCCGGCTCGCGCAACCACCGATTCTTGCACCAGACTGTCGGTATACAGCACCACATCGGCGCGTTCCAAGATCCGAAGCCCCTTCATCGTCAAATAATCGGGATCGCCCGGTCCTGCACCGATTAAATACACGCGCGCTGGCAATCGCTCAATCTGAACTTCGTGCGTCATTTTTTCACCACCATGATTGTGAGATAGTTGAGGTACACGCCGTATAAATCGCGCACGTTGTGCCAGACCATTTCCTCGGTTCCCGTCACCCGCGTGCCAACCACGGCTTTATCAATTAAGTCCATGTCGTCCAGCAACTCGATCATGAAGTCTAAAACTTTCGCAACCTTGATAAACACCACGCAGTCGTGATCCTGGAGCATTTTGCGCGTATGTTCGGGGTCGCCCGTCGCGGGCATAATGGCGATGGTTTCATTGCCATCGGCTAGCGGCAATCCAAAACTGGAGGCCGCCCCATGCATCGACGAGACCCCCGGAACAGAAACCACGGTGACGTCAGGATAACGTTCTTGTACCAAGCGCCGCATATGAATAAAGGTGCTGTACATCATGGGATCGCCTTCGGTGACAAAGGCGACATCCCGCCCCTCACTAAGATGCTGCCAAAGTGCGTCCACGGTCTTATTCCAACGCCGCGTGAGCACCTCTTGATTCTTCGTCATCGGAAAAATGAAACCGAGGAGAGTTTTCTCCGACGGATCAACGTACAATTCAACAATGTCCAACGCATAACTCTTGCTGCCTTGGCGCCGCTTGGGATAGGCAATGACGGGGCACTGCCTCAGATACTTATATCCTTTAATCGTCAACAGCTCCGGATCGCCAGGGCCCACCCCGACCCCGTACAACGTCCCGAATTTCTCTGTCATTGCGCCTCCTCGCCATCCGGCTTCAACCCCGTCACTAAAAACACGGGGTTCATCCCCTCGAGACGGGTCAGATGAAGAATCGGCTTACTGCGCGCCGTCTGTACCAGTTGCACGGTCACATCCACCCCGAGGCTTTGGAGCGTCTTTTGGGTCGTGGACAAGGTCTCGAGTGTCGCCGCATTCACGACCAGGCGCCCTCCCGGGCGGAGACGGTGCACACACACCGTCAAGAGCTCTTCGAGTTCCCCTCCGCTTCCCCCAATAAAAACCGCATCGGGATCAGAAAACGTATTCAGCTTGTCCGGGGCCTTGCCGTGAATGGCCACAAAATCGGTGCGAAACTTGTATTGATTCTCGACCAAATTCTCTAAGTCGGCTTCGTTTTTTTCGATGGCGTAAGCGGTCACGCCCGGGGTCTGCCTCAGGGCCTCAATCGTAACCGAACCGGTGCAAGCTCCAATGTCCCATAACACCTGACCGGGTTTGAGCGCTAATTCGGCCACCGTCAGCACCCGAATCTCGCGCTTGGTAATTAACCCGCGGTCTGGTCGCCGTTGGGAAAATTCCGCATCCGGTATGCCGAGCGTCCAGGTCTTCGGGCGTTCGGTCGGATTCCGCAGCAAGACCACCACATTGAGGGGAGCACAGTCAGTATCAGCCAATTCCTCAAGACGGTAATGCCCCGTCCTTTCCTCGGGACCTCCCAGGTTTTCTCCCACAAACGCCGTGTACTCTCTGATGCCATACTGCAAGAGATACCGGGCAATGGCCGCCGGCGTATTGATGTCGTCCGTCAACAGGGCAACCTTATCCGCTCCATCCACCCGTTGAGCCAATCCTGCCATGGGCCGCCCATGGACGCTGATGATGCGAGCATCCTGCCAGGCGATACCGAGGCGACTAAATGCCCACTGAATGGATGATACGTTCGGATAGATGCCAACCCTGTCTCGGCCAAACCGCGTCGTTAAATAGGATCCAATGCCAAAACAGAGCGGGTCGCCCGAGGCCAGCACGACCACCTGTTTATCTTCAAGGCTCCGCAATTCCTCCAGAAGCCCCTTAAACTTGAGAACGCGGCGTTCCGCCCGGACATCCGTAAACCACGCCAGTTGACGCTCACTGCCCAGCACCACGTCGGCGTCCTTAAGACACCGAAGCGCCTCCGCAAAAAGACTCTCGATGCCATCATCCCCTACCCCCACAACCGAGAGCCATTGGTGGCGGCCCGGCGGACCAACCTCCCTCTTATTCACCCGTGACAGCACCTCCTAATAAGTCTCCTGCTAGCGTGGTAATGCGCGTCTCAATCCGCACCCCGCCCCCGACCTCGTCCTGTATGCGCTGGCAACAATAAGCGCTCATCCGCTGAAAAAACTCCGGATATCCCCACGCCATCATCCAATCGCCCACTTGCGTCGCCGTATTGGCATCGAGAATCTGCGCGGCCAAATTATTGGGGACCCCCACCTCGCGCGCAACCTCGGCCAGAAACCCAAAGTCGACCGGCGCGCTTTTGGCATGAACCATCATGATTCCTTGGGCAATCTTGGAAAACTTGCCCATCATCCCCACGAGACGAATATCCCGCATGCCGTGATGCTTGGCCTGCTTGACCGAAAACCCCACTAAATCCCCCATCTCGATAAAGGCTTCCTCGGGCAATTCGGGAAACATAGCCATCGCATAGCGCTCGCTCCGCCCACCGGTTGTTAACACCGCGACCGATAATCCCTGCTTCTTGGCAACGTTGAGGCCCTGCGCAATGCTGGCTTTATACGACGAGGTGGAGAAAGGCACCACAATGCCCCGCGTCCCCAAAATGGAAATGCCCCCCACGATTCCCAGTCGCCCGTTCAACGTATTCTTGGCGAGGGCTTCGCCGTCTGGCACCGATACCACGACCTTCACGCCGCGGTCGAGGCCATAGTGGCGCAACACCTCGTCGACCACCCCGCGCATCATTTTCCGCGGCACCGGATTAATGGCGGCCATTCCCACAGGGACCGGCAATCCCGGCTTGGTCACCCGCCCCACCCCGACCCCGCCATCAATCTCCACCCCCGGCTCATCCATCCATTCGACACGGACCACAATCCGCGCCCCGTGGGTGGCATCGGGATCGTCACCGCCATCCTTAATCGTGGTGGCCGACCCTGACCCGGCGTCAAACATCACATCTTGGAATTGAAACGTCACGCGCTCACCGACCGGCAATAAAATCTCGGTGGACGACACCCGACGCTGCTCGATTAGTGCGATGAGTGCCCCTTTGGTGCAGGCCGTGGCACAGGCTCCAGTGGTATATCCGTGCCGTAGCGGGCCTTCGGGAACCTCTAACATCTCGCTCATCGCTGTCTACTCCTTTTCTGCCAAGATGGATAAGGCGTTGATGATCGCCACGGCGACGGGACTCCCTCCCTTACGTCCGTGATTGGAAATGAAGGGCACATCCAGTTTGATTAACTCTTCTTTGGCCTCTTCGGCCGAGACAAATCCCACAGGAACCCCCACGACCAGTCCTGGACGGACTTCCCCCTCTTTCATTAACCGAATCAGTTCCAATAAAGCGGTGGGCGCATTGCCGATGGCAAAGATGCCCAAGGGGGCTTGAGCCACGCCCTTTCTCATCGCCATAATTGATCGCGTGGCATTGACCCGGCGGGCCTCCTCGGCCACGTCCGGATCGGACACGTACACCTGAACATTAGAGCCATAACGCGCCAGTCGCGGCTTGCTAATCCCCACTTGAACCATCTGAACATCGGCGACGATGGTCTGTCCGGACCGAATGGCCCGAATGCCCGCTTGCACCGCCTCCGGATGAAATACCAGGCTACGGCCGAGATCGAAATCGGCCGTCGCATGGATCACACGCTGGACAATGGGAAACTGCTCTTCGGTATATCCATGGGAGCCCAGCTCTTTCGCGATAATCTCAAAGCTTCGGGTCTCAATTTCTCCCGGCTGAACCGTGGGTGGACGAAACTTCGTATGAAAATCCATCACATCACCCCTCCTGGCATGTGTTCCCTTAAGGCATCAACCACCCTATCAATGGTGGTGCAGGCATTCTGATACGCGATCGTCGGCCGGTTGATCACAATAACTTGAATCCCCATCTCGAGCGCGGTTTCGACCTTTTCCGCCACGGAACCCACGTCACCGCTTTCCTTGGTAATCACGACCGTGGTGCCGAAATGCCGGTAGAGCGCCTGATTTAACTCCCGGGAGAACGGTCCCTGCATTCCCACGATGTTTTTTTGGGAGAACCCGAGGGCTTCGGCGTGCTGGAGATTATCAGCACGGGGCAACATGCGGATCACCAGGCGTATATCCGGGTCCCCAATCAGGCGCTCGGCGAAAAGGGCGAGGGTCTTTGCCCCGGTGGTCAGCATGATGCTTCCTTTGATTTGGGCCGCGAGATCCGCCGCCTCTTCGTACGAATCCACGAGAAGAATTCCCGGATGCTCTGAATAATCGAGGGCGCGCCGCTCATATCGAATGTAGGGAATACCCACTTGGGTTGCCGCATCCATCGCCGTGCGATGCGCTTCTTCGGCAAAGGGATGGCTCGCGTCGACAAGCGCCCGCGCACCCATCTCTTTCAGAACACCCGACATCTGATCGCGGGTTAGCCGTCCCACCCGCGTCGAGATCCCCACCTCGTGAAGACTCTCGGCCCCACTGGCGGTGGTAACGCTAGCCCGAATGTCATAGCCCAGGGACTGCAACTGAACCGCCAGTTCCCTGGCATCGCTCGTCCCCCCTAGGAAAAACACTGTCCCCGCAGGCGAAGCCGCCGTCATGGCCGCACCTTCTTCAGGGCTTCCTCGGCCAATTGTCGGGTGGCTTCAAGGGACCATGGTTCGTTTTCCCGGTGCAATCGCTCCCCGGGGCGGAGCGCTTGAGTCGACGCCGTTAAGTCGTATTTCCGCTGATATCCCCGCGGCGTGATCATTAAATCACCGTGGTAGAAGGTCGAGGAGTTGCCAATAATCACGGTCGTCAACATCCCAATCGGGAAATCCAGCATTTTCTCCAGGGTTGTACGAACCACTTCTTGGTCGCCCTCGCGATAGGCACTTTTGACTAATCCCACCGGTGTCTCGGGATTGCGATGTTCCAGTAATATGCGCTGGGTTTCCACAATTTGCCGCGTGCGCCGACCGCTCCGAGGATTGTACAGTGCGATGACAAAATCCGCTTCCGCGGCCGCCTTAACCCGGCGAAGAATGATCTCCCACGGGGTCAAGTGATCACTGAGACTGATGATGCAGGCGTCATGCATGATCGGCGACCCTAAAAGCGCCGCACAGGAGTTAATAGCCGAGATGCCCGGCACCACTTCAACGGCGGGGTTATCCCCCTCCCGCCATCCCTCTTGAATTAATACCTCGTACACCAGTCCCGCCATCCCATAGACACCGGCATCGCCACTGGAGATGACACCGACCGTCAGTCCCTCTTTGGCAAGCTCGACCGCCTTTTGGGCCCGGCTGACCTCCTCCGTCATCCCGGTCCGGATAACGTCCTGCCCCGTCAGAAGTCCCTCGATGATATCCACATAGGTGTTGTAGCCGATAATTGTTGCGCTTTCGATAATCGCTTCGCGCCCGCGCCGGGTTAGATGATCAAAGCTCCCGGGACCAAATCCAATAATGTTAATCTTGCCGCCTGATTTTCCGTTCACAATCTCTCCCTCCCCACTATACCGACGACGTAGGAATACCGTCTTGGGCCTTCGTTACGTCCGTACGCCTTGGTCCAAACCATGATAAGGTCTTCGCGAACCGCACCACCTCGCCGATGATAATCGTCGCCGGCGGATGAAGTTGGGCGTCCTTAACCCGCGCCTCAATATCCCCCAACGTCCCTAAGAGCGATTGTTGACGTGGGGTCGTGCCCCAGCGCACCACCGCGACGGGGATATCCAAGGACATGCCGGCCCCGCGTAATCGGCCAACAATATCGGGTAAATTCGCCAGCCCCATCAGGATCACGATCGTTTGACGACTCTTCGCCAACGCGGGCCAATCCACCGCGGGAGAATCCACGCTCTCATGGCCCTGAACGACATGAAACCCCGAGGCCACCCCACGATGGGTCAGCGGAATGCCGGCATAAGCCGGCACCGCCACCGCTGACGTAACGCCGGGAATAATTTCAAACGGGATCCCGTGAGCCGCCAAGGCCTCGGCTTCCTCGCCTCCCCGTCCAAACACAAATGGGTCCCCGCCCTTCAATCGGGCCACGGTCCTACCGGCTCTGGCATGCTCCAGCAGCTGTTCGATAATGTCGGATTGCCGAGTGCCGGGCCGATTGGGCTCCTTGCCGACGTAAATCTGCTCAACCCCGGGACGGACCCATCGAAGAATGTCTGGCGAAACCAGCCGGTCATAAAAGACGATGTCTGCCGCTTCCAAGCATTCCCGTCCCTTTAATGTCATGAGTCCCGGATCTCCCGGCCCCGCGCCGATAAGAAAAACCATGCCCAAGTATCCCCCTCTTTGTTGCACCACAGCCCATCATGCCCTCTTCCGCCTATGCCGACGAAGACCCGCAACGGGCTTAGCTTACAAGGCTTGCAAACGGTAGTGGCAAAAGTCACAGTTCATGAAGGCCTTTTGAGTTCGGGCTTCATCAGCCCGATCCAAGACAATGTCCACCATATGCGCGTGCAACCCAAAATAAGAGGCCATTCGCAGGGACACATCGGGGTATTGGTTTTGCAGCTCGGCCAGAGTTGCCAGCATGCGCTTAATAAGAATCCCGGTAAAGAGAAAGTAAGGAACCACAACGACACGAGACGCGCCCAGCCGAATGGCCCGCTCTACCCCTTCGACGAGGCGTGGGGCGGTAATACCGCTATAGCAAGTTTCTACAGTCATCACCCCGGTACGTTCCCAAAGCAGGCGAGCCATCTTGTAAAGGTCCCCATTAGCATCAGGGTCGCTGCTTCCACGCCCCAAGAGCACGATGGCCAGACTATCGCGGTCATTCTCAAGGCTGCCCGCCGTCTCAAGAAACCGTTCTTCCAGCAAGTCAAGAATCTTGGAATGCAGCCCCACATTGCGTCCGTAGACAAATTCAATGTCGGGATAACGACCGCGTGCCTGGTCGATAAACTCGGGGATTTCCGACTTCACATGCCCAGCCGCCAATAAAATCACCGGGACCACCACAATCCGAGTCGCACCTTGCCGAACGCACGTCTCGATTCCCGTAGGGATGTCCGGTTCGGCCAATTCCAGGTAGCACGCTTCAAATCGCCGTTCGGGGGCGGCCTTACGCACAAGCTCCAAAAACTCTAAAAATTCCTGGTTGCCCTCGCTATCTCGGCTCCCATGTCCGACCAATAATGTGAATTCCGACACCGCCATCTCCCCCCACCTTGCAGCAATATAAAAACAGGCACCCCATGTTTAAGAGTGCCTGCAAACGCCAGAACGCCTACAAACACCTGCCCCTCCGCGGGGGCACACGGTGCTTAAGAAAAGGCAGGTCTCCTGACTCCAGATCGTTGCGAGGATTTCCTTCCCAGGCTACAAGGCCCAGTGGTTATAATCGACGCTCCCTGTTACAGTGGCGGGACCGTACCGGACTCTCACCGGTTTCCCTTTTAAGTTCATGCTTCAGCGTAAACACCTTTTCTCCAAACAAAGACTCTATTGCATTATCGACCGATGTCGTTACCATATTTTGTAACGCGACCGTTTGGCTACCATGCTACAAGACAATCTTCTCCTTGTCACTACCTTGTTGGAACCGAAACAATACCGGGTTCAATCTTATGACAACAACGCTCCCCCTGAAGGACCCGTCAAAACGAACTTGCCGCCCATCGGTCGCAACGTTTTGTAACTCCCAAAACCCGGCCGAGGAGAACTCGCTTCGTGATATCAGTTCGACAACGTCGCTCTGCTTTTGAGAAATGGATGCAGGGATGCGTTTATTAAGGCACCCTCCTGTCGGCGGGTAAAGGTCACCAAATCGCTATGATGACTGAGAACCGTGATGCCCGGTGATGTCCACTGCGGAAAGGGGCGACGCCACATTTTCGAGTGCCTGCCCTTCGGGATCCACCGCAAAAACCAACCGATGACCCCGCCCAGAAACATGATACCAGCCCCTACCAAGTATCCGATCGCAAGCGGGTTTACGCGCGTGCCATTGCCGACA
>DAHWKG010000203.1:0-11744 GCA_027343765.1 Sulfobacillus sp.
GAAGGTACCAACCGTTGGGAGCAGTTGGTGCCGTTGTCAGTATGGTCCACACCCCAGGGCCCTATTCGCCCTTAAGGGTCAGAAATTCCTTGAAAAAGTCCGGATAGCTAATGGCCACGCTTTCCTCCCCCTTGAGATCAATCGACCCTTCAGCCACTGTGGAGGCCACTGCCGTCAACATGGCCATGCGATGGTCTCCTCGGGCATCGACCGGCCCTCCCCGAAGAGGGCTAATTCCGTCAATGGACCAGCCATCCGACCGCTCTTCTATGCGGGCTCCCAAGGCCCTGAGGATGGTGTAGGTCACCTGAATCCTGTCGCTTTCCTTCACTCGAAGCTCGTCTGCCCCCGAAATCTCTGATGTCCCTTCAGCCTGGGTTGCAATGAGAGCCGCCAACGGCACTTCATCTACCATAGCCGGTATATCATCGGCGCCCAGCTGAAACGCTTTTAAGGGGCCGCCGGTCACGACAATCTGTCCCCACGGTTCCGGGATATCGCCTTGTTCAATCATTGTGACATCCGCTCCCGCTTTGGCCAGTAGGCGAAAAAACCCGGTTCTTCGGGGGTTCAATAGGACGTTCTCTAGCACTATCTGCCGACCAGGCCGCAAAGCCGCCATGGCCGCCCAAAATGCCGCCGAGCTCGGATCTCCCGGCACGGCAAAGGAAATCGCCTCCAGTGGTCCCGGAAAGACTGTCACCGCTCCCCCATCGACAGTAATCTCACCGCCCATGGCGCGAATCATCCGTTCGGTATGATCCCGCGTAGGTCGCGGTTCCCGCACGGTAACCGGCCCTTCCGCCCGTATCCCGGCCAAAAGGCACGCCGACTTCACCTGGGCGCTCGCGACCTCGAGCTCTGCGCGGCCGCCTTTCGTGCTTCCGCCCCAAACGACCACCGGCGCGGTGCCCGAGCGGCGGGTAAGTACTGTGGCACCCAACTGCCGTAATGGCTCGGCAACCCGTGCCATGGGACGCCGACTCAATGAAGTATCGCCCGTGAGGAGACTCAGCCCCTCGATGCCGGTCACTAGCCCTGCACCAAGCCGCATGGTGGTGCCTGAGTTGCCACAGTCAATGGGACCGTTCGGTTCATGAAGCGCGCCTTGACGAACGAGCTGCAAAAATCCCGGCCTTACGGCCTCCACCCGAACTCCCACCGCCTGAGCGAGTCGAAGGCTAGCACGGGTGTCAGCCGCATCCAGCCAACCGCGAAGCTCCATCGGCCCCTCGGCTAGGGCTGCCATTAAGATCCCGCGATGGGTAAGAGACTTGTCCCCCGGGACTGTTACGCGCCCGTCTAATCGTTCCGGCCATACTGTAAGTTCCACGATCTCCCCCCTAGGAATCCGGTCAGGACCCGTCCTGAAAGATTTTTCGCCAACGGTCAAGCTCGGCCGCCAATGCGGCCAGAGCTGGCTCGACAGCCGAGCGATTGGCCCATAACAAGGGCTCAATGGGAGCCAGCGGGCTTGTCCCGACCCGGATGGTATCCCGATACCCTGGCCCGATTAATTCCGGCTCCCCGTTGAAGTGCTGTTCCACCGCCATCCGTAGCGCGCGAGAGGCAAGATAGGGAAGTTGGCTCACCCACGCCATCTGGGCATCATGATCGCTCGCCGACCAATATCGAGCCGGCTCTGTCCCGAGATTTCTCTCCCAAAAGGTCACGGCCTCCGCAGCCGGAAAGCCGGCGCCGATGTCAACCACCGCCAGCGGCCGCCCCCGAAATAGGTGGGGATCGGCGGCATGAAAGCCGCTCACTTCGCGCCCCGCCATCATGTGAAGAGCGAGTACTTCGACCCGGTCGGAGGCCGACCGAAGCGCCCCGGCCAAGGGCAGCTTTAGCGAAGAGAGGTCAATCAATTGGGCCCCGGGCCGCATTTCCGGCACGATGGCCGCCAAAAGGGCCGGAACCTTGATTAGGGGGGCGGCAATCACCACCTGGTCGACGTCCCCCACCCAATTCGACCACGGGGCCACCACTCCTAACCCTGCCACTCGTAGAGCCGCTTCGGTTGCGGGATCGGCGTCGCTTAGCCAGAGCGGGACATCAGCTTCGGCCAACGCCTGGGCTACCGAACCACCGATGAGCCCGACCCCCACGATGCCCACCTTCACACTTGCCGCCCCACCGCCCGAGCGACCCGTCCGACCTCTTCCATGAGTTCCTCCATGTGCCGGAAATTCAAACTTTGCGGTCCGTCTGACAGCGCCTCGGCAGGATTGGGATGGGTTTCAATGATAAGCCCGTCAGCCCCCGCCGCCACACCCGCCCGCGCTAAGGGAGTGACCCACTGCCACTGGCCGGCGGCATGCGATGGGTCTATCACTACGGGAAGGTGACTCAACTGTTTAACCACCGGAACGGCGCTGATGTCTAATGTATTGCGTGTCTTGGTCTCGTACGTGCGAATGCCCCGCTCGCAGAGAATAATATTGAGGTTACCATGGGCGGCAATATATTCGGCCGCCAAAAGCCACTCATCAATGGTCGCCGCCATGCCGCGCTTCAGAAGGACCGGCTTACCGCATTGTCCCACCGCTTTGAGGAGCTCAAAATTCTGCATATTGCGCGCGCCAATTTGCACGATATCTGCCCACTCGGCAACATTGGCCAAACTCTCGTGATCGACGGCCTCCGTCACAATTAACACCCCATAGCGCTCCCGTGCTTCCGCCAACATTTTGAGGCCCTCAATGCGCATGCCCTGAAAACTGTAGGGGGAAGTTCGCGGCTTATAGGCACCGCCGCGCATCACGGGCACGCCCACGTTGTGCATGAATTCGGCCGTTGCCATCAGCTGCTCGCGACTTTCCACGGCACAGGGCCCTGACATGACAATGACTTTCTCGCCGCCAAAGCCCACCGAGCCCACCTGCACGACGCTGTCGTCGGGATGGAAATCCCGACTGACGAGTTTATATGGCTTACGTGCGGACGCTACCGGATCCGCTGTTTCTGTCGCTCCCACCTAGCTCACCCTTCCTCCGTCAATGCCACCAACCAACACAAAAGCCCTCATCCCGATAGGGACGAAGGCTTCTTCGCGGTACCACCCTAAGTGGACCCCTGGGGGTCCCACTTTGCCAGCTGCTAGCACAGCTGCTCCGAATAACGGCCGGACGCCGGATTCTCTACTATAATTTCGATGCACACTCGCGGGGGTACGGTATCGGGACGAAAGTTCGGCTTTCACCTAGTCGCCGACTCTCTGCATTTTCGTACTCCGGACCTCTTCCCGGTCATCGCTTTAGGGTATGGAATTTCTCCGCATGTTACACTACCGGAAGAGTAGTGTCAAGCCTTCGTCGTTAAATTCTGCAGCGCGTCACTCAACGCTTTCGTAAAGCGATATGCCACCTCCTCCGCTCGCTCCGGATCTGCCTGAATCGCGCGAACCAAGGCGCTCCCCACAATCACCCCATCCGCCACCTGGCCTACCCGGGCGGCCTGCTCAGGACTAGAAATGCCGAACCCGATCGCCACCGGCAGCTTGACCGCTTGTCGCACACGCGCGACCAAGGGCTCAACCCCCTCATCGACTGAGGTGCGCATCCCGGTCACGCCCGTGACCGAAACCCCATAGACGAAACCATGGGCTTCGCGAATGGCCTCTAAATGGGCACTCGTGGATGTCGGAGCCACCAAGGGAATGACCGCCAACCCGCTTTTCTCAGCAGCCTTTCGCATATCCCGTCCCTCGACCCAAGGCAGATCAGGGATGATTAGGCCTTGGATGCCGGCCGCCCGGGCATGCTCTGCGAACCGCGCGATACCATAATGGAACACCGGGTTGATGTAGGTGAGGAAAACCAGTGGCGGGGCGGTGGGCGCAATTTTCGACACCGTTTCTAAAATGGACGAGACCCGTGTACCCCGCTCGAGGGCTGCGGTTGCCGCCTGTTGCAACACCGGTCCGTCGGCCAGCGGATCAGAAAACGGAATCCCAATCTCAATCAGATCAGCCCCGGCCCGTGTTAAGGCATTCACTAACCCCGGTAGCCGTTCCAGATCCGGAAACCCCGCCGTCACATAAGGGATTAAGGCAGGCCGCCCCTTGCGAAATGCTTCCGCGATGGTACTCATGGCTGCTCCCCCCGTTCATAGCGGAACACCTGGTCGACGTCCTTGTCGCCACGGCCCGACACGTTAATCAGCACCCGCGCCCCGAGTTTCTTGAGCTCAGGGGCTTCTTCCATCACCCAGGCGACCGCATGAGCGCTTTCCAGCGCCGGGATAATGCCTTCCCAGCGGGCGAGCTGGTGAAAGGCTTGCAACGCTTGGTCATCACGAATGGCGACATAGCGGGCACGCCCCGTGTGGTGGAAATAGGCGTGCTCAGGGCCCACTCCGGGATAGTCGAGGCCCGCTGAAATCGAATGAGCGGGCTTAATCTGCCCGTCACCATCCTGTAACAAATAGCTCAGACTGCCATGCAATATACCCGGTTCGGCCACCTGAATGCTGGCCGCATGGCGGCCGCTCTCGAGACCCTCGCCGGCTGCCTCCACGCCAATCAACTCGACTGGATCGTCACGAAATGGATAGAAGATGCCCATACTATTGGAGCCGCCTCCCACTGACGCAACAATGTGGGTGGGCAGTGCCCCCAAGGCGCGCATTTGGCGCTTGGCCTCCTTCCCGATGACTGATTGGAAATCCCGCACCATCATGGGATAGGGATGTGGCCCGACGACCGACCCAATAACGTAGAATGTATCACGCACGTTAGTGACCCAATCCCGAATGGCTTCATTGGTCGCGTCTTTAAGGGTTTTGGTGCCCGATTCCACCGGGTGCACTTCGGCACCCAAGAGCTTCATGCGATAGACATTCAGCGCTTGGCGCTTGACATCCTCTTCCCCCATATAGATTTCCGCCTGAAGACCGAACAGGGCCGCGGCCGTGGCCGTCGCTACGCCGTGCTGTCCTGCCCCAGTTTCGGCAATGATGCGCGTTTTTCCCATCCGGCGGGCCAGCAGAACTTGGCCAATGGTGTTGTTTATTTTATGAGCACCCGTATGGTTCAAGTCCTCCCGTTTCAAAAACACATCAATGCCGAGTGCTTGGCTCATCTGTTCGGCATGCCGCAACGGAGTGGGCCGACCCACGTAATTTTTTAGCAATTCGGCGAGATCGGCGCGGAACGCTGGATCGCGCCGCGCGTCCCCATACGCGCGGTCTAGTTCCTCTACCGCCGGCATCAACGTTTCTGGCACATAGCGTCCCCCAAAGGGTCCGAAGCGGCCATAGCGGTCAGGTACGTTTTTCGTTGTCGCCACGTCTAACCTCCTCTATAAATCGGGCGATGCGGTCAAGGCTTTTCGCCCCATCCACCTCAACCCCACTGGAGACATCAACCCCATCGGGGGACAAGTCCCGTACCATGCTCTGAACATTCTCAGGTGTGAGCCCCCCGGCAATCCATAGCGGCCGATCCCAGATCGGTCGTTCCCAATCGCGTGGCCGTCCACTACCTGGCTCAGGGCCATCTAACAGCACGACATCCGCCTTCGGATCCAACCAGGTCGCAAGCGCCCGCTTCCCATAGCGATGGGCCCGCTCTACCCAGTCTTCGGGCGGGTGCCCGTGGACTTGGATCCCCCAGAACGGCAACTCCAGCAGGCGTTCAAACAAGGGCTCGTCCATGTCCTTACCCACTCCTACCACCGGAATGCCCAAAAGGGCCGTTAGCATATCCTCTGCCTGGGTGAGAGAAATCTGCCGGCGACTTTGGGTGAGCACCACCCCTAGGAAATCAGCCCCCAGTTCCGCGGCTTGCAGCGCCGTATTCACATCGGTGAGTCCACAGATTTTAACGGACGTGCTCACGTAACAGCGAACTTCCTTTCATGAGGCTCTCGCCAACCAAACAGGCATCGTAACCCCAGTCGCGGATCCGAACCAGGTCGTCCTTGCCCTGAATCCCGCTTTCACTCACGCGCACCACACCTTCGGGGATGACGCCCGCCATCTCCTCCGAAAATTCCAGTCGGGTTTCGAAGGTATCAAGATCCCGATTATTTACCCCAATGATGGCCGGATTGAGGGCGAGTGCCCTTTCGGCCTCCTCAGGCGAGTGAATCTCCACCAGCACCTCGAGGCCCAAGGCTGCGGCCGTTTGGTATAAGTCGCGTAAGCGACTGTCATCTACAATGCGCACAATCAAGAGGGCGGCGTCGGCCCCGGCGGCACGCGCCTCGACCAGTTGCAGGGGGTCGCGGACAAAGTCCTTTCGCAAGACCGGCAACTGAATCGCCGCTTCCACGGCCACCAGGTGGGATAAGTGGCCCGCGAAAAATTCGGGTTCCGTGAGCACGGAGACGGCGCTCGCCCCTTCCTCCTGATATCGGCGGGCCTGGGCCGCCGGATCATACCGATCGGTAAGCCAGCCCTTAGACGGGGACTTTTGTTTACACTCCGCGATAATACGGATCCTCGGAGGCGCCGACAAAGGGCGCAACGCCGCGACCAGCGAACGCACGGAAGGCTTACCGCTGGCCTCACGCAAAAGGCGCGCCTCGTCTTTCTGAAGCTCAGCCACTCGTTCGTCTACCCGTTTGACAATAGCCTCCAAAAACATTAGGCGTCCCTCCGCGTGCGCGATTGCGAGGCCTGAATGAGCCGCTCCAACACGGCAATTGCCCGCCCATCCTTGATAACCGACCGAGCCAGCACCACGCCTTCTTCTACAGAGGCCACCTGTTCGCCGACAAAAAGGGCCACTCCGGCGTTGGCCAAGACCATGTCCAAGTACGGCCCCCCCGACCCACGGGCTAAGATGTCGCGGCAAATGGCCGCATTGACGGCCGGCTCTCCACCCACAAAGGACCCATGAGGATAGGTCGGCAGACCCAACTGCTCTGGGGTTAATTCCCCGTCAGTAATTCGGCCGTGATCGACCAGGCTGTAGCGGGTGGGACCCGATAGCGACACCTCGTCAAGCCCCCCGTGCCCATGAACCACCATCGCTCGGCGCACGCCCAACCGCCCTAGCACTTCGGCCAACGGCCGCACCCACTCGGCCCCATAGACCCCCAGGAGTTGGTATTCGGGAGCAGCAGGATTGGTCAACGGCCCTAAGAGGTTAAACACCGTACGCACACCGAGCTCTCGACGCACAGGTCCCGCATGCCGCATCGAGGCATGCACATTTTGCGCAAATAAGAAGCCAAACCCGACCTCGTCTATGAGGGCCGCCAGACGGTTGGGCTCAGCCGAAAAGTTCACTCCAAGTGCCTCTAGCAGGTCTGCACTGCCACTTTTAGAGGTAGCCGACCGATTGCCATGCTTCGCCACATGAAGTCCTGCTCCAGCGACCACAAACGCTGAGACAGTCGACACGTTGAATGTAAACGACCGATCGCCGCCCGTTCCACACGTGTCTATCAAAGGGTGATGATGCACCGCAATCGGGGTGGCGTGGTCCCGCATGGCCCGGGCGAATCCGGTCAACTCTTCCACGCTTTCTCCCCGTACGCGAAGTGCCATGAGCACGCCCCCGATTTGAGCGGGCGTGGCGTCCCCGGCCATGATGGCGTCCATCAGACGATACGCTTGTTGGTCGTCCAAACAGTGGCCGCGGCTCAATAAATCGAGACTCTCTTGGATGGCCTGGTTCACAATCTCGCACCTTCCTTCGCCAACGTTACGTCCACAAAATGGGTCAAAATCGTCATCCCGTCGGGGGTGAGCACCGACTCCGGATGAAACTGAATCCCAAACACCGGATACTTCCGATGAGAAATGGCCATCACCGTGCCATCATCGCTCTCGGCGTCCACGTGAAGCTCGGGTACCCCGTCCACATCCACCATCAGCGAATGATACCGGCCTGCCAAAAACGGGGTCGGAAGATTTTTGAGAATGCCCAATCCTTGATGGTGAACCTGATCAGCCTTTCCATGCATCAGCCGACTGGCCGGCACCACCCGACCTCCATAGGCAAGAGCAATCGCCTGATGACCCAGGCAGACGCCTAAGACGGGCACTTCGGGCCCGAGCTCATGGACCAGCGCCACCGAAATGCCGGCATCCTCAGGACGCCCAGGCCCCGGGGAAATGACAATACCGGCCGGCTTCATGGCCCGCACTGCGTCGACAGTTACTCTATCGTTCCGATATACTGCCACGGACGTCATCTGTCCCAGATATTGGACCAAGTTATAGGTAAACGAGTCATAATTATCAATGACCACAATCATAGCCATTCCTCCTCGCCCGCCTCCAGCACTTTGAGCGCAGCCGCCGCCTTGTTTAGCGATTCCTGGTATTCCGTATCCGGGTGCGAGTCCGCCACAATGCCTCCACCTGCCTGCACATAGGCCGTGTCGTTCTCCACTTCTAGGGTTCGAATGGTAATGCAGGCGTCCATGTCACCGCGGTGAGACCAATATCCCACCACACCCCCGTACGCCCCGCGCGCCGTGGATTCCAATTCCTCAATAATTTCCATAGCGCGTACCTTGGGAGCACCAGTCAGGGTCCCTGCCGGGAAAGAAGCGGCCAGCACGTCTAGTGCGTCCATTCCCGCACGTAATCGACCATGCACTTCGGACACCATGTGCATGACATGGGAGTACAGTTCCTTTTGCATGAAGGACTCCACCGTTACCGTGCCGTACTCGGAAATTCGACCGAGATCATTGCGGGCTAAGTCAACCAGCATGACGTGCTCCGCTCGTTCCTTGGGATCGTGCACCAAATCCTCCCACAGTCGTGCATCCTCTTCAGGCGTTATACCCCGTGGCCTGGTTCCCGCAATGGGGCGATTCACGGCCATCCCCTGATCGACTCGTATTAGCATTTCCGGAGAGGCGCCCGCTAAAATCCTCCGTGGCGTATCCAAGTAGAACAGATATGGCGATGGATTGACATGCCGAAGCCGTCGATAGAGGCTAAATGGATCACCAGAGATGCGGGCACTCAACCGCTGGGACAACACGACCTGAAAAATGTCACCGGCCCGAATATATTCCTGAGCCCTTTCTACCATGGCCCGATACTCGTCATGGGTCACATTCGACTCGACCTCGGTGCGTGCCCTAACTCGCGGCTCTGCCAACATCAGCGGTTGACGGAGAGCATCCACCAAAATCTCGAGCCGGGTGCGTCCCTGGTCCACCTGGTCGCGTGGCGTCTCGACAATAACGGTGATCTCCTGACGCCGATGATCAAACGCGACCACCGCCTTGGGCCATACCCATTCCCAAGCTGGACCGCGGGCTTGATGACGCCTGGGCAAATGTTCTAAGAGGCGGACCCAGTCATAGCCGAAATAGCCCACCGCTCCACCGACAAAGGGGAGCTCCACCGAGCGTGGCACATCGATCGCTTGGCGGGCCTGTTGCTTTCGCATAAGAGCGAGCGGGTCGGCATCGACCTCAGTCCCTACTTGGCTCACCAAGATTCCCTGCCCGCCCGATTCCAAAAGTCGGGCCCACTCGCCCACGGCAATGAAAGAAAACCGGGCAATCTTGTCGTCCCCTTCCACACTCTCTAATAAGGTGTGGGCTCCCAGAGGACGAAGCCGTAAGTACGCCGAGATCGGGGTTAATTGGTCGACCGCATAGCGACGTACCAGAGCCACATGCTCCCCCTGCCCATCCCCCCACATTTCCTCGCCTGACCGTTCAAAAATTGTCTGCAAAATATTCCCTCCGCAAAAAACAATTAAACCCTCATCCCCCCTAAGGGACGAAGGTTACTCCGCGGTGCCACCCCACTTAGGCCATCTGGCCTCTCTTAGCCATACGGGATTTGGAGAAATCCGATATGCCTTCCCGGTTAACGGAGGAAGAGTCCGGCTGCGCCTACTCACTTCGGGCAGCGGCTCCTGGGACCATTCGCCGCCCTTCCCCTGCCGGACTTTCACCATCTCCGGCTCGCTCAAAGGGTAACCTGCGGGTACTTTTCCCATTCATCGCCTGTTCAGCTATTTCCGTGAGCATATCAGGACCGGCACCATCTGTCAAGCGGTGTGGACTAGGCTTTCCTTCCATTGGCCGTCGGGGAACCCGAGTCCATGAATCGCAAGAGGTCCCCGACTGTGAACCATTGCTCGACCGGGTGGCGGAGGGGCTTCTCTCGATGAATGACATAGCGGTTCCGCCGCCCGATACGCTGACGAGAAACATAGCCCTCCCGCGACAAATCAGCCACGATGCGTTGGACGGCGCGCTCGGTAATGCCCACTCGCTCCGCTAATTGCCGAGTCCGTACCATCGGGTCATCAGCCATGAGCACCAGCACGTGCGCATAGTTCGTTAAAAACGTCCACTTCGGGCCGTTGTCGTGAGATTGCGCCACCATCACCGCTCTCTCCTCTCTTGGACCTAGTGTAGCACATGACCGGGAAGCGCTGCCTCCAATGCCTCGAACACCCAATTCCGAAGCCCCGCATGGGCGGGCTGGCTTAAATCGGGATCCTCTTCAAGCAACGCACGGGCGGTAGCCCGCGCATGTTCTAAGAGAGCCAAGTCCTTCAATGGGTTGGCCAATTGAAATCCGGCCACCCCGTGTTGGCGCATCCCCAACACTTCTCCCGGACCACGAATCTCGAGATCCCGTTCCGCTAGCTTGAGCCCATCCTGGGTCTCAACCATGGCTTGTATGCGGGCCTCTCCTTCCGCCGTTTTCGGGTCAGCCAAAAGATAGCAGGTTGAGGCGTGGGAGCCCCGACCCACTCGACCCCGCAGCTGGTGCAGTTGCGCAAGCCCGAAGTGATCAGCGCCTTCAATCACAATCACGGTGGCATTCGCTACGTCTACCCCGACTTCAAGAATGGTGGTGCCCACCAGCACGTCTAGCCGATGCTCGCGAAAATCATCCATGACCTCGGATTTTTCCGAAGCGCTCATTCGGCCGTGGATGAGACCCACGCGCCAACCAGGAATCTTTTGCATCCCTTCTGCCAGCAAGGTAGCCGCCCGTCCTTGACTTTCTTCACTTTCTTCCACTAAAGGGCAAATCACGTACGCTTGATGGCCTGCCCGAACCGCCTCCATCACTTTTTGATACGCGGTGCGCCGTTCACTCATGGGCACATGGACAGTTTCCACAGGTTGCCTGCCGGGCGGCAATCCCTGAATTTGTGAGACTTCCAAATCACCGTAGACGGTTAACGCCAACGTCCGTGGAATGGGGGTGGCGGTCATCACCAAGAGGTGAGGAAACAAGCCCTTTTGGGTTAGATCGGCCCGCTGCCGAACCCCAAACCGATGTTGTTCATCAATGACCACCAGCCCCAAGTGGCCAAAGGAGACCCGCTCTGATACCAGGGCCTGCGTGCCCACCGCTACCAGAGGATCAGACGACGCTAACCGGTCCCGGGTCGCTTCTCGTTCTCGGCCGCGCCCGGTGATCAAAACAACAGGCACGGAGAGCGGGTCGAGGAGTTTCTTGAATAGCAAGTAATGTTGCTCGGCGAGGAGCTCGGTGGGTGCCATGAGCGCCGCCTGATACCCACAGCCCACCGCCGCCAACAATGACAGAGCTGCGAGCATCGTTTTTCCCGATCCCACGTCCCCTTGCAGCAAGCGTGCCATCGGTTTCGCCGTGCATAAATCTTGCTGCACTTCACCCCACGCCCGAACTTGTCCTGGTGTTAGCTGAAACGGTAAGGCTTCCCGAAAGCGAACGACTAAGGGATTGTCAGGAATCAATTTAGGCGCGTAATTCGTTTGATCGGTCCGATGAAGCCACAAAACGGCCAAGGACATGCGAAGAAATTCATCGAA
>DAHWKG010000207.1:0-8931 GCA_027343765.1 Sulfobacillus sp.
TGCGAGTCCGAATAAGCCGAGCACCCGATCAATGGCCCAGATACCGACAAAGGGGATAATGACTCCTAATACACCCCAGTTAAAGATGTTCCGAGCCAACATTTTGTCGGCCGTCTCAGCCCGATATTTGACCCCGCGGATGGCAAAGGGAATCAGGGCGGGAATAATCAGGGCATTAAAGATAAGCGCCGATAAAATGGCTCCATGAGGCGTCTTTAATCCCATGATGTTCAACTTGCCCAAAACCGAGAGAGCGGGCACCGAGGCAAACATGGCCGGGATAATGGCAAAGTATTTGGCCACGTCATTGGCGATGGAGAACGTCGTCAACGCTCCGCGGGTAATCAGGAGCTGCTTTCCCACCATGACCACATCCAACAATTTGGTGGGGTTTGACTCCAAGTCAATCATGTTGCCGGCTTCCTTAGCCGCCATGGTGCCGCTGTTCATGGCTAAACCCACGTCGGCCTGAGCCAAAGCTGGCGCGTCATTGGTGCCGTCCCCGGTCATGGCCACCAGTTTTCCTTCCGCCTGCTCCTTTTTAATGACCTCGATCTTGTCCTCAGGCTTCAGTTCGGCAATGAAGTCATCGACGCCCGCCTCTTGAGCAATAACCGCGGCTGTGATATGGTTGTCGCCCGTGGCCATGATGGTGCGGATACCCATTTTGCGGAAGTCGTCGAAGCGCTCTTTAAGCCCCGTTTTCACAATATCCTTCAGGCGTATAACACCCAGTGCCTTCCCGTCTACCTCCACCGCCAGCGGCGTTCCCCCCTCGCCAGCGACAGCCTCGGCCAACTTGGTTAATTCATCTTTCGTTTCTGCCGCCGTAATTTCGACGATAGCACTCACGGCGCCCTTGCGAATTTGTCGGCCATCTTTAAGGTCAATCCCGCTCATTCGCGTATGCGCCGAGAAGGGCACGGGTTCCCCGTCCGCCTCCGGCAGCTGCTCGAGCTTGAGTACATCGTGCGCTAGTTCCACCACTGACCGGCCTTCTGGCGTGGTATCAGCCAAGGAGGCCAACAGGGCCGCCTCGGCAACCGCTTCTGGCGTGACCCCCTGAATGGGCATAAACTCAGTGGCCATGCGGTTCCCAATGGTGATGGTGCCCGTCTTGTCAAGAATAATGGTGTCGATATCGCCCGCGGCTTCGACGGCTCGGCCACTCTTGGCCACCACATCCACCTGGGCCACACGGTTCATGCCGGCAATTCCGATGGCCGACAGCAAGGCCCCGATGGTGGTCGGAATGAGACATACTAAGAGGGCCACCATGGTCGTAATGTCGGTCGCATGGCGCCCGAAATAGCTCGCCTGCGGAACCAGTGTTACCACCACCAGCACAAAGATGAGCGTCAGTACCCCTAAGAGGGCCGACAGCGCAATTTCATTGGGGGTCTTTTGCCGACTGGCGCCCTCGACCAGGGCAATCATCCGATCAAGAAAGGTCTCTCCGGGACTGGTGGTAATTTCCACCACCAAATGGTCGGATAGCAGGCGGGTTCCTCCCGTCACGCTGTCGCCTTGGGCTTTAATGACCGGCGCGGATTCTCCGGTGATGGCCGACTCGTCAACGGAGCCGACACCTTCGACCACCTCACCATCACTGGGAATAAGGTCGTTCTCCTCCACCAGCACCCGTGAGCCTTTTTCAAGCTGTTCGGCAGGTACCCACTCCCACTGACCGCCGTCCTTCAATTTTTTCGCTCGGGTGCTCGACCGGGTCCGGCGTAAGAAGTCCGCTTGCGCCCGGCCGCGCGCCTCCGCATAGGACTCGGCGAATGTGGCAAAGAGAATCGTGAAAAAGAGAATAATGGTCACCAAGAGCTCGTAGCCGAAAAGCGGTTTACCTACCGATCCAATGGTAAAGATCAGCGTCACCAGCGTTCCCAACTCCACCACGAACATGACGGGGTTTCGAATCATTTGAACGGGGTTCAGTTTGACGAAGGTATCTTTCAGCACTTCGCCGAAATACTGCCCCCCCATTTTGCTTGATGTCTCTGATGCGGTTGCCATAAACGAATAATCCTCCCTTACGCCGACCTAAAAGAGATGATGGGCCATCAGTAGGTAGTGCTCCGCCACAGGTCCGAGCGCAGCCACCGGGAAAAAGGTGAGCGCATTTAGAATGATGATGGCCCCCGTGAGAACGCCCCCAAA
Organism: Sulfobacillus sp.; assembly: GCA_027343765.1. Classification (GTDB taxonomy): domain Bacteria; phylum Bacillota; class Sulfobacillia; order Sulfobacillales; family Sulfobacillaceae; genus Sulfobacillus_B. The sequence goes on from DAHWKG010000207.1 coordinate 2,167, forward strand.
TAGCACTCCTTCTGTGCGCATGGTACCCGAGGTGACTGGAACCGCCTTTTTCTTGAGAAGCGACTCAGCCACCAAGAACATCGCCATCACCGACGCAAACCGCCCAATGACCGCGATGATGCCGATTGTCACCTCGTAGTACGGCAATGCCGCCCCTAGCCCCCCGAAGGCCGAGCCGTTGTTGGCAGCGCCCGACGCCATCCCATACAAAATCTCGGAGAATCCATGGGGCCCTGGGTTATAGACGCCTTTAAGCCCAGCCGGCAACGCCACGGAAAGCGCCGTGCCCACCAGAATCAAAAACGGGTGTAGGAGGAACGCAATGGACGCCAGCGACACTTCGCGCGCCTCGATTTTCTTCCCGAGGAACTCGGGTGTCCGACCCACCATCAGTCCCATCAGGAACACGGCGATGATAACCAGCATCAGCATGTTCAAGAGGCCGACGCCCTTGCCGCCGAAAATTAGATTCAAAAACATGGCCGCAAAATAGGCCAGACCCGTGAGCGGCAATGCACTATCATGGGCGCTCGCTACTGAACCGGTGGTAAAGGACATGGTCGACGTCTCAAAAATTGAGGTGCCCCCCATGCCAAACCGCAGTTCCGTGCCCACCCGGTAGATGTGCCCGTGGAGACCCAAGGCATTGATTATCGGGTTGCCCAGTTGCATCGGAAAGTACACCATGGCCAAGATGCCGAGGTAAAATAATCCTGCAACACTAATCAGTGTCCAGGCCATTTTTCTTCTCCCGGTCATCACGCCAAAGGTATAAAAGAAGGCCACCGGCAAGAGACCCATCATGATAACCTCAAACAGGTTACTCAGCGCCGTGGGATTCTCAAGCGGATTGGCGCTATTGGCATTGGTAAACCCACCGCCATTGGTACCGAGGTGCTCAATCGACTCCCAACTGGCGATGGGGCCGCGAGCCACCACCTGCGACTGCCCTGCTACGCTGTGCACATGCAAATAGGGTGCGAGCGTCTCGGGAACGCCCTGCCACACCAACAGCACCGTGAACACCACCGACAAGGGCAAGAGAACGCGCGTGCACATAAGCACCAGGTCGACGAAGAAGTTGCCCATCTTTTTGCCGGACAAAGCCCGTATGAAGGCAATGGCCATGGTTCCGCCAACCGCCGGAGTCACAAATTGTAAAAACTCGAGATTCCCAAACTGTGAAAAGTACGACATGGTACTTTCCCCGCCGTACGCCTGCCAGTTGGTGTTGGTCCCAAAGCTGGTGGCGGTGTTAAATGCCAACTGGGGATTGACAGCCGCCATGTGCTCGGGGTTCCAAGGCAAATGCCCTTGCAGCCGGAGCAAGATATACGAAATGATGATCCAGGCAAAATTGGTCAACACTAACGCCATCCCGTATTGTTTGGCGGTCATGTTGTATGATGGATCGATCCCAAAGAGCCGGAAAATGCCGTTCTCAATCGGCCGCATGGGGCGATCTAAGAACGTGGGCTCAAATGAAAAGACCTTGGCGATATACGTGCCGAGGGGTTTGACGGTGATTAGGAATATCCCAATGACCACCACCCACACAGCTACCGTTTGCAGCGACACTCAATCATCTCCTCAGCCGACTAGAATTTCTCAGGGTGAATGATGACGTAGACCAAATAAATACTGACGGCCACCGCCAGGCCCAACAAAATTCCACCTGTCACGAGATAGCCTCCTCCACGCCTAAAGGCGCTCTAAATAGTGAAGCAAAGCTAGCACGACGCCCAGCAAAACCAGCACCAAAAGAATCATCTCGACATCCAGCATTGTCCTCACCTTCCTTATGACCTGAGTTAGTATGGGCAATTCTGCATAAAAAAGTCCTGAAAAGAAAACTTGGATGTATAAAAACGGCATAAAAAAATGGCCCGAAAGGGCCTTTGGACGAGGAGGGCTAGTCCCGCTCTCCGTGAGGCGAGGGATAAAGAGCGTAGCCCACGCCCGCGTGGGATACCAGATATACCGGGTGATGCGGATCGGGCTCTAGGTAGCCCCGGAGACGTCGGATGTATACCCGGAGGTATTCATGTTCGCTTTGGTAGCCGGGACCCCAGACTTTCCCCAACAAATGCTCGTGGGTTAGCACCTTTCCGCAATGAGCAGTCAACTCTTGACAGAGCTTCCATTCAATCGGGGTCAGCCGGACCCGGCCCGTAGGTCCTTCCAGTTCGCGGGTATCCTTTAATAGGCGAATGTCGCCACAGCCGGCGTCCTCAGCCTGCAGCAAATCCCGGCTTCTCCGCAAAAGTGCACGGATACGGGCCAGCATTTCGCCGGGCGAAAACGGTTTGGCAAGATAGTCATCCGCTCCCAGATCCAGGGCTTGAATGGTGTCCGCCTCAGAATTTAGTGCTGTGAGCACCATCACGGGTACCGACGAAAGCTTTCGAATGCGCTCACAGAGGTGAAAACCATCCATGTCCGGAAGCCGTAAATCTAAAAGCACCACATCGGGTTCCCGATCATAAATGAGGGTTAACGCCTCATGGCCGTTGGCTGCCTCAGCCACGTCGTAACCGGCCATTTTCAGGTTGGTTGTAATGAGTCGACGGTATTTGGCTTCGTCGTCAATGACCAATACTAAGCCGGTTTGCTCCTCCATCGTGGCCCTCCTCCAGCTTTCCCCAAGGAAGCGTCAGCACCACACGAAATCCGGGCGGATCCCCAAGGTTGTCCGCTCGTACCCGCCCCCCATGGGCCTCGGCCACGCTCTTAACAATCGCCAAGCCCAAGCCTGATCCCCGAATCTCCGATTTGGCATGCTGCGGTGACCGATAGAAGCGTTCAAAAATCTTCTCCACGTCAGCACTGGGCACACCCGGACCGAAGTCACGGACCTCGACCATCCAGCCCTCCGGTTGCTCCCGAAATGTCAGCTTGACCTCGTTCGAAGAATACTTTAAGGCATTCTGCAGAAGGTCGCTGACGGCCGTGGTGAGAGCGCGAGGATCGCCATACAAATGGGGCAAGCGGTCGCCCCCGCGCACCTGAATCCGCTCACGGTCCCACACCGGATAGCGGTCCAAAAGCTGCAATAGCCATGGTGCCAGCGGGAACCAGCGGGGCTCAAAGGGCCACTCGGCGTTATCCCATTGGGACATGGTCAGCAATTGGTCAATTAACATTTCTAATTCCCCGGTTTCCTGAACCGCCACGGAGAGAAACTCCCGCCGAGTATCGACCGCAAGCCGCTCCCCCGCCCGCTGCAATGTTTCCAGGTAGCCTTTGACCAGCCCCAACGGGGTGCGAAGCTCATGCGAGACATTGGCCAAAATCTCCGCCTGCATGTGAGCCCGCTCCTCCCTAAGCCGATGCAGTCGATCTTGTTCTAGAGCATCGGCGCTCGCCGCCGCAATAGCGATCTGTTGCGACAAGACTTCTAAGAGGTCCCGATAGGTGGAAAACCAACCGTTCTGATCCGCTTGCAATAGCAAAATCCCCCAGGGCTTTTCCTGATAACGCAAGGGGAATACTGCCACGCGACTAAGTCGCACGCCAGGGATAAGATAGCCCGATGAGCCATCGTCGCCACTGTAGCGCGGTTGATTGGATCCTAGCGCCTCCCCGAGAAGTCCCCGTTCAGGTTCCAAAAACATGGCCGGAACCGGGCGGGTCGCGAGTTCCAGTTTGCCGTGGTTGGCATAGAGGTGGAGACTCTCGGCGCGGTCGCCCGTGAGACGATAGATGGCCGCTCGGCGCACCACCGTATGTTGTGACACCTCGCGTAAGATGCTGTGCATGGCCGTTTCTGGGTCCGACTCGGTTCCGAGCGATGACCATCCTCGGGCAATAGCCAGCAACTGGTCTTTCAGTCGCCGGTGCTCAGTCTCCAGATGAGCAATCCGCCCTTCCTTCATCCAGTAAAAGGCCACGGCCATAACCACCAAACCCACCACCCAAAGGGCTGGCGACACCAGCCATTGACTGGCGGCAAGATGATGTAAGCTTGCCAATGCGGCAGCATTTAAATCTTTTGTCTCTTGGCCGAGGGCTGGCGGAACATGCGATACCCCAAGGAGTTGGGCCGCCATATGAAGGAGATGAGCCTTTAAGATGGGCGACTTTACCTGATGGATCTCCGCTATGGTGGCCAGGGCAAGCAAGGTTTGTCGGTACTGGGCATGCCACAAGAACGCCAGGCGAGATAGTGCCAGCATCCATAGAATCCCGGCTCCCAGCGCGACTTGCCATAGAACCCGCCCTCTTCTCACCGTTCGCCTCCCCCAAGTGCTCTGAAGGTATGGTAGACTAAGCGGTCGCGATTGTCTAACCTGAGCGGCCCGGTTTTTCCTCGGCAGGCGAAGATTTCCTGTCGGAATCGGGAAAGTGCATGGGCACAGTACCAATCACCACATCGGTACGCTTTCTCAGCGCCTGGGTAATGGCAGAGCCGAGCTTGTTGTGCAGAAGTTCCGCACCAAGCCCATCCGGCACTACATCGGGAACGAGCACCAAGACCCGCTCCCCGGATTGCCGTTCAATGGTACTGATGAATCGAAGCAATGGGCGCACCACGGAATGGTATTGGGACTTCAACACCGAGAGGCGCACCGGCGGGTTCCACCGCTTCCACTCGTCCAGAAATTGTTCAGCACGAGGGTTGATAGCCCCTTCATCCTCGGGTTCGGTGAATAACACCACCACCGCAATGACCTCATCACTCAGCGAAAGCGCGTGATCCAGCGCCCGACGGGTTAGCTCCGACAAGCTGGGGGTAATCGGCACCACCACCAAGGGTCGCGGACGGGGGACCACGGGTAAAGGCAAGCGCCCAATGCCCAATTGCTCCCCAACCCGCTGATAATAACGATGGATGCGCCGGAACATCCAAATCAAAAGTGGGATGGCCACCACCACCACCCAAGCGCCTTCCAGAAATTTGGTCGTGACAAATAGCAAAGTGGCAATACCGGTCGCGATGGCACCCGCACCGTTTAACGCCGCCCGGGCTAGCCATCCCCGTGGGCGAGCCTTCCGCCAATGAAACACCATGCCCAACTGCGAGAGGGTAAAGCCTGTGAACACGCCAATGGCAAACATGGGCACGAGCGCCTGGGTATTCCCGCCCACGGCCACCAATAGCACTGCCGCTCCCACTGCCAAAACCCACACCCCGCGCTCAAAGACCAAGCGATCCCCACGGATGGCAAACGACTGCGGCAAAAATCGATCGCGGGCCAGAAGGCTGGTGAGCACGGGGAGTCCCCCAAAAGAGGTGTTGGCCGCCAGTCCCAGCACTGTCGCGATAGCCAATGACACCACATAGAACACCCAACTCCGTCCCACCGATCCCGTCATCACTTTACTCAGTAAGCTCCGATTCCCCCCAGGAACGACGCCAAAGCGCATGGTCAAGACGGCGATGCCGATAAGCATGGCCGCCAGGATGATTCCCAGAAGCCACTCGGTGCGCTTCGCTCGAAGTTGACGGGGCTGGCGGAATAGCGGTACCCCGTTGGCGATGGCCTCCACGCCGGTAAGAGCGGTGCAGCCGGCGGCAAACGCTTTCATGAGAAAAAACGCACCCACTGGCGGCGCTGAACGAGGAATGTGGTGCACGGCATGGGTTAAATGGGGATGAATAAATCCCCACGCCAGCACCGCTAACAGACCAATAATGAAGACAAAAGTGGGCAACAAAAACGCTCGCGCACTTTCTCCCACGCCACGGAGGTTCAAGATGGTCACCACCGCCAAAAGGGCCAAACAGAGGGGCACCGTCCAAGGAATCAAAACCGGCCAGGCGGAAGATAGCGCACCCACACCGGCGGCGATGGAAATGGCCACGGTTAGCGTATAGTCCACCAGCAAGGCCGCGGCCGCCAGGTGGCTCGCCCCCACTCCAAGATTTTCCCGGGAGACCGCATAGGCTCCTCCCCCTTTGGGATAGGCGTCAATCACCTGACTATACGACGTCACCAAGAGTGCCAGAAGTCCCGTGATCGCTAAAGATTCCGGTAATAGGTACCGGATCCCGGCTACTCCAATCCCCACCAACACAATGGCGATGGCTTCCGGCCCGTAAGCCACTGATGTCAGCGCATCTAGCGATAGGGCAGCCAGCCCTTCTGAGGACCCAATTTCCTCACCTTGGACCTCCGTGGTCTTTAACGGCCGACCAATAAGAATATGCCACATGTCCATAAAAGGAGTGTACCACGGAAGGAAAAAATTACCCTTATCCCGCCCGCCCCATCTCCGCCAAAGAGGAGGGCTCCCGCCACCAGTCCGGCCGCAAATAAACACTAATACCAAGCGCCAAGCAGAGACTGCCGCCAATAACCACCGTCCCCCGAGGGCCCACGATCCCGATTAGGACCCCTCCCAATGCCTGCCCGAGAGGAAGCCCGAGTCCCATCATGCCGTTAATCACCCCGTACACCCGACCACGAAGGGCATCGGGCACCAGTTTTTGGCGCCACACGGAAAAGAGGATGTTGTAGGGGGCGTAGCTAAATCCCCCCAGCGCCAACAGCACGCCCGCCAAAATAGCCGAGTGCACCATCCCCAATAGACCGCTGAACATTCCCCATAGCACAATAATCCCGGAGACCACCATACGGAGCGGCCAGGAAGGGGTTTTAACCGTTTCATAAACCTTTACCCATAGTTATCCATGGTTGTATAATTTAGGTATGAACCGGACACTTGTGGGCATTCGTGAAGCAGCCGAATTTTTAGGCGTGACTCCCTCGACGTTACGTCGATGGGAGCATGAAGGTAAACTGATACCCGATGAACGTACCG
>DAHWKG010000208.1:0-8598 GCA_027343765.1 Sulfobacillus sp.
TGGCGACTGAAGCGCAGTGTGTACATCAGTCCTCGGGAAACACGTCATCGAAGGACAGCGTCTCGCCGCGTCGCATTTCGTCTCGAATCCGTCGGTATTCGGCAAGCTCTTTCCGGCCGACGGGCTCATCATCCTCATCAATCAACTGACGGATGAGCTCGGCCAACGCCGGCAGTTTGTCGACGGGCAGATCATCGATCACACGATGCAATTGTTCGCGAGACACCGCCATCCCCATCACCTCTGCCCACATTCTAGCACGTCATCGTGCTCTCGCTACTGTCAACGTAGATATTGAGAGAATTTTATGCAAACTAACTAACCGGCCCGAATGTGCAGTACGGACCCTCCTCAAACCGGCAGTCGTTCAACCGTATTTTGCACAATACAGAGGATTATTCCGAAGGCCCAATCCACCAGGTTTTGCACAAAACAGGCCAACTCCGTCGAGATGACGCAGAAGACCATCCAACCGTAGATTGCAAATAGCCGTTTTAATAGAGGCACTGCGTAAGGGCTCAGAAAAAATGTGACGCCATTACTTTGTTGTTTAATGAAATAGTGGGATAGCAGAGCAGTCAGAGCCAGGCAAAATGCCGCCTGGCTCTGACTAAAAATCCATTTCAGACTAACTTCTTCACTGCCTCGGCCACCTGCCACGGCATGGTCACCACCGTCGCCCCTGCTGCCGTCAAGGCCTTTTCCTTACTTTCCAACGTGCCGCGTCCGCGCTCAATGATGGCTCCCGCGTGACCCATGCGTTTACCGGGAGGGGCTGCTCGCCCTGCCAAGTAGGCCACCACCGGTTTACCGAGCTGTTTGATGTGGGTTGCAGCCTCTTCTTCGGCACTGCCCCCAATCTCCCCCACCATCACAATGGCCTTGGTCTCAGCATCGTGTTTAAATTCCTCCAGCACCGATACAAAGTTTTGGCCCACTACCGGGTCGCCCCCCATGCCCACTACGGTGGTTTGCCCCAAACCCGCGTTACTCAGGCTAAAGGCAATTTCATAGCTCAAGGTGCCTGACCGGGCCACGACCCCGATCGGTCCAGACTGGTAGATGTGGTTCGGCATAATTCCCATTTTAGTTTTTTCGCCGGGAGAAATGATGCCGAAGGTGTTGGGGCCAATAACCACCACACCCAAATCCTTGGCGCGTGTGACAATCGCAATGGCGTCCTGCACAGGAATATGTTCGGGGATCATGACCAGTAGCTTAATCCCATTTTCCATCGCTTCAAATGCGGCGTCCTTGGCAAATGGGGCGGGTACAAACACAATCGAGGCGTCGGCACCAGTCTCTCTAACCGCTGCGGCTACCGTGTCAAACACCGGAATTCCGTCAATCCGTTGTCCACCCTTGCCGGGCGAGGTGCCGCCGACAACATTGGTTCCGTAAGCCTGCATTTGGCCGGTGTGAAACCGCCCTTGATTCCCGGTCATTCCTTGCACAATGACTCGAGACCGTTTGGTCAACAATATCGCCATATTAGCGTCCCTCCCCGGCCAACTTCACGGCCTGTTCTGCCGCTTCGGCCATTTCGGAATAGGCGTCGATGCCATGGTCAGCCAAGAGCCTAACTCCTTGGGCCTCATTGGTTCCCACTAAGCGGACGACCAGCGGCACCGGAATTCCCACGCCTTCTTTTACCTGCAAAATAGCACGGGCCACATCGTCACATCGCGTGATTCCGCCGAAAATATTAACAAAAATCACCTTCGGATCCATGGACACCAACACGCCCAGTGCTTGGGCCGTCGGCTCCACCGAGGCACCGCCACCCGCATCGAGAAAGTTAGCAGGCTTGCCGCCAAAAAATTGAATGGCGTCCAGGGTGGCCATGGCCATACCAGCGCCGTTTGCCATCACGGCAATGTCTCCGTCGAGTTCTACATAGGCCAGGCCAATTTCCTGAACCTTTTTTTCCAAAGCCGAACCCTCTTCGACCCTTTGGATTTCGGGGTGCCGATACATGGCGCTGTCATCGATGTTGAGACGGGCATCGGCCGCGATTAAATGACCCTTAACCACTGCGAGGGGGTTAATCTCCACCAGTTCTGCATCTTTATCTCGATAAATCCGGTAGAGCTTGACGACCAAGTCGGCAAATTCCTTAAACAGGTCCCCTTCGAGCCCGAGTGCAGAGGCCAACTCGCGCCCGAAATACGGCTCGACACCGACCCGGGGGTCGATGTGACGGCGCACAATCTCCTGATCAGCGACGTCCTCTATCTCCACCCCACCTGCTCGTGACGCCATTACCAAAGGCGTCTTGGTGTTGCGATCGGTGGTTACCGAGATGTAGAGTTCTTGATCAATCTCGAGCTTACCTTCCGCATAGAGGCGCTCGACCGTGTAGCCCTTTAAATCCATCCCGATCATGGCTTGGGTCAGGGTCATTGCCTGTTCCGGACTTTCGGCAAACCGAATCCCGCCGGCCTTGCCTCGACCTCCTACCAAGACTTGGGCTTTTAAGGCCGCGGGGCCAATTTCCCGAACCGCTTTGGCCGCATCTTCGGGCGTATCGACCACCCGACCCGGCGGAATCGGAATCCCATAGCTCGCCAAGATTTGTTTGGCCAGATATTCGTATTGTTTCACCCAGTGTCGTCTCCTTCCAATGTCCAATCGGCGCTTGAGCTGTCCCGTTCCTTAGTATTTCAGCATGGATAGGGGTGCACGCACCGACCCAACCGATTTCTTGAACTCTTCAGTTTCTGCCTCTGTAAACTCAATCTCCAATACCTTTTCGACGCCACGGCCGCCCAATACGGCCGGTACCCCGACATAGATGTCATGCTCTCCATATTCCCCATTCAAATAGCTGATGGTGGGTAGCACACGACGCTCGTCACGCAGAACCGCTTGCACCATTTCTGCCAACGAAGAGCCTGGCGCGTAGTAGGCGGAAGTTTTCATGAGTCCCAGTACTTCTCCCCCGCCAGTCCGAGTCCGTTGCACAATGGCGTCCAAGGCGGCCTGGGGCAACAACTTTTCGACAGGGATCCCACCCACATACGAGTAGCGTACCAAAGGCACCATGTCATCCCCGTGTCCCCCCATCACGAAGGCGGTGACATCCCGGGGAGAGACGTCCAGGGCTTCCGCGAGAAAGGTGCGAAAGCGCGCCGAGTCCAAGACACCCGCCTGGCCCATCACGCGTTGATGCGGGAACCCACTGGCCTTTTGAGCCACATAGGCCATCACGTCAGCGGGATTGGTCAATACAATAATGACGGCGTCGGGCGATAACTTGGCAGCTTTTTCGACCACTTGATACACGATTTCGGCATTCACCTTTAAAAGGTCGTCCCGGCTCATCCCCGGCTTACGGGGCATCCCGGCCGTTACCACTATCACATCAGAGTTCTGGGTAAGCTCGTAGTCGTTACTCCCCGATACCTTGACCGATAAGCCTTCCACGGGCCCAGATTCCCACATATCGAGAGCCTTCCCCTGAGGTATCCCTTCGGCGACGTCCACCAGGACGACGTCCCCGAGTTCCTTCAGCGCTAAGAGATGAGCAGTCGTGGCTCCGGTTGCACCCGCTCCAATTACGGTAATTTTGTGTCGCTTAAACATGCTTTCCCCTCCCCAGTCTCTCTAATTCGCTTACGCCATCCGCTCTATCATGGCACTAGCAAACTCTGACGTCTTGACCTCACGGGCTCCAGATCGAAGGCGAGCCAAATCATAGGTGACCACACCCTCGGCAATGGTTTTTTCTAGACCACGCGTAACGAGCTCTTTGGCCTCCCCCCATTCCAAGTGCTCCAGCATCATGATGGCCGACAAAATAAGCGAACTCGGATTCACTTTGTCCAGGTTCGCATACTTGGGAGCGGTACCGTGGGTTGCTTCAAATACCGCAATTTCGTCCGACATGTTGTTGCCCGGCGCCATCCCGACTCCTCCGACTTGGGCCGCTAACGCGTCCGACAAGTAGTCTCCGTTCAAATTCGGGGTCGCAATCACATCAAATTCATCGGGTCGTAACAGCACTTGTTGGAAGGTAATGTCGGCAATCCGATCTTTGAGTACAATCTTGCCGGCGGGAACCTTGCCGCCGTACTTTTGGTAGAGGTCGTCCTCGGTGACGATCACCTCGGCAAACTCCGCTTGGGCCAGTTGGTATCCCCAGTCTCTGAAAGCGCCTTCGGTGAACTTCATGATGTTGCCCTTGTGCATCAATGTCACCGATCGACGTCCGTGCCCAATGGCATATTGAATCGCCCGGCGAATCAAGCGCTGACTGCCCGCTTTGGTCATCGGCTTGATGCCAATGCCAGCCGATGCATCAATATGCTTGTTGGTGTTAGCGTTAATGAAATCGATGACTTTGCGAGCTTCTTCAGTCCCCGATGCCCACTCGATGCCCGCGTAAACGTCCTCAGTGTTTTCCCGGAAAATCACCATGTTGACTTTTTCGGGTTCCCGCATTGGAGAAGGTACTCCCGTGATATATTTAACCGGCCGCACACATGCGTAGAGATCCAGTTCTTGCCGCAGGGTGACATTAAGACTCCGAATGCCTCCGCCCACCGGGGTGGTCAGCGGCCCTTTAATACCGACTTTATATTGACGCAGCGCATCCAACGTAGCGTCCGGTAGCCATTGGCCGGTCTCTTTATGTGCCTTTTCGCCGGCCAACACCTCGCGCCACACAATTTTGCGCTGGCCCGAATACGCCTTTGCCACTGCGGCGTCGACCACCCGCTCCGTGGCACGCCAGATATCCGGCCCGATGCCGTCGCCTTCAATGTAAGGAATAACGGGTTGGTCGGGCACTCTGATCTTGCCATCCTGATATGTAATCGCCGTACCGTCTTGAGAACCCATGCACGATGCCTCCTCATGATTTCGGTCATAGACAATCTTGTCTTTCCCTGCCCAGAACACTCTAATACCGGGCGCTTCACCCACTCCTATCATGACACAATCCTTGGTGGTTGGTAATGTTGCCCGCCAAGAACCAACACTCATATTATTCTGAATTATTTTGGGGTCATCGGCTAGGGTGCTACAGGCTTTGTGTAATTAATCAAGAGCGGAGGGGCCGCCGGAATAATTTCCTGAGCTCGCTTCGTAATTTGCATACTCCGACCTTCTTGCTGGGACTCGTCATAAAGACCACCCGGTAGGGTCAGCGCTTGGCGTAAAGTGCCGGGTTGTCCGATGGCTTGAATCGTAAACGGCTCTTCTTCTTGGCTCCCGTTAATCAAGATGTAGTTGGCCGCCGAGCGAATTTCGCTCTGTGCGGTAATGCGTTGCCCATTGATGGCGATGGCTTCAGCTCCAGCAGCCCGGAGTTCATTGACGAGGAGCAACAAGTCAATGTCGGTCAAGTCGTAGGCACTCGGCGCCTGACCATTGGACCAAATCACGGTGATGCCCGGTCCTTGCACGGGAATGGTGCCCGCCAGCATCTCGGCTGCTACCAACTGCCGAGAAAGACGTTTGGCGGCCGCAGTATGGGACAGTTTCTGATCCAGCAGGGTATTGAGGTGGGACACCTCGGCCGTCAACTGAGCGCGCTTTTGGTCTGAAGAGTGAAGGAGGGCCAGTAGTTGGCTTGTAGCGGTCGGCGGTGGTACAATCCGTTGCAGGCGAAATTGCAAGGCAATCATAACGCCCAACAATAGCGCGGCCAAACCCATAGTGACACGGCCCGATCCAAGCTGCACCCAGCACCACCTCGGCGTCATTATAGCAGGCGCCCGGATCCCCTTCAATGCACAGAGAAAAGAGGCCGACTCATGACGATTCGATACGATAACGGCGCAGGCGTTTCCCCGGTTGCCGTCAAATCTTTGTGGGACAAGATTGTCTGGGCGCAGGGGAGAGACCTCGATACCATCGCGGTCTCCCTCCACCATAGCCAACGGGTAGTCCATGCCTGGGATGGGAATCGCTTGGTGGGAACGGCCCGAATTCTCACCGATGGAGCCTACTATGCTACGTTGTGGGATGTCATTGTGGATCCCGAGTATCAAGGCCAAGGGATAGGCACTCAATTGGTGGACCAAGCCATCCAACCCTATTTAAATCGCGGGTTCTCCTTCATTGCTCTTTTCGCTGCCGAAGGTAAAGAAGAATTCTACCAACAGCGTGGATTTTCCATACATCCCCGTGGCATGAAACTCCATGAGCCCCTATAATTCAATATAAGTAGACAACCCTTTCCCAAGGAAGGCCGGATTCTGGTGTCCATTGAGCGCCAAGCACGCGGCAGCGTGCGCCACAACATTCGTGCGTCAATTCTTAACGGCAGCTTCACCATGATTTCGACCGGAATTATTGGTACCTTCGTCCCTCTCTACCTAATTGACGCCTTGCATGCCTCCAATCAGGAGATTGCCCTCCTCAATTCCTTGCCCGCCGTAGTCAGTATGGCCGCCTCGGTCGCTGGATTGATGCTGATTCCCCATCTCTTGCGGTTTAAGAGGTTTACCATACTCAACATCGCGGTAACCCGTTTATCGTATGTTCTACTAGCCCTTATCCCCTGGTTTGGTGTCGCGTGGTCTTCGGCCTTAACCGTGGATCTCGTAGCCCTAGGCAACTTCCCCCAGTCATTGGGGACATTGGGCTGGCAAGCGCTTATCGCCCAACTGATTCCCGAGCGGCTACGGGCGGGATTTTTCAGCCAGCGCAATGTGCTCATTACGCTAGTAGGTCTCATTGCCACCGCCATCACCGGGGGGCTGCTTCAAGTCTTTAACCCCCATTGGCTATGGCCTTATCAGATGCTTTTCATCTTGGCCGGCGGATTCGGTGCGGCTGAGGTCTACTATTTAGCCAAGCATCAAGAACAAAGAGGGTCAAGTCCACCTCATCTCACGGTGCCCCGGGTTCGAATTGGGCCATTACTCCGCCAGAGAGACTTTGTTCGTTACACGCTGGTTGCGGCTTTCTTCAACTTCGGCTGGCAGCTCTCGTGGCCACTTTTTACCATCTACCAAATCAAGGACGCCCGTGCCACCGGGCTCTGGCTCGGCCTCTTTACGGTGGCCGCCCAAATCGGCCAAATTGCCACCTTTCGCTGGTGGGGGCGACAATCGGTGCGGGCCGGCGGTCTTCGCACCTTGGCTCTAGCCGGTGCGGGAGTCGCCACGGTGCCCTGGCTGACCATGCTGAGCACCAACCTCTGGTACCTCACGGCCGTCAACCTGGAAAGCGGGATCTTCCTAAGCGGGGTTACACTCTTGTTGTTTACCCAGCTTTTAGCACAAATTCCCCCTCAAGACCGACCCCACTATATCGCCGCCTATAACGTCATACTTGGCGCCATAGCCTTCTTAGCTCCTGAATTTGGCGTATGGTGTCTTTCCTGGCTTAACCTGACCGACACCATGATTCTGTCTTCCGTATGGCGATTAGCCGGCGCCGCCTTGTTCATGGCGCTGGCCATCGGCCCCGGAGCGCTAACCGAACTGCGCTTCCTTGGCTGGCGTAGCATGCACCGCCTAATGAACCATCGGTAGGACCGAATCCGCCAGAATTTCCGCAAAATCCTTTACCGTAACCTGGTCTTCTGCACCCAGTGACTGCATCCCGTCCCGCATCATGGTTAGACAAAATGGACAGGCGGTAGCGACCGTCGTCGCACCCGTCGCCAACGCTTGCTGACTGCGATTTTGGTTAATCTTTTGGCCTACCTTTTCCTCCATCCACATTCGCCCGCCCCCCGCACCACAACAGAAGCTCTGCTCGCGCGATCGATCCATCTCCACTAATTCCAACCCAGGTACTGCCCCTAATACATTACGAGGCGCATCGTAAATGCCATTATAGCGTCCCAAGTAACAGGAGTCGTGGTACGTGAGGGTCACCGGATTCTGGTTTTTGGGCACGAGTTGAGCAGTCTCTACCAGGTTCGACAAAAATTCGGCGTGATGCACCACGTTATAGGAGCCCCCAAAATCGTCATATTCGTTTTTCAAGGTGTTAAAGCAATGCGGGCAGGTGGTGACAATGGTTTTGACCCCCGCCTGATTCAGGGTCTCCACGTTTTCTTGAGCCAGGCTCTGAAAGAGATATTCGTTCCCCATGCGACGCGCCGAATCTCCGGTGCATTTTTCCAGCGCACCCAAAACTCCCACATCCACGCCCGCTTCTTTCATCAACTTTACCGTAGCTTCGGCGACTTTCCGCGCACGGTCATCATAGGTGGCGGCACAGCCCATCCAATAGAGAACCTCCGGCCGATCGCCACGCGACACATCCTTGATGCCCATCGATTCGGCAAATTGCTGGCGAGCGTCGAGACCGAGCCCCCAGGGGTTGCCGGTGTTTTCCACATTCTTAAAGAAATTTTGTGCCTCCTGAGGAAATTCACCTTGAGTCAACACTAGATGTCGTCTCATGCCCACAATTTTTACCACATGCTCATCGAATACCGGACAGGCCTCCACACAGGCGCCACACGTAGTACAGGCCCAGAGGTCATCGGCTTGGGTCACTCCGCCGGCCATCGGAATATCGAGCAGAGCCTGGTCCTCATCCGTGCGCGATCCCGGGTCCTTGGTCAGGATGGGCCCCACTCGTTCTAGCTGGTGGCGCAAATCCACCATAATTTCTTTAGGCGACAAGGTC
>DAHWKG010000215.1:0-7182 GCA_027343765.1 Sulfobacillus sp.
CCTCCCATCCCGTCAACCCGGAACGCTCTTCCACGATAGCCCAAGGAAGCCGCCGGACGTGTTGGATGCGCCCCTCGGCCCACCATTCTAATTCGTCCTCACTCGTCCAACTAGCCGGATCCCAAACATCCTCCACCAACGCCCAGATCCACGACTCGCGGGAGGCGCGGATGATCATTTGATCCCCCTCGAGCCCTACCCAGGCGTCCTCTCCGGTCGGAATCCAGATGCGCTCCGGACCCATTTCGGCTAAGAAGCGTACCAGATAGGTCCATGTCACGGCGATGTCCATGGGATCTAACCAGGCATCGATGGCTAAGGGTTGCGATTGAAAGGGCAACCAGGGCTTAAGCGCCCTAAGCCCGCGCGCCCGAAACATTAGGAGCCGCGCTTCAACATGCTTACCTTCTAGTTGCAACCACCGCTCCGTCTCCAGGGCATCGTTCCAAAATGACTGCGTACCTGTTTTGGGAGCTTCCGAGAACTGTGCCAAATAACGCATGGCCACCGACCCTTTAGCATGATTCTTCTATCATAGCCGATCTTTCCCCTGAAGGCACGAACCGGCTGATGGTCCAAGCCCAAGGGTCAAAAGACCCCGGAGGATACACTCCGGGGAGGGTCTTTCCGTCAACGGCTTAAGAGCGTGCCCACGTACTGCAAAATCGCCTGACTACACTCGGGACAGTAGCCGTCGTGATCCATGAGGCGGGCCGCCACGTCGTTTAACTTGCGCAATTGCTCTTGATCGGGAGTGCGCGTCGAGGTAGTGACCTTGACGACGTTTTTCAGGTCGTTGAAGAGTTTGGTCTCGATGGCCTGTTTGAGGCCGCTGTGCGACTGGTAGTCGAACTTGCGGCCGTGCCGGGCCAACGTGGAGATGCGAATCAGAATTTCTTCACGAAATGCCCGCTTGGCATTTTCCGTAATGCCAATTTGTTCCTCGATCGACCGCATGAGCTTCTCATCCGGTTCCATTTCCTCGTCGGTAATCGGATCGGTCAGCTTGCTTTTGTTGACGTAGGCTTCGGCATTGTCGAGGTAGTTGTTGAGCAGGGCTTGTGCCGATTCTTCAAACGAGTAGACGAAGGCTTTTTGTACCTCGATCTTCGCCATCTCGTCGAACTCCTTGCGGGTTTCGTAGATTAGATTTAAGAGCCGCTCGCGCTCGTCGTCGGATAGCCCCGTGTGTTGCTCAAGCCCATCTTTTAGCGTTTTCAAGGCGTCCAGCGGGTTGATGCAGGTGACCCCGGAGCGAACCAGGGCCGACGAGAGACGATTAATGACATAGCGCGGGGAAATACCATCCATCCCTTCCATGGGGAACTCCTCGTGGAGCTCCTTCACGTCCTTGGACGTGTACCCTTCAACCGCCTCCCCATCAAAGAGCCGCATCTTCTTAATGAGCGACATCCCCTGCTTTTTGGACTCCTTCAAGCGCGACAACACGGCGAACATGCTCGCCACCCTCAGGGTGTGGGGCGCAAGATGAACATCCTTTAGTCCCGACTCGGCAATCAATTTCTGATAGATTTGTGTCTCGTCGAAGACGCGAAGGTTATAGGGCACGCGGACCAAAATCATGCGGTCGCGGAGCGCCTCGTTCTTCTTGTTCTCCACGAAATTCAAGTACTCGCTCTCGTTGGTGTGCGAGACAATCACTTCGTCCGCGTAAATCATCGAAAAGCGCCCAGTCTTGATGTTTTGCTCCTGGGATAGGGTCAGGAGGCCGTAGAGAAACTTTTCGTCGCTCTTCAACATCTCGATGAACTCCATCATGCCTCGGTTGGCGATATTGAGCTCGCCGTCAAAGCGATAGGCCCGCGGATCCGATTCCGAGCCAAATTCGCCAATAGTGGCGAGATCAATCGAGCCGGTTAACTCACTGATGTCCTGACTCTTGGGGTCGCTAGGCGAGAACGTCCCGATCCCCACCCGTTGTTTCTCCGAGAAAATAATGCGTTCCACCGGCACCTCATCGATTTGTCCGTGGTACACATCCTCTAAGCGTTGTCGGCAGACCGGGCACAGGTCACCCTCAACATAAAGGCCGTAGTCCCGCTGGACCTCTTCTCGCAAGGCCTCAGGAATGAGGTGTAAGGGTTCCTCGTGCATCGGGCAGTCCTGGATCGCGTAGCACGCCCCCGCATCGGTACGGGAGTAGGCCTCCAGCCCCCGCTTTAAGAGTGTCACCAGAGTCGACTTGCCCCCGCCGACCGGCCCCATTAACAGGAGAATGCGCTTTCGTACCTCCAGGCGTTGCGCGGCCGAATGAAAATAGTCAACCAGTTGGTCGAGAGCGTGATCGAGGCCAAAGATTTCCCCGTCAAAAAATCTGTAATGCCGTCCGCCCTCCGGGGTGATTTCCACCCCATGGTCCGCGATCATGTCGTAAATACGGGCGTGCGAGAGGCGTGCAACTCGTGGTTGCTCACGCACGCGGTTGAAGTACTCGCGGAAGGTGCCTTTCCAACGTAAGTCGCCCTCGAGACTCCGATAAGCCTGCAGGCGTTCCCACAGATCCATGATTGATGTCCCTCCCTTGAAGAAACTCGATCGCGTCTTTCCTTGTTTATCGTTACATCGCGGTATCGAGATGAAGTTTAGACCGCTGATTAAAGTACCACCCGGCTGTCCGCCTGACCATCAAAGCTCAAAATCATACGCTTGGCGTCCGCCCGGGTCTCCAGGTGGACCGGCCGACCCCACAGTTGGTGGACGTAGTGCAATGCCCGCTCGGCGAACGGGATATCGAGATCAATCCCCTCGTGCCGATGAATCAGATACAATTCACCCCGCTGATTAAAGTCGCCATCATCGACATGAATCACGGGTATACCGCCGTGAACCAGTTCTCGGACCAACTGCTCGCGGACACTTTCTGATGCCCGACTCTTTAACACCACGCTGTCCTGTTCTGCTCCGTAGACCATGAGATTAAGGTTCTCGACAATCTCCTCGTTGAGGTAGTTGCGGACGAAGGACACGTCGTCGTCTACTGTGCGCGACAGGAAAATCGCCTCCTTGCCAAAACGGTTTTCCAAATCGCAGAAGATGGCATATCCGAGCGCATACGGGTTGACTTGATACATCATCGGGGCAGTCACTTGACTATGCAGCCGCGCAAAGTTGACGTAGTCGTCGTCGCTAAGCTCCAGCGACCGCATCAGTTTCACATGCCAGTAGCTCGCCCAGCCCTCGTTCATGATTTTGGTGCGGACTTGCGGCCAGAAGTACATCATCTCGTCGCGCACCATACCGATGATGTCCCGTTGCCAGTCGTCTAAATGCCGGCTCTCGTTCATCAGGAAGAGGAGCAGGTCGTCGGCCTCCTCGGTTCCCGGTTTAACCTCCGGCACTCGAGCAGGAGACCCTCCCTCGGGTCTCATCCATTCCACCCAAGTCTTTTCTCGTTCCGTGCTGGGGAGCGTCGCGGTCTTAGGGCGGCGGGGAAGCTCCGGCCCCGGGGGGCTCACGTGCTCCTCTAAGGCCAAAACGGCATCAAGGAACTTTTCCACTTGCTCGCGTCCTACTTCAAACTCGTACTGGCGCACCCGTTCGGCGTGCCGCGACACGACCTCGACCATGTCTTTGGCTGTATGCTGAAAACACTGGTTGTTCTTGAAGAAGTCCACGTGGCCCATGACGTGGGCGCGGACGAACGTGTTCTCCAACTCGGAATTGGACTCGAGCAAAAACGCGTAGGCAGGATTGGAGTTAATCACCATCTCATAGAGTTTGTTCAACCCATAGTCGTAGCGTGTCTTCATCGCGTGATAGGCCTTGCCATACGACCAGTGCGACATGCGTCCGGGGATGAGATATGCGGCGTATTCGTAGAGGACGGGCGCCGGTACGCTTTCAAATAGCACCGGGTAGGGATCGAGTCCCATACCCCGGGCCAGCTCCCAAATTTCCCGGTCGCTCGGATAACGTCCTTGCATGCCTATCCCTCCTTTCGATGACGCGGAAAGAAGGTCTTTAGCGCCGGATAAACGTCTTGCCGTTGAGTCATGGTCACCATTTTGAATCGCGGGTGCTTAATACGGCTGAACGCCGCCATGAGGGTGCTGGTGTAGCCTCCTTCGCGAATTTCTCCGTAGCCGAACACATTCACCGCGGGCAAGAGCGTTTCCAACACCTCAACCGTGCGCCGATTGTCCGCGTCTGACCAATTATCGCCGTCGGAAAAGTGGATCGGATAAATATTCCACCGACCCGGCGGATAACGGGTCTCAATCACTTCCTGGCATAGCTGATACACCGACGAGACCTTGGTACCTCCGCTTTCGCCCAGTTGGAAGAACTCTTCCTCGGTCACCTCTCGGGCTTGGGTGTGATGCACTAAAAACACCACCTCCACGGCTCGATATTGGGTGCGTAGGAATTTCAACATCCAAAAGGCAAACGTCCGCGCCATCATCTTCTTAAAGTCGCCCATCGATCCGGAGATGTCGCGCATGGCGATTATCACCGCGTTATCCTCCGGCTCAGGCTCATCAACCCAGGTCTTGAAGCGGAGGTCGTCGTCATGCCATCCGCCTACTCGCGCCTTCCCCGTCTCCCGCGCGTTGCGCATGAGGTTTTGTCGAAGGCTCCGTCGTTTATCCAGATTGCCCATGAGACCCTTGGGACTGATGTCCTTGAACTTCCATGTCGGTTGGGGAATGGTGGCTTGCGGCTTAGGCTTCAGATAAGGCAACCCCAGCTCATCAAACAGGAGTCCTTGAATGTCATCAATCGTGACTTCCGCCTCAATATAGTCGACGCCGGGCGTTTCCCCCGGTTTATCGCCTTGGCCAGCCTCTTGGCCGCGACGGGGCAATTTTCCCAGCACATCGCCCGGTTGACCCTGGCCCTGGTCTTGACCCACGCGGTCCCCTTGCCAAGGGTGAAATCGAAATTTGTACTGTTCGAGCGACCGAATCGGTACCCGGATGACATGTTTCCCATCCGAGGCCACGATGGCTTCATCCGATACCAAGTCCGGAAGCCTTTCCTTCAACGCCTGCTTCACTTTCTCCATGTGGCGACGTTGGTCGGTGGCGCCCTTTCTCTGTAAGGACCAATCGGGTACGAACCCCGCCATGATGGACACCTCCCTTCGTGTGAGAGTGATCCATCCTATGCGCCTATCCGCCCGATTTTTCCTGAAAATCACAAAAAATGCGCTCGTCCGTGCTCGTTCGCCTCGTCTGTCTTGTCAAGTCCCAAGAACCCCGTATCCGGCTTCTGTTAGGACTCGACGGCGTTTTTTTGCTGGCCTTCGACGAGCTCTTGAAATTTTTCTGGCGTGAGATAAACTTCGCGCGGTCGAGCCCCGTCCTGGGGACCAATGTATCCCCGCGATTCCATGGCATCCACCAATCGGGCGGCGCGCGTATAACCGACCCGCATCCGGCGTTGTAGCATTGATGTGGAGGCCTGTCCACTGTCGACGACAATACGCAAGGCGTCTAAAAAGAGGGCATCTGTTTCCTCGGGAGCACTGCTGTCCTGCGTACTGTCGCCAAAGTCAAGAGGCAGCTCTTCGGTCTCAACCCGAGGCTGGTGGTCTTGGAGGTACTTCACCACCGTTTCAATTTCCTTTTCGGTAATGAACGCGCCTTGCACACGGAGCGGTTTGGCTGACCCCACTGGGGAGTACAGCATGTCACCGCGGCCGAGCAACTTCTCCGCCCCAGCCGCGTCTAAAATGGTTCGCGAATCCACTTGGCTGGAAACCGCGAACGCGATCCGGGATGGCACGTTGGCCTTAATGGTGCCGGTGATGACGTCCACCGACGGACGCTGGGTGGCCACAACCAAATGAATGCCGGCGGCCCGCGCCATCTGCGCTAGACGGGCTATCGACTCTTCTACATCTTGCGGCGCCACCATCATAAGGTCGGCTAACTCGTCAATGATGACGACCACCAGCGGTAGATGTTCGTCGCCGACCTGGTTGTAGCGGGTCACGTCTCGCACCCCCGACTGGGCAAACAGGCGATATCGGCGTTCCATCTCCTGCACCGCCCAGCGAAGCGCCCCGGCTGCTTTTTTCGGTTCGGTGACCACGGGGCTGATGAGGTGAGGGATGCCGTTATACACGGAAAGCTCGACCACCTTCGGGTCAATGAGCAAGAGACGCACCACATCCGGGCTTGAGCGATACAAAAGACTGGTAATGAGGACGTTAATGAGGACACTCTTGCCCGATCCGGTGGCGCCGGCCACCAAGAGGTGAGGCATCTGATCCAGGCGCGCCACGATTGGGGCCCCGGCCACGTCCCGACCCAAGGCTACGGTTAAAGGCGAGTCCGAGGCGGTAAAGGGGTCGCTTTGCAACACCTCGCGGAGCCATACGGCCGAAATTTGGTCGTTGGGAACCTCGATGCCAATGGCGGACTTGCCGGGAATTGGTGCCTCAATGCGGACGCCGGTGGCCGCCAAGGAAAGCGCGATGTCATCGGCCAGGTTGACAATTCTGGACACCTTAACGCCCGGCGGGGGCACAATTTCAAATCGGGTAATCGCGGGGCCCTGGCTCACCTCGCTCAATCGCACGTGAATGCCAAATTGCTGCAGGGAATCAATTAATATCTTCCCCCGCTCTTCGGCGGATGGTCCCTTGCGTGAGACACCGCTGGGTCCCGGCTCGGCCAACAGCGACAGCGGTGGTGGCAGGTAGGGCTGACCACCCCGCGAGAAAACCGGGGGTTGTACCTCTGGACGTGGATCCGATCGCACCGGAGCCTTCCGGGGTTCCGGCTCAACAGCAACCGGCTCCAGGATAGTGGGCCGCGTCTCTTTTGGGGGTCGTTTGGCGGCGCGCACCGGCTTTTTCTCCACGACCGGCTGAGCTTCTTCGGGAAACACCCAATCACGAAGCCAGAGGACCGCCCTTGACCCCGCCCTTAAGACTCCCTTGAGCGCCCTAAGCCCGTGGCGTCCCAGAATGCTCGCCCCAGTGGCAACACTCCCCCCCGTAATCAGTATGCTACCGAAAATAATCAGTACCAGGCCTAGAATGACGCTCCCCGGGTGACCTAAAGCCCGAGCAGAAAAATTCAACAGATGAAGGCCCAACCACCCTCCTACCCGAAGTCCGCCAAACCCGAACAGCACCGTGAGTCCGACATAAGCGAGGACAACTCCCC
The DNA here is from genome assembly GCA_027343765.1 of Sulfobacillus sp. Classification (GTDB taxonomy): domain Bacteria; phylum Bacillota; class Sulfobacillia; order Sulfobacillales; family Sulfobacillaceae; genus Sulfobacillus_B. The sequence goes on from DAHWKG010000215.1 coordinate 7,140, forward strand.
AGGCACGGCGTTGCCGGGAGAGGCTTGGCTTGTTGTAGAGACG
>DAHWKG010000232.1:0-17452 GCA_027343765.1 Sulfobacillus sp.
GAAACACTCCCAAGACTCCCAGTGCCAAAATAGCCTGGGTTGCGTGCGTCAGCATGTTTAATGATCCTCCTCGTTTTGATACAGCGCATCCATATAGTCTGATGGGGGCACTGGAAATCGCTCCAGGTGGGCACGGCGATATTCCTGCAATCGGGACAGTGATACCACCCCAGTCACTAGACCCTCCCCAACCGGTTGGCTTGACTCAGCCAGAATTCCGCTCCCATCCGGGGTTAAAGGGGCGGGTAAATATATTCCGGCCTTCCCGGTCAGCCGCATGCCGAACAATCGCCCGGTGGCAGCGCTAACGACCCCAATACAAGGGACGTCTTGCACCGCCGAAAAACAACCGCGCCGCGCCTTCCCCTCCGTATAGCGCGAGTCCGGGTCGGCAATCGGGACGGCGATAAGGTGAGCACCCCGGCGCGTCGCCATCCGAAAGGTTTCAAAATAGGTGGCATCATTGCAGACCATGGCGAAAAGCCCCCAGGGCGGACTGGGCTCGGCCAGACCGTCTACCCCGGGCCTAATACCCCATTGCTGTTCTTGAGGTAAGGGGTGCAATTTGGCTTGCCGCCCGAGCACACGCCCACGCGCATCAATCCAAACGACTTGGTTGAATAGCCGCCCACGACGGACATAGAGGCCGGAACCCGCCACGACCGTCAGGCCATATTTCCGGGCAAAGGCGGCCATCCACGTGAGCCAAAATTGATAGGTCGGCGGGGCAATCGCTTTTAATACACCTTCGATGGTAGAATCGGTTAGCGTGTGAGCCCCGGAGGTTTCCGGAACAATTAACCCCAAGAGTGAGAGGGGCAGATACTCAGGAAAAACCAGCAGGTGGCAATGAGCATTCCGGGCGGCCTGAAACAGGGCCTCCACCCGTTCGGTCCACCCTGTCGCATCGCCAACGGGGTCTGCGGTCCATTGTACTGCCCCAATTTTAATTCGATCCGGGGGTAGGGGCGTTGGGGCTGCCTGTTCGGCTGGAGGCGTCCCGGCCCGTGCGAGTTTGAGCCGTAAAAGACCCCTCATGGTTGAACGGGTCACGATATTCATGGTCTCCACCAGGATTCTTGGCGATAAAGAGGCAGGCGTAGGCCTGGGCGGATGGGAAAGAGACGGCGGGCTTGCTCCAATTCCTGAAAGTCGAGGATTACCGTCCACCCCCCAGGCGCGCCGTCAGGCCCGAGCCATCCCGCCTCTTTGGGATCGACTTCACAGGGGAGGTAAAAGGCGGGGGTAGCGCCCCACGCCAGGCCGAAAATCTGATTGCCCTGGGCAGTCCGCCAGAGGGGATCCAAAAAAGGCGTCGGATAATCCCCTGAACTTTCCCCGATTATGAACTCGACTCCCGCCATGGCTAGACCTCGGCCCGCTTCCGGGACCCCCAACGCCTCCGAATCAATCCAGGCTAAATAGCGTTCGTGAAAGCGCCACACGCGCCCTTGGCCCATATTTAATTCAGTGGCCGGCCACTCCTTTAGGTCCCGCGTAAAGCTTTGGAATTCTTTGTGGACGCTACCGGCGATAAGAGGGGCTTGTGACCACCCCGCCCAAGAACGCAGCTCGGCCGGAGAGGGTAGGGTGCCCGTGCGCCATAACGCTAAATCATAGCCGGTTCGGGGCGACGGCAATTGGTCGTCGGTGATAATCCAGATTTTAACCATGCGCCATCCTTCCTCGCGGTCGGCGTGTGCGAAGCGCCGCAAGCCTGATGACCGATAAAGCCGCCAGAGCGGGGAACAGGAGCCATTGCCATCGATGGTGAACGACCGGCGGTCGCGGAGCCACAGCCTTGGTTGCCCGTAACGGCACCTGGCCCACCAAGGTCGAGCCGGCCCACACGGAAGCCTCCCCGACCCGTTGTCCTGAGCGAATAGCTTGCCCATCTTTAGGATGGGTGGCGCGAAGGACGATGCGGGGTTGAGGTGGCGACGTTTTGAGAACGTCGTAGCTGAGGGCCTGCACAGACTTCACGGGAACGGCCCGCCCGCCTATCTGGAGATGACCAAGCGGCTCTCCGACGGAGACCAGGGACTCCGTCTGGTAATGCTGAAATCCCCAGGTCAGCAAATTCTCGGCATCAGGCCAGAGTCCGGCCGGGGTATCGTGCAACAGCACCTCAATAAGAAACAGGCCGTGCCGCTTGGCAGCCCCGACAATGGTTTCGTCCGCCTCGATGGTATAGCCAATTTTCACGCCCACCGCGCCCGGATATTGATAGAGCAGAAGATTTTGGTTGTAATACACGCGCGGCTTGGGATCAGGCGGCAGGGTGGACTTCTTGGTGTCCACAATTTGAGCAAAAATGGGGTTTTTCATGGCGTGCTCCGTAATGATCGCCATACCCAGCGCGGACACGACGTGTTTTGGATTGGGAAGTCCATCAGGATTGTCAAAATGAATCCCGGGCGCCCCCCAAGCTCGTGCTTGCGCGTTCATCATTCGCACAAAGGCTGGGACAGAACCCGCCACCGTTTGAGCCACTGCGTAGGCAGCGTCGTTGCCGGAGACGAGCATCATAGCCCGCACGACTTTGGGCATGGGCAACTTTTCCCCGGCGACGAGATAGGCGCTGGAGCCGATCTGGTCTTGAGCCGCCGTCGAGACGACCACTGTGCGATTCCAGGCATGCGTGATCGCCAAATAAGCCGTCATTATTTTTGTAATGGAAGCCGGATAAAATTCCCCATGAATATTTCGCCCAAAGAGAATCTGCCCGGTGCGCCCGTCGACCAGGATGGCCGCTTGCGCCGACAATGGCGGCCGGACCACGGACGTAGCGGCATAGACCGATGATGTGGACAACAACCCCAAAGCGACGAGCGGCGCTATCAGCATGCGGAACGAGATGCGGCGGGTCAAACTCAGTCCTCCTAAACAACAACCATACGCGTATTCTACCAGAAGCGGGTACGCTTGCCTTTGCTATAATGGGGCCAAAGATGTCGGTTTATGAAATTTTGGGGTCTCTACTATGATGACCCCAGAGACAGGGGGTAGGTTGTGTCGCCGGTAGGGGTGATAAAAATCGGTTCCACGAGTTCCACCTTGTTGATCGCCCAAGATTTATCCAAGCCTCTCGTACGGCGTCAACAACTGCTCGATCTCTTTTCGCAGGAGAGCCCCCGGGACCTCTTGCGGTTGGTTGAGTCGTGGCGTGAGGAAGCCCGGCACTATGGTGCCCGGCTGCTCGCGGCCGGGGGTGAAGCCGTGCGAAAGAATGCTCGCCTCGGTGGGGAATTGAGCCACCTGTTGCCGCACTGGTGGTCGCTCACCGGTGAGGAGGAGGGCCGGTTGGCCTGGATTGCCGTTAAAGGCGAGCGGCCCAATGCCGAGGTGGTCGTCGATATCGGAGGCGGCAGCACCGAGTTGATTTGGGGCCAAGGAATCTGGTCCGCGGCTAGCGGTGCGGCTCGCCCCGATTTCACGGTGCGTTGGCCGTGTCTTCCGGTGACCGCGAGACCGGTCTTCGTCGGCGGGACCGCCCTGGCCGTAGCGTGGTGGGCCAAACGGCCAGTCCTTACAGGCGCCGATGTCGACCAGTTGAGACATGCGATCGAGGGAGCTCAGAACCCCATCCCATCGTTGGATCCGCTTCGTCGACGCCTTCTCCCATCCGGTCTCGCTATTCTCTCCGACGTTTTGCTAGCCAACGGTTGGGAAACCTTTGAAGTAAGCGAGCGCGGTCTCACGGAAGGCCTTTGGCTGGCCGCTAGTCTTGGACGGGTGGCGACTGAATGAGTGCGACCAAGCCCCTCACCCCCATGTTAGAGCAGTATTTTCGCCTCAAAGACGAGCACCCCGAAGCCCTCTTGTTGTTTCGGTTAGGGGATTTTTACGAGCTTTTTGACCACGACGCCCACATAGCGGCGCCATTGCTCGATCTGCAACTGACCTCCCGCGATGGACGGGTCGCCATGTGTGGGATCCCTCACCATGCGCTGGCCCAATATGCCCAGAAGTTGCTGGATTCAGGGCTCACGGTGGCTGTTGCCGAACAAATGGAAGACCCTTCCCAAGCCAAAGGGTTAGTTGACCGGCAGATTGTCCGCGTCCTCACTCCGGGCACCGTGATTCCGGACGATGAACGATCCTCGCCGCGCCTAGGCGTTCGGTATCGGCATCGCCAGGGGGTGGTGGCGGTGATGGCTGAACTAGCGAGCGGCGCATTGCACATCACGGAGAGTTCGCTCAATCCCACTGAGCGTCAGCAGTTGGACGAGCTCTGGGCTCTTTGGGATCCGGACGAATATCTTACGAATGACCCGGATGAGAATCCCGGCCGGGGACTGCGTGTGGAGTCGGACCCGTATTTCCGACGCGTGGATCGGCTGGAGGCCGAACGGTTGGTGCAGGAGAAGCTGGGGCTCTCGGGGCTTCGTCGCTGGGGTCTCGAGGAGCGGGCTCCGGTCCATGACGCCTTGGTCATCCTCTGGCGGTATTTGGAGCGCATGCAGCGGCGAAGCCCCATCCATTTGTCCGATGTGCAGCTTCATCCACTCGGCCATCGGGTCTCACTATCGCCGCGTACGGTGCGCCAGCTCGATTTAATCGAGGGACCGCACTCGCTTCGGGCACAAATTGACCTCTCAATGACGCCCATGGGAAGTCGCCGGATCGCCGAATGGATATCTCACCCGCTAAAGGATCCGGTGGCCATCCTGGCACGGCTAGAGGCGGTTGATTATTGGGTCAATGCTCCGCTGCTCCGGGCCGAACTACGCGAATGGTTGGGCTCTGTGGGGGATTTAGGGCGCCGGGTAGCGCGCATGACAATGGGAACGGGAAGACCGCGGGATGCGGCAGGCATTGCGGAAGCCTTAAAGATCCTGCCGATGATTTGGCAGCGCATTGAGGATGATGGGAAAGGCCCACGGCTAGAGGCGGAGGTGGTCGAGGGGCTTCGTGACCTGGTGCCCACAATCGACGTACTCGCCGACCCGGTTCCCGCCCGTTGGGACGATAGCCCATTAATTCGTAATGGTGTCTCCGAATCCTTGGATCGAAGCCGACGGTTGGCCGAGGACCAACGCCAGGCCTTATTGGGCCTAGAGCAACAAGAACGTGAGCGATCTGGCATCAAATCTCTTCGAGTGGGTTTTCACCGGACATTCGGATACTATCTGGAGGTTTCCCGCAGCCAAGCCAAAACGGTGCCACCAGACTGGCACCGTCGTCAGACCACCGCGCATACCGAACGTTTCATCTGCGATGCCCTGAGTGCTCTCGAACGGGATATTCGAGACGCCGAGGCGGCGCTATCCAGCGAAGAAAGGGCCTTGGCCCAAGGCATTGAAGAGAACGTTCGCGGGGCGGCTAGCCTCCTGACGCGAGCAGCCGCTTGGCTCGCCGAGGTGGACGCACTAACCGCCTTGGCGGAAGCCAGTGTTAAGCATGGCTATCATCCGCCCGAGATGACCGATGGGCTTCTGGAGGTGCGCGGCTTGCGCCACCCTGTACTGGAGCGGGTTCTCCACGACTACGTCACCTCTGACCTGATGTTGGACTCTATTCATCACACGCTCATTATCACGGGTCCCAACATGGGTGGGAAGTCCACGTTCATGCGCGCCTTGGCGCAGAATGTAGTGCTGGCCCAGATGGGATGTTGGGTGGCCGCGGAACATTTTCGCGCGCCATTATTTGATGCGCTTCTCACCCGAATGGGAGCGGACGATGACTTGGTGCGAGGGCAATCGACCTTTATGGTTGAGATGGAGGAGGTGGCCGCCATCTTACACCAAGCGACAGGGTCGAGTTTGGTGCTGCTCGATGAGTTGGGCCGTGGCACGTCGACCTACGATGGGCTCGCCATCGCCCAAGCGGTGGTGGAGCGACTAGCGATGGTCAACGGTCCCCTGGCACTATTCGCGACGCATTACCACGAACTCACCCAATTAGCGGACGAGAACCCGAGGATCATTAATTTGACCGTTGAAGTGTTGGAAGGGACCGACGGACCCGTGTTCACCCACCGCGTCATACCAGGTCAGGCCTCGCGTTCCTACGGCATTGAAGTCGCCAGGCTAGCTGGGTTGCCGCGGTCGCTGATACGGCGCGCCGAGCATCATTTAGCCGCCTGGGAAGGGGGCCAGAGCCGGTCTCGCGCAGCCGAACCACAACTCGATTTCTTTACCCCTGACCCCTTGGCAGCTCCCGTATTGCAGGCACTGGCCGACTTAACCCCCGATGATTTGTCGCCGCGGGAAGCATGGCTATGGATTGCCGAATGGCACCGGCGCATACAGCAACGGGAGGAATCATGATGCGGATTCAGCGTTTGGACCCTATCGTAGCGAATCAAATTGCCGCTGGTGAAGTGGTGGAGCGTCCGGCCTCCGTTGTCAAAGAGTTGGTGGAAAACAGTTTGGATGCGGGAGCCGGGCGCATTCGCATTGACGTCACGTCGGGTGTTTTTCGCCTCACGGTAAAGGATGATGGGCACGGGATCCTTCCCGAGGACCTCCCTTTGGCCCCGCTGCGTCACACCACCTCGAAAATCCGACGCATCGAAGACCTTGAGTCGGAGCGCACCCTAGGATTTCGCGGAGAAGCGCTGGCAGCGATCTCCTCGGTGAGCGAGGTGCGAATCGCGTCGCGTCCTGAATCTCAGTCAACCGGGGCGGCGATTACGATCAGTTTCGGAGAATGCTCTACCATATCCCCGGTGGCCATGGGTGTGGGCACCGAGGTGCACGTGTCTGGCGTATTTTCTCGCCATCCTGCGCGCGAAAAATCCCTGAAGACGCCCGCGCGCGAATTTGGGATAATCCAAGAGGTGGTTCAGCAGTTGGCCCTGGCCCGTCCCGATGTCCACATGCAATTGGTTCACGAAGACCGCGTGATCCTCGACACGCCCGGGCGCGGCGATCGGGGGGAAACGGTCATGGCCATCTTCGGACGCGAACTGGCGTCCCAACTCATTCCCATAAGCTACCAGAGCGAGCGGGGGTGGAGGATTCAGGGACTCATCGCACCCGCCCACGTTCATCGTGCCAATCGGCTAGGTCAAGGCTTCTTCATCAACGGCCGGTGGGTGAGCAACTGGACGCTCCGCGCAGCCGTTGAAGAAGCTTTTCGTCCTAACCTGCCCGACCGACGCCACCCATACTTTTGGTTCTGGGTGGACGTCCCGTTGGACGAAGTGGATCCCAATTCGCACCCGGCCAAAGCTGAAGTCCGCATCTTTCGCGAGCAGGCACTGAAGGCGTTGCTGTTTCGGTTGGTCAAAGACGCCCTGGTTTCCTCATCGGGAAGCCCGTCGATGGGGGAGGGGGCCGAGTCGCCGGTGCCGACAGGGACGGATCAAACTTGGGCTTTCGAGGAAGGGAACGGCCAGCCGGTGCGTCCTCCGGTCTTGCACCAACAGTTTCGGGAACTGGTGCCCCTCGGTCAGTGGCATGCGAAATACATTCTAGCCCAGGGACCGGGGGGCCTATACCTGATTGATCAGCATGCCGCACACGAGCGCATCTATTTTGAGCGTTTCCGCCGCCTGGGCGAGGATTTGCGCTTCGCCCAGCCGCTTTTGGTACCAGTGGCAGAAACGCTAACACAGGCGGAGTGGGCCTGGTTTGAGGCACATCATCAGGATTTAACGGCCTGGGGGTTCGACATTGAGCGTTTGGGGGGAAATACGGTAGCGGTACGGGCCGTTCCCACCGCCTTTCATGATTTGGAAAGCCATCAGGGGCTCTTTCGGCTGGTGCTCGAACTTATGGCAGACAATGCACTCGCTGCCCATCCGGTATCTTGGGCGGAAGAATCCCACTACGCCATGGCCGCCTGCAAAGCGGCAATAAAGGCTAACCGCCCGCTCAGCTATCCCGAAATGGTCGCGCTACTGGAGGAGATGAGCCAGACCGAGGATCCACGCGGATGCCCGCACGGGCGGCCAACGATGATTGTCCTATCTTTGGAGGAGGTGGACCGGCGCTTTGGACGAAGCGGATGATTTGATCCCTGTCATCGTGATTGCCGGGCCTACGGCCGTAGGAAAGACCGAATTGGCGGTCCAAGTGGCCGAGGCGCTCAATGGGGAGATACTCTCAGCGGACTCGGCTTCCGTATATCGTGGGCTCGACATTGGCTCCGCAAAACCCAACCCCGCTGAACGCCAGCGGGTGCGCCATCATCTCATTGATGTGGTCGACCCGACCGAGCCGTTTTCCGTGGCTGACTTTAAACGCTTGGCCGAAGATGCCGTTCGGGATATTGTTGCACGTGGAAAGACGCCCGTCATCACCGGAGGAACTGGGCTTTGGATCCGTGCCCTAGTCCGGGATTTCCAGCTTCCCCCCGAGGCTGGTCAAACCCCCCTGCGCGAAGCTCTCCTTAAATTGGGTGAAAAGGACAGTTTCGCATCGCTAAGACGTCAGTTGCGGGTTGTCGATCCGGAGAGCTTTGGCGCCATCCAAGCTAACGATCATCGCCGCCTGGTGCGAGCTCTTGAAGTGTTTTTCGTGACGGGCCATCGCTTGGTGCGTACACCTTCCCAAAAGACACCGTATAAGACCCAATACTGGGTGCTGACGCGAACCGTGTCCGAACTACATCAGCGCATCTTAGCCCGTGTCCAAGCCATGTTGGCGGAAGGACTGACGGACGAAGTCGGTAGACTGTTGAGAGCCGGCGTGTCTCCGAACGCCCAGGCCCTGTCCAGTATTGGATATCGGGAAATGGTCGCCTGGTACTACGGCCTATTGACCGCAGACGAGCGCGATCAGCTCACTGTGCGCCACACGCAGCTTTTCGCCAAACGCCAGCTCACCTGGTTCCGTTCAGAAAAAGATGCTCGTTGGTTGGATCTTACCGCCTGGCCGATGGAGAAAGCTGTGGACAAAATCGTTCAGACCTACCGACAAAACACCTGATTGCCAATAACGGCGGCCACCGGTTGACTTTCCAGCCAGGCATCGTTCGTCATGGATGGATTATAAAAGTAGAGCGCCCCGTGGGTCGGGTCCCATCCAGAGACGGCTGCCCGGGCCGCTGCCAGGGCCTGGCTGCTGGGGGCTTGCCAAAAGCTTCCGTTGCTCACACTCTCGAATTGACCCGGCTCGAATAATACACCGTCCAGGGTCTTCGGATATCCAGGGATCTTTAGTCGATTAAGAACCACCGCCGCGACCGCCACCTGCCCCAGAAACGGCTGATTGCCCGCTTCCGCTTGTACCAAGTGGGCGAGCATAAGGGTGTCTTCGGCGTTTAAATTTGCCGACATCTGAAGTCCGCCGCGGTTAGTCAGCGGTGCCGTTGCGGCTTTTTGTGGGGGAGCACTAAAATGAGCTTTGGGCAATCGTCCGGTATAGGGGATCACCAGTGCCTGGCCCGGTTGGAGCTTGTCCCGGGTGAGGCGATTCTCATGCCACAGGAGCACCAACGGAACATCGAAGGCGCGCGCCACCGACAACAAGGTGTCGCCCGGCTTGACGTGGTAGACTTCGGGGATAATTAACTCGGCCCCGGCCTGGATTCTGGGATTACTGAGATGGTTCACGGCCTCGATGGAGGCGATGCTGACGTGAAATCGCTCGGAAAGGCTCCACAGAGTATCTCCCCAGGCAATACGGTACACGTGACCGGCAGGCGACACGGGTTTGCTGCGGGGTAAGCCTAGGTGAATGCGTCGCTTGGTAGCCCACGACTGGAGTGACTCCGAGGAGGCGGGGCGCACGACTTGGACCGTTTTATCCGGCTGAGGGGGTGATTCGGGATTCAAGGGCATTCCTGGCGCGGCATTGGACATCGTAAGTCCCAATATCGCGGCGCCGACGGCGGTTACCACAGGTTCCATCCAACGGGAGCGGGTACGGCGCGAAATACTCAGAAGGACAGACATGAACACACTCCTCTCGGGTTTGTCCATAACCTATTCGCCATAATGGCAGATTTTGCCTGCTAAAAACTGGAAATCAGCAAAAAGAGTTTTCTTGCACCCTTTAGGACAGATTTTCCGGCGTCCCTCGCATAGTGTTATGTGAGTGAAGGAGGGGCTAGGGTGTCGGACATCGTGTCACCGGAATTGAATCCGAGTTCGGTTGAAGAGGTCTTTCAGTGGATTCATGTCGGGCGCTTGGCGCCCGATCGGGCTATCGAGCTCTTATCTGGTTTTCAGACGGCCCCTGCCCTGCAAACATCGGCGACACGGCGCGAACGTCAGGATCAGGAGCGCGAGAGCCCCGATGCGGTATTGGCCGATCTTGACCGACTGGTCGGCTTGGACGACATCAAGCGGGTGGTACGGGACATTCGCGCCTTTGTGGAGGTTCAGCAGCTCCGCGAGGACGCGGGACTTCGACGCAATCAACAATCCTTTCACATGGTTTTTTCTGGCGCTCCTGGCACTGGAAAGACCACGGTGGCCCGTTTGATGGGCCGTTTATTTAAGTCGCTGGATGTCCTCTCCAAGGGGCATCTGGTGGAGGTCGAGCGGGCGGACCTGGTCGGGGAGTATATTGGCCATACGGCTCAGAAAGCCCGCGAGGTGATTAAGCGGGCGACCGGCGGGGTACTTTTCGTGGACGAGGCATATAGCCTCGCCCGGGGTGGGGAAAAGGATTTTGGTAAGGAAGCTATTGATACCCTTGTGGCAGCCATGGAGAACTTGCGCGAGGACCTTTTAGTCATTTTAGCGGGATATCCCGAGGAGATGGCCTGGTTCATGGGTACCAACCCAGGCCTCTTGTCCCGCTTTGCCATCCGTCTCGATTTTCCCGATTACGATGCTGAGGCGTTGGTACAAATTGCGCGGCGCATGGTGCAAGAGCGCGACTACCGTCTAGCACCCGACGCAGAAGCCGGGCTTTTGCGCCTCCTCTCAGAAAATCAGGGGTACTGGCATAAGAATGCTGGCAATGCGCGCATGGTTAGAAACCTCTTAGAGCACGCCATCCGTCGTCAGGCTGTGCGCCTTAGCGCAAGACGAACGCCCTTGACCCGTCACGACCTCATGCAACTCGCCTGGTCTGACTTTGAGGGGGGCCTATCCTAGTGCAACTCTCCGTCGTCGGCAAGCCCAACGTCGGCAAGACACTCCTCCTAATTAATTTTGCCGCCTACCTGGGGCTTCGCGACCTGCAATTGGAAGTCGAAGAGGACGGCATCCGCCGTACCCAGCGTCTCAGCCTGGAACGGGCTCGCCGCGATTTGGTGTCCTTATACGCGCCCAAAACCACCCATTTGCAACGGATGACGCTGGAGCTTCCCCTCGGCCGGCAGCACCCGGTCATCCGTGCCGTCGATACCCCGGGCATCCCCGAAGGCATCTCCCCTGATGCCGAGCGCCGACATCAAACGGCCATCGCCTTGGAACAGGTGATGGCATCCGACTTGGTCCTTCACGTCGTCGATGCTGGCGCGGCTGGCACCCGCCGCCCGGAGGCGGCCGGTGCCTTTGATGTAGCCCTCGCTTCGTGGGGAAAGGCTCGGTCCGGTTATTGCCTCATTGCCAATAAGATGGATAAGCCGGGAAGCCAGGACGGACTCAGGCTGATTAAAGAACGCTTTCGCGGAACAGCCCTCATTCCGGTTTCGGCAGTGACCCGCCGCGGCTTTCGGGACCTGAAAGGGTGGGCCCAGCGGATTCTCTTGTAATTGGCCCGGCTCCGGCAATCGTGTATGATCGGCCGGAGGAGGGCTCACGTGACAAACGACATCAGATGGGACGAGGTTCAACCTTTGTGGCGGGCGGTAGAATCCGTGGTTCGAGAAAATACCCGGCGCGTGGTGGACGCCTTTCGTCAAAGCGGGCTCAGTACACCAGATTTGATGGGAAGCACTGGGTATGGTTATGACGACCGTGGACGCGTGATTTTAGATGCGATCTATGCTCGCATTATGGGAACCGAATCGGCATTAGTCCGCCCACAATGGGCCTCCGGGACGCATGCCTTGGCAACGGCACTGCGGGCGATAACAGCGCCTGGACGCCGCCTGGTGGTAATGAGCGGTCCCCCTTACGATACGCTCATGCCTACCGTGACCCGGCTTTCGGAAGAAGGGGTGGTGGTCCAGAGGCTTTCACTAGCGGAAGTAAGCCATCTAAGCCCCGGAGATGTTCTCTATATTCAGCGATCCCGAGGCTACAGCGGGAGACCGTCTTGGGGCCGTTCCCAAATCACCGAGGCGGCACGCTTCGCGCACCGCTTTGGTGCGAACGTGCTGGTCGACAATTGTTATGGGGAATTTACCCAGCCCGAGGAACCGGGCGACTGGGGAGCTGACCTGGTGGTCGGAAGCCTCATGAAAAATCCCGGCGGAACCTTGGCGCCCACCGGAGCCTATGCCGCTGGCCGACGCGATCTGACCGAGCGAGTCGCAGACCAACTGTTTGCGCCCGGCATTGGGGGCGAAGTCGGAGCGACGGGACCCTACCTACGGCTCTTTGCGCAGGGGCTATTTCTGGCCCCGCAATTGGTCGGCGAGGCCTTAATGGGCGGGATCTACGCCGGCTATAAAGCCAAACAGTTAGGGCTTCGGGCCGACCCAGAACCCGAAGCCCACGAGCGAAACGATATCGTAGTCGCTCTCGAGCTAGGCACAGCGGACAGAGTTGTCGCGTTCTGCCAAGCCATTCAATCGTGGTCTCCCGTAGACGCTTTAGCTGCCCCGGAGCCGTGGCCGATGCCAGGTTATCAGCACCCGATTATCATGGCGGCGGGAGGCTTTATTGCGGGAGGTTCGTTGGAGCTATCCGCCGATGCGCCCATTCGCCCGCCGTACCGGGTCTTTCTGCAAGGAGGAGTGAACCGTTGGCATACGATGTTGGCAGTCGACGCTGCCTTCCAAGCGCTCGGCTACTAAAGCGAACGGACTAAACCGATCACGCGCCCAATCACCTGAATGTCTGGGGATTCGATCGGTTCGTAGCGTGGATTGGCCGGAAGTAGTCGAATCCGACGGCCGGTACGCTCGAGATATTTAACCGTGGACTCCTCCCCGATGAGGGCAATGACGATTTGGCCATTCTCTGCCGTTTTGGTGGACTCGACCGCCACCAGGTCCCCGTCGTAGATCCCCGCCTCAATCATGGAGTCCCCACGGACGCGCAAGAAAAAGTCCGGGGCGTGGGAAAAGAAGTGCGGCGAAAGGCGAAAGCGTTCTTCTTGATTTTCCACCGCCAAGATAGGCTGGCCGGCGGTAATGCGGCCCACCAACGGCGCTTCAACGGCCGGTGCCCGGTCTTCGACGCGCCAAGCGCGGCGTTTGGCGGGCGGGTGAGTAATTTTACCGCTGTTTTCCAACGCTTGAAGATAGCGAAACACGCTGGCGGTCGATTTAAGACCCACAGCTGCACCAATTTCGCGCACCGAAGGCGGAAAGCCATTCTTGTCGATAAAACTTTGAATAAAGGCCATGATATCATGCTGCCGGTCGGTTCCCCGTAATCTTGGCATGGTTACTCCTCGTTTTTGTGGGATATTATACCATGGAAAGGATTTTAGGTGAACATTTATGCGATTCTGGTCACGGAGTCTCGGGATTGTAGGAGGGTACCTCCTAACATTTTTGGCAGAACGGGCCATTCCCCATCCTTCCAATAGTCAAGGCATCATCTTCGCCTTGTTGGCGATACTGGGACTTTCGATATCGGCCTACGCCCTTAGGATGCCCTGGTTAAGCACGATCATAGGTGCTGGGGTGACAGTTTTGGGTGGCCTCGGTATCGGATGGGTGCATCCGTTTCTGGTCGTGGCCGCTGCCATGCTGTCGGGCTTGGTGGGTTTCTGGGGCACCCGACGATTTCGTTGGCCTCTCGCACCGCTTGAGGCGCTCTTGGGCATCGCGCTCTTAGTGATGGTATCTCTGGCACTATCGGCCTTCTTGACCCTCCGCCATCAACCCATCTCGGTAAAAACAGCCGCCGACCTCGTGGTCCTCTATCTCAGCACCCCTCCATGGGAGTGGGGAGTGGTCATTACGGCGCTACTGCAGGCCGGCTTTTTAGGGGGATTTATCCGTTCCCGATACCACTTCCGGTGGCGGGATCTGGGTCTCGGCTTTCTTACCGGGGCTGGTCTGATTTTCCTTACCGCCATCATCGTCAGCATCGAAAGCCGAGGCTTTCACATCCGGGTTGTGGCCAATAATCCTTTCGTCACTATGCCTTCCCTCGTCCGTCACCATCCCGTCCCCGCGCTCCTTATCTCCTTTGGGGTGATTGTGTTGGCTCCTTTGGCGGAAGAAGCCTTGTTCCGAGGTATTTTATTTGGATCCCTCAATGAGGCCTGGGGGTATCTCCCCGCCACCTTGGTGGCGGGGGCGGTCTTTGGTCTGGCGCACCTCAATGCGACGCTCTTTTTGCCCCTGGCGTTGGCGGGCATCACCCTCAATGCTTTGTATCGAACCACCGGTTCTCTCGTGGCGTCGACAGCCGCCCACCTGACTTTAAACGCCATCTCGGTCGTCAGTGCCTTGGGCGCGCTCCGGTAGTTGCTCCCGGCGCAATTCGAGGAGATCCTCGGTTACCGAAAGTCCGGTCGTCTCACCCATGGTTAAAAGCGTTTGGGTGAGCTTCTTCTTGGGTGAACGGTTTTCATTGCGCGGGTCTTGACGGCGACGAGGCATCATAATCCCTCCTCCGGGTAGGTTGACCGATGCACGTTCGCATATTCTTTCAAATCTGGTCTTTTCACACAAAATTTGCCGTGGTAAAATAATGCCAGATGCAGGTATTCGGAAGGAGAGGACAGCATGGACTTTTCGCTCACCCCCGAGCAAGAAGAACTGCGGCAATGGGCCCACGGCTTCGCAGAGAAAGAAATCCGCCCTGTGGCCCAAGAATACGACGAGCGCGAGGAAATGCCCTGGGATGTCCTAAAAAAAGCTGCCAAGCTTGGACTTTTGGCTTACGCCATTCCTGAGGAATACGGCGGCAGTGGCGTCTCCAGTTTAATGTCCAGCTTGGTCATTTCAGAGGAGTTGTTCTGGGGATGCGCAGGCATCGCCACAGCCATGGGAGGGATTGGACTGGCTGCGCTGCCTATCCTGGAAATGGGAAGCGAGGAGCAAAAAAGGAAGTGGTTGCCCCGATTCACGGATCCCGATGCTGTGCGCCTTGGAGCGATGTGCCTGACGGAGCCCAATGCGGGTTCCGACGTGGTCAATATGACGACTCGGGCCGTACGGGACGGCAACGAGTATGTGATTAACGGCACCAAGACGTTTATCACCAATGGTGGCATTGCTGACGTGTACGTCGTCTTCGCCAAGACCGACCCTGACGCGGGCTATGCCGGGGTCTCGGCCTTCATTGTCGACGGCGAGACACCCGGGCTATCAGGCGGTAAAAAATTTAAAAAGCTCGGACTCCGTGCCAGCCATACGGCTGAGGTGCACTTTGACAACGTGCGGGTGCCCGAAGAAAATCGCCTCGGACCGGAAGGAATGGCTTTCCTGGGGGCCATGAAAATGCTTGAACATTCCCGGCCCACGGTAGCCATCGCCGCCGTTGGGGTGGCTCGAGCAGCCTATGAATACGCGCTCAATTACGCCAAAGAGCGGGTGCAATTCCAGAAGCCCATCATTTATAACCAAGGCATAGCGTTCCCCTTAGCCGAAATGCGCTCCAAAATCGACGCTGGGCGGCTCCTCGCCTATCGTGCGGCTTGGCTTGCCGACACCCAGCAATCCTGTAACCTAGAGGGCTCCATGGCCAAGGCTTTCTGCGGGGATATGGCCATGGAGGTCGCCACCCAAGCAGTCCAGACACTGGGAGGATACGGCTATATGCGCGACTTCCCCGTAGAAAAGTGGTTCCGCGATGCCAAAATCATGTCCATCTACGAAGGGACCACCCAGATTCAAAAGCGGGTCATGACCCGCTTATTGTAAAATCGAGGCGTACGCTACAAAAGGGAGGATTCTCATGACGACCAAAGACATGTTCAGCGAATTGAAGTCTCGTTTGGAAGCCAAGGGTGCCCATCAATTGGCCAACTCGAAGGGTGTCTATCAGTTCATCTTGACCGGCGAGGATGCGGCGAACTATGCGGTTTCTGTTACGGACCAAGGAGCCGAAGTCACGGAGGGTCAGGCAGAAAATGCCGGCGTAACCATTACCATGACAGCCGACGACTTCAAGGCCTTGGCTCAGGGCAGCTTAAATCCCATGAGTGCGTTTATGAGCGGAAAATTGTCGGTGACTGGCGACATGAGTATGGCCCTAAAATTGCAAACCCTGATTTCCTAACGAACCGTGAGGCATGCCCGATAGCTCTTGGGCATGCCTCATTGGATAAAGGAGAGGCGATGAGCGTGCGCGAAGCCTATATTGTTGACGGAATCCGTTCTCCGTTTGGTCGTCGGGGTGGTGGCCTGTCGCGAATCCGCCCGGACGACTTGGCCGCCCATACCTTGTCGGCTTTAGTGGAGAAGACTGGCATCGAACCCTCGGCGGTTGAAGACGTGCGGCTCGGGTGCGTAACAGAAGTCGGTGAGCAAGGATTTAACATTGGCCGGCTAGCCCCGTTGATTGCCGGTTTTCCGGTGGAGGTCCCCGGGGTGAGCATTAACCGTATGTGCGCATCGAGTCTCGAGGCCGTCAATCAAGCGGCCCAAGCCATTCGTGCCGATGTTCACGACCTGGTGATTGCGGCCGGCGTGGAATCCATGTCCCGCGTCCCCATGGGGTCGGATGGGTCGACCTTCAGTGATGAATTGTTACGACGTTACAATATTGTCCCGCAGGGGCTTTCGGCCGAGATGATTGCGGCGCAGTGGAACCTCGACCGAGACTCTTTGGATGCTTTCTCGTACCAAAGTCATCAACGGGCGTTGGCGGCCATCGACCAAGGTCGCTTCGAAGAAGAAATCACGCCCGTTGATACCGTGGATGGGGAAGGGAACCCGGTGCGAATTGCCCGAGACGAAGGTCCTCGGGCCGACACGACGTTAGAGAAAATGGCCACATTGCGCCCCGCATTCAAACCCGACGGCCGTGTCACGGCCGCCAACTCCAGCCAGATTACTGACGGTAGCGTTGCGCTTTTACTCGCCTCGGAGGACGGTCTCAAGCGGTATGGCCTGAACCCGCGTGCGCGGGTTGTGGCCATGTCGGTCGTAGGCGTTGACCCTGTCATCATGTTGACTGGCCCCATTCCCGCCACCGCCAAAGTCCTCGAACGGGCTGGACTCCGTTTCGAAGAGATGGACGTCATTGAAATTAACGAGGCATTTGCCTCAGTGGTGC
The DNA here is from genome assembly GCA_027343765.1 of Sulfobacillus sp. GTDB lineage: Bacteria > Bacillota > Sulfobacillia > Sulfobacillales > Sulfobacillaceae > Sulfobacillus_B. The sequence goes on from DAHWKG010000232.1 coordinate 17,201, forward strand.
TAGCCTGGGGTGAGGAGTACCATCCAGACTGGACGCGCACGAACCCAAACGGCGGTGCCATTGCGCTCGGACACCCGCTCGGGGCGTCGGGAGGGCGCCTGGTTCTCACCGCACTACACGAACTGGAACGGCGGCAAGGACGCTACGCCTTGATTACCATGTGCATCGGGTGGGGGATGGCAGTCGCCACCATCATTGAGCGAGTCTAAACCGCCCGGATCACGGAAGGCGGCGAGGGTTTTATCCCTCGCC
>DAHWKG010000235.1:0-3993 GCA_027343765.1 Sulfobacillus sp.
TCATCTGGTGGATGGTTAAAGCAATCGTGTGGAAATCCACGGAATCACACCTCTCAAAGTGAATGGTAATTTCAGAAGGCAAGAGACGGGTCGCAGAAAAAGCCCAAGCGGCCAGGGCGGGCTAGCCCTTGTGGCTAGCGCGGCTTGGCGGCTTGGGCTAAATCTTTTCGGGAAACAGAACACGGTCGAACCGCATGCCGAGGGAACCCCCGCCGCGAAGACAAACGCAGGAGGTTACTTCGGTGCACAAAACCTTCTTGGAAACCCGGCAAGACCGTGCAACCCCAAGCACAAGGATGGCTGTGAGGGAGACATCGTCCGACTTAAGGCGCGCCCCATCACGAGAACGGGGAAGCGCTCGGCCGGCTGAATGATTTCCCGCACTTCGGGAAATCCTCAAAACGAACACCCCCCGACCGCTCGCCGGGATAGGGTCCACCCGGGCAGGGCGAGCGGTCGGACGATGGCCGCCCTCGAGGGTTAGTCTTCGTCATGATCGGGAGCGTCCGTTTGAGACGCTTCCCAAGCGCAGTACTCGAAAGCGCGGCTGGCTTGGGTTAGCCACTCCGTGCGAGCGCGACCCCACACCCCTTGAGGCACGACCAGGAAGTGCCCCTGGGCAAAGGCCCACGCTCCACTCTCCCAAGCCTGACGCAAAAACGATTCCTCTGCCGACCGAAAAGGCCGTACCGACCACACCCTCCCCAACGTGTAGCGCCAGAGTCCTCGAGACGTCATAGGATAAACACCAGAATAAAATAGCGGAGCGAATAGACGATCCATCCGAATCCCCGATAACCGACGTCGCATCCAGACCCCTTCCTTTCGACGACCCACCTCGACTCCCACATCCCAGCAAGCCCTTCGTCTTCCGCGATACCCGAAACAGCTCCCCGCCGCCTTCTCCGTGCCCGGCGGTCCAGGCGCTTTTCCTGGACGGCCGGGCACGGAGAAGGCACGGCACGACGCGCCTTGCTGCCGATCCCCCACCCGAATCCCGTAGGCATGACGAAGCCGCCACGCCGCCGTGGTCTCGCCCGCTAGGGCGGGGCCATGGCGCGCGGGGAGGCGAAGAAGGCGATAACTATGCGGAATCGGTGTATACCGTTCCAAATATTCCGGGAAAGTATGGTCGAAAGGCGAAGGATTATGCATCGGCAACGGAAATACCGGTGCTTTCGGGAACATGTGTAGGGCCGCAGAGGTGTCTATCCTGAGCGGCGCACTCTCAAAAAAAGCGACGGGGGGTGGTGATTCATCACAGAGGGCAGGGCGGCAAGCCCGTTAGGTCCCAGGTGTCGGTGTCCGATGGGCTCGACCGTTCGGACTCGAAAGATGGGGGGAACGGAGAAAACTCCCGCCTTCCGGTCGGTGAGGTTTCCACTATGGCAGGAAATCGCGGAATCCCAACCACTTGCTTAAGGCACGAAACCCAAGCGGCAATGTCTCACAAAAACGCCCGGCAACATCCTAGAAAGGAGTACCGGGCATCGAGGGTGTGCTTTATTGGAAGTGAGCAAACCACCGTTTCCAAGCAATCATACGGGAACGATCGTAGAGAAAGGTTAACGCTCCAGCAAAGAACCAACTTCGATCCCCGGGGATGGTCTGGGGAAACTGAATAAAGAGCACCAAGAGCCCAATAAAGACCATCCAGGTGTCGGTCGACCGCCATAACCGACGCCAGTGAAAACTTTCTTCAGCACTCTCTTCTTGTACGGCTCTGTGCCAAGGACCGCGATGCCACCGACCGGCCAATTCGACTGGCTTGGCGCTGTCAATGGATTTCATGGCTTGTTCGATGGTGTTCTGGAGATTGGCTACCAGGGGCTGAGTGTTGGCCGCATCGACATGCGGAGCGATAGCGGGGAAGGTGTTGCGGGATTCCCAGGCCCAGCCGCTTTCGCAGGAGGCGTCAGGGATCATGTAGAAAATGCGGGTCCATAGGGTGTGCTCTTGCTTGTGGTGAAAGTCAAACCAGTGTTCATGAGGAGCGTCGGGATGTCCGAGAGCCCAATGCGTCCACCAGGCTAACCAGTATCGTCGTTCTTTTGACGGCCATCCTTGCGGTTGCACGGAAAGCACAATCGCATAGCGGTGGGCCCGGCGTGGCCAGGACTTGACCGTACCGCTTAGTCCTATGGGAACAATGACCCACATGAGACGCGAAGCGTAGGGCGCTAAGGCGGCATTCCATCGGTGGACCATTGCCTGGAGAGACCAACGATCTACAGAACGAGAGTTGCGTTGGGAGAGAGCGTAAGCGCGTCGAGAAATCTTGTCGTCTTGGCGTTTTTGCTGAGCTTGAGCATAACGTCGATCATACTCGGCTAAAAGACGTTCGGGCTGAGAAGGAGAAGGGGGAGGAGAAGATTGAGGATGACGGTCTTGCATAGAAATCACTCCTTAAGGTTAACGATCGATGGATGAGCCATGGAACGGATGAGGATTGGGTTACCACCACGAAACAAGAAGGTCTCGAACTTGTCAAGCGGTGGTACGAACGTCGCGCTGAGTAGGGAGCGTTGGAAGAATGAGCAGGACTGTTCTGTCTGCGAGAGTCATTGCGTTCTGGGCACACCGAAATACGCCCTGTCCCGGAAGGGCAGGGCGAAAGAAACCGACGAGAAAAAATAGCCGACAGGATGAAAAAAAGGAAAGGGAGGCGTTAGTGCAGCGAACAAAGTAAAGAGTAGGAGATATTACCCCGGCACGGGGGGAGTGAATGCGGCACGGGGCGGCGGTTTGGGGACGTGGCAATGGCGTGGCGAGTGTACATCCAAGTGAGTGTACATCCAAGAGGCTGTACATCCAAGTGAGTGAACATCCAAGTGAGTGAACATCCAAGCGATAGTTCAGGTTATTCGCTATCAAAAGAGCGAAGCGCTTGGTCCCATTGATCAGCCATTGACCAGGATGGGGGAGTTTCGGCAGGCTCTGAAAGGGTTGCGGGCGTGGTAGAATCCGAGACCTGAAGGCGGGCCACGGTGTTTTCCAGATCGCGCACCGTGTCGATGAGATCGCGGTATCCCCCGGGCAAGAGCGCCGCGGCCAAGCACTGCCGGATCACTTGGCTGCGAATGCCCGCTGGGATGCCTTGCATGACTGCAATGAGGTCGGCATCATCGGATGATGACAGGCTAATGGTAATACGGATCTTTTTTGCCATGGATTTTGCCTCCCGTTATGATCGCGCTACGCTAATTACCATGCGGGTTTACGTGGTGTAAAGGGCCAAAAGTTATGAACTCGAACAAGGGTTCGATATTGGCGAGAAAAAAGTTATGAACTTTTGACTTAAAATACTCGATGAGCCTTAGAGCCATCAGGGATAGCGCGGTAAGAACTTTGCGCGGATTTCATGAGGATTTTGGTGGAGGATCGGCTTGTTGCAGCGTCAGGACAGCTTTCGCTATGAGCGTGGCATAGAACTTTGCCCCGGCGGGTTTGAGATGCACCTCGTCGGGGTAAAAGTCTCGGGCGACGGAGGGGGCGGCTTGATACCAATTCACCAGGACCGTATGGGGGTAGGTGGCCGCCACGTGATCGATGACGGCGTTGACGATCGTCTCCCACGGACGGGGTTCGGACGTGTTGACCAAGACAAACGCATGATGCGGTCCGATTTGTCGGAGTAGGGCCCGGAGTTGCGGGGCGGTAAAGGGGCCATTCGTGCCGAGTTCGATGACCACATCTCGATGCAAGTGGCCCGCCTTTTTTAATGCAGACACCACCGGGGGAGTTTGAATGAGTTGGCGGCTAATTTGACCGTCCACGACGATGCCGGGCAATAATTGGACCAGATAGGGTTGCGCATCGACCATCACCGAGTCTCCAATGGCGGTCACGTGTGCGCCATTCCCGATGGGCGCGGTGGGCAGGGCCCCCGGCGGCACGGGCACGGCGGGAGGAAGGTGCGACGAAGATGATGAGGGCGGGGTGCTCGGCGATGTCGACCGCGAAGAAGGCGTCGCCGTCCTTGAATGGGAGGCC
>DAHWKG010000008.1:0-3227 GCA_027343765.1 Sulfobacillus sp.
CATCCTTGAGCTGAACTGGATGCTCTTATAATACCTGGATGGCGAAGGACGGGTGACACATGACACGCCTTAAACGTCCCCAGTTTAGATAATTATTTGTCTTGCGGGGAAGGTTGTCCTTGGAGAGTTACTGGAAAGTTAGACAATTCTTATCGCGAACGTGCCAGACTGCGGTCGGCCCAAGGAGATTTACTAGGGACCCAGTGGCATTAGCTTGCGAGATTTAACAATTTTCATCAGACGGGAGTGATGATGAATGAAGCAACTCAATGGGCTGACGGTAGGGTTCGGCCTGTTGGCGGTGGGGGTGTTCGGAGTCGTGTTTGCCACCATGTAAGCGTCCAATAGCCCCCACCTTGCGGTGGGGAATCGGACGCCTTAGACTTTGCCGGGAACGGGAATTTTGAGAGAGGCCGGTAGAGCCGGCGACCAGGGTAGCAGGTCAGCCCAGATGGCCGGATCCTTGAGATCGAGGTTGGGTAGCTGCTCGAATAGATATTGAAGATAGGCCCGGGGATTTAAGCCATTTTCCTTGGCCGTTTCGATGATGCTATACGTAATCGCGCTCGCCTTTGCCCCGCGAGGGGTATTCATGAATAGGAAGTTTTTTCGACCGATAACAAATGGCTTGATACTCCGTTCGCTTCGATTATTGTCGATATCTAAGCGACCATCGGCTAAGAAGGTTTGCAACGGCACCCACTGGTTGAGGCAGTAGGTGATCGCCTGCCCGGTCGCACTTTTGGGCAAGGTCTGATCCCGTTTTTCGCCCAACCAGGCGCGAAATTCGGTCAAAATAGGGGCACTTCGCGCGCGACGCGCGCGCAAGCGTTCATCCGGAGTGGCCTCGCGGAGATTGCGTTCCACATCATAAAGGCGGTTGCAAAACTGGAGCCCGTCCCGAGCAATACTCGGGCCGTCCCGAGCTTCCTTCGGGAGGGCGTTCAACGCCTCCATCCACTTGCGCCGGGCGTGCGCCCAGCAGCCGGCCAAGGTGACATCGGGCATCCCGTGGTAGCCGGCGTATCCATCCACCGTGAGGTACCCTTTAAAACCGGCGAGAAAGCAGTGGGCATGCTCGCCTTCGCGGGTCTTTTGGTATTCATATAACACCATCGCGGGCCCTTCCCGACCGGTACGGTAGAGCCACATATAGGATTTGGTTTTTGCTTCGCGCCCGTCTTCCTGCAACACTTGGACGGTCGTTTCGTCGGCTTGGAGGATATCCCGTTTCAGAAGCTCTCGATGGAGTTGCTGATACAGCGGATCTAACCATTCATGCGCGGCGAAGACGACCCAGTTGGCCATGGTCTGCCGGGAGAGAGGTACGCCGAGGCGTGCCCAATCTTGCTCCTGGCGATACAAGGGGAGGCCAAGGGTGTACTTTTGATGGAGGATGTAGGCCATCAAGGACGGGGACGCCAAGCTTCCGGGATGGACCGGGCGCGGCATGAGCGCAGTGACAATGGGCACGGTAATCGCCTCGCGCTCACAGGTCCGACATCCATACTTGTAGCGGACATGTTCCACCACCTTGATCTCCGCTGGAATGACCTTCAGTTCCCGTCGGACTTCCTCGCCCATTTCGTGCAAGGGCCCCGCACACGCGGTGCAGTGTTGCTCGTCGGGCGGCAACCGGTATTCGATCCGTTCCACCGGGAAATCCTTGAGGGCGGCGTCGCGCTGCCCACGGGCTTTCTTCTTGCGCGTATAGGTGATTGTCTCTTCGGGTGCCGCGTCCACGGCGGAGGCCGCCGTGGCTTCTGCTTCATTAAAGAGGTGGAGCTGGATGGTGTCGGACCGTTCCGAGGAGGCCCCAAACCGCTGATGCCGGGCGAGCCGGAGGTGTTCCTCAAACCACCGCACTTGCTGGCGCAAGGCGACGACTTCGGCTTCTAATTGCGCACATCGGCGCGCGAGGGCTTCGGGGGTTTCCGGGAGATTGATCATAGATGAAAGATTCGACACAGATCCCCAAAAACCCTGCTAAATCAAGGGTTTCGCGCCATTTTTACTCCGGAATTTATACCGCCGTCCGCGCCCGGACGGGCGCGTGGGCGTGCCGCTGATCCACGGCCAACCCATCCAGGAGCCATTGCAATTGGCGCAGGGAAATGGCTCGTGTGGGCGCGTCCTCAACGGCTTGCGGCCATTGAAAATGTCCGCGTTCTAATCGCCGGTACAAGAGCCAAAAACCATTGTGATCCCAGTACAGGATTTTGAGCTTGTCGTGTTGGCGGTTGCAAAACACAAAGACGGCTGGCGCAAACGGATCGAGCTGAAAACGCGCTTGCACGAGAGCGGCCAATCCATCGATGGATTTTCGCATATCGGTCGCCCCGCACGCCAGATAGACGCGTGTCCCGGGGGCACCGAGTGCCCCCATCATGCTAAGGTGCGGACCACCGCCCGCAGTAGGTCGGGATTGAACCCGGGCCGGATATCAATTGCCACCGAGCCCACACGCACAACCAAGGATTCCGCAAATTCCGGGTTGGGTGCCACTGGCACCGGTAGCCACGCGGGAGCCTCCGACGCGCCCGCGTCGGTCGCCGGGAATTTACTCAGCCAATACTGTAGGTGCCGGACTTTATATCCGTTTTGGCGACACCATGGAGCCTGCCCAAGGCCACTAGCCCGGAACTCTTCCACTAAGCTCGCCCACAGACGGCGTAGTTCTTCACGTTCTTGGTTGCTCACTATCTACAGCCCCTTTCGGTAATTCTAGGGGCATTATGAAGGTTGATTGAAGCGCCGAGAAGGTGGGGGCAGTTTTACGCTTACCTTTTGGGCATCAACCCGGCGCGCAAAGGTCGCCGACCGTTGTTTCCATTGGCCCGGGACATCGGGATCGGGATATTTTATAATGCCCTGCCACCGGGTGGTAACGGTATCGGGGTGCTTCCGCACAAATCCGCTCGGGTTCCGTCGTCGCGTGGTCATCATGCATCGCTCCTTATTTAGTGAATTGGCTTCCTCCGCGCATCCGGGCCACTTCCCGATCCCAGAGCCGAGTCGCTCCCAGAAACTCGCGATGTCCAGCCTGCCATGCCGCATTCCAATCTTTATAGGGCTCCGGCGGTGTGAGACACAGGGTCTCGCCAGCGGATCGATGCTGTCGCAGCCATTCGGCATATCCGTGCCCCGCTGCATCGTTATCAAAGGCCCCCACAACCGCGTCAAATGGCTGCCACAGGCGTTCCGTCAGCCCTCCCGCCCCACTAGAC
>DAHWKG010000022.1:0-10146 GCA_027343765.1 Sulfobacillus sp.
TACTAAATTTCTGTTAGCATGGAAAGTGTCTTGCCATGCTATGGGACCAGACAACGAAGGGAGAGGTTATAATGGAAAGGACAAAGGTTATTGCCATATTTGGGGCTACTGGGTCCCAAGGCGGTGGCTTAGCCCACGCTATTTTGCGGGATCATAATAGTCCGTTTCGAGTTCGGGCCATTACGCGGTCAGCTTCTAGCGAAGGGGCTCAGAAGCTCAAAGAATTGGGTGCCGAGGTTGTCGAGGCCGATTTGGACCGACCGGAGACGGTGGAGAAGGCTCTTGAAGGAGCTTATGGAGCCTTCTGCGTGACCTTTTATTGGGCCCATTTTTCGCCAGAAAAGGAAAAACAGCACGCCGAGACCATGGCCAGGGCCGCTGCTAAAGCGGGCGTGCAACATCTTGTCTGGTCCACCTTGGAGGACACCCGCAAGTGGATCCCGCTCTCGGATGACCGCATGCCCACCTTAATGGGACAATATAAAGTGCCCCACTTTGATGCGAAAGGGGAGTCGGACCGGTTTTTTGTCAACGCCCAGGTGCCGACCACTTTTCTCCTTGCCACGTTCTACTGGGACAATATGATTCACTTTGGCATGGGACCGCAAAAAGGTGAGGATGGGAGCTATAGCTTGACGCTGCCGATGGGGGAGGAAAAACTCGCGGGAATCGCCGCCTCCGATATTGGTGAGGCTGCCTATGCCATTTTCCAAAATCGCGAGCAATATCTCGGAAAATTTGTAGGGGTGGCGGGCGACCACCTGACGGGCGACGAGATGGCATCGGCTTTAAGCCGAGCCTTGGACGTGCCCGTACGGTATCATGCCATTGACCCGGAGGACTATCGTGCCTTGGGATTTCCTGGTGCCGACGACTTGGGCAATATGTTCCAATACTATCGCGATTACGCCATGGTATTTTTAGCTTCCAGAGATTTGGCGGGATCACGAACGTTAAATCCGAACCTGAAAAACTTCGAGGCATGGCTTACCGAGAATAAAGACCGCATTCCCTTAGGCTAGACCTCGCACTGGAGCCGTCCTTTTTGGGGGCGGCTCTCTTTTTGTTAGAATTTGGCTCGAGGTGGTCCAAATGCGTGCGTTGTTTGCGAAACAGCCTGGAGGGCCACTAGCCATCCGCGAGGTAGCCAAACCCGTACCCCAAAGTAACGACGTGGTGGTACGCATGGAAGCGGCGGGAATCAATCCGAGTGATATCAATAACGTGGTGGATGGGAGGTTCCCTGAGACGACGTTTCCGTGTATCCCGGGCCGGGATTTTGCTGGAGTGGTCGTGGAAGGCCCTCCCTCATGGAAAGGACAACCGGTGCTGGGTTCGGTTAGTTCCCTCGGATTCACGCGGCCGGGGACTCATGCGGAATACATATCCGTGCCGACGGATGCTTTGGTACGGCGTCCGGAATCCCTTCCTGTATCCCAAGCGGCGGCACTCGGCGTGCCCTTCACAACCGCTTGGATGGCTCTTCTGGTTCGTGCAGGGCTTCAACCAGGGGAGACGGCTTTGGTCACTGGGGGGCGTGGTGCCGTGGCCACTGCCGCTCTTCAAATAGGGCGTTGGGCCGGAGCCAAAATGATTGGGGTGAGCCACGGTCCGCCCGAGGCGGCGGATGGGGTGACCTGGGTTAAGCTTCAGCCTGGATGGGCGGACGAGGTTTTGGACGTCACCGAGGGTCGTGGCGTAGACCTGGTGTTCGACATGGTGGGAGGTGAAGGATTCCGGGAATGTCAAGAGGCGTTGGGCTATCGTGGCCGCATGGTGGTGATTGCCTCGCCAAGCCACCCGATCGTGAGCCTGCCGGTGGTCGATTTCTATCATCAAGAGCAGACGTTGATGGGGGTAGATAGTCTGAAGTTCACGATTGCCGAGATCCGCCGTCTATTGGAGCGGGTCGTTTCCGGGATTATTTCCGGACATCTTTCCGGCCTTTCAGTATCCCCGGCCCCTTTGACGAATGCGGTTGACGTGTACATGAACCTGAAGCACGGCACACATGGAAAATGGGTGCTCTTAAATTAATCTGGGAGTGCTGCTAGGGCTTGCCGGAAGTCTGGCAGATCCCGCATGGTTCGCCCGTGATGCGTATAGACTTCGGTGCCCAAGGCATTCAATAGGATGAGCCCCGGCATTCGGCCAAGCTTCCACCAGGACGTCTCTTGGCCGAGACGATTTAATAATGTTCCACGCGGATCGGGAATGGCCCAGAACGTGAATTGATGGGTCTCCCAGTACGACTGAATGCGTCCCGGCGGGTCTGGGGTAATCACCAGCACTGTCACGCCTTGTTTCTGTATGCTGGGGAGTTGGTGATGGAGCTCCACGAGTTCCTTTTGGCAATAGGGTCAGGTGAGGCCTCTCAAAAGCACCAGCATAAGCGGAAGTTTGTGCCCTAAGAGCTCGCGAGAAACGGGGTCTCCTTTGAGGTCGAGGGCAGCGAATTCAGGAAGGTCCATCAATCATGTCCTCCTCAAATATTTTTTCTGACGGCCAGCATTTTTTCGTGTAAAGTCTAAAGATTATCATTAAATGACGGGTGCCATGGGAATGGAAGGCGAATTAATTTGCGTGTCTTTATGAAATATCCGGGCTTTCGCTGGCTTTGGTCGGGTCAACTCCTATCCCAATTGGGTAACGCGGTTTTCTACATTCTAGGCCTTTGGGAGATTCAGTTGAAGTCCCCATTTTTACTATCGGTGGCTGGGATGGCAGTGACGGTTCCCGCCATGTTAGGGCTTTTCGGTGGGGTTTTGGTGGACCGACTGGATGCCCGTCGAGTGATGCTGATAACCGATCTCTTCCGAGGGACGGCGGTGTTGTTGGGACTGTTTGCGCTGGCTATTCCCCACGCCTTGGTCTGGGTGGTGATTGGGCTATTAGCAATTAATTCGCTCGGCATGGCCTTTTTTGGACCGGCTGAAAGCGTTATGGTTCCCCATATGGTGTTGGAGCACGATCTGACCGAGGCCAATGGATTCTACTCACTGACCAGTCAGTTATCCGCGGCGGTCGGTTCGGCTTTGGGCGGCGCGGCTGTGGCGGCGATTGGGGTATCCTTGGTGTTTGGCTTGGACATGGCCTCGTTCTGGATTTCCGCTCTCGCGATTTGGCTTATGATGCGGACCGTGACTCGTCCCGGGCGTCCGGCAGCTGATCGGGATCCAACCGTCCGGCCGGCGGGCTTTCTGACCAGCTTTGCCGAAGGACTGCGCGCCTTTCGATCGATTCGGGTGTTAAGTCGTCTGCTCCCGTTAATTGTGCTCATGAACTTTGCCTTTATGGCGGCCTTTGTCATGTTGCCAGCCTGGGTCCGCCTTCATCTTCACGGGACGGCCGTCTGGTATGGCATTATCGATGCATCGTGGGCGTTAGGTGTTGTGCTGGGAAGCGTGTTGAGCGGTCAATTTAGCCGTATGCCACTGAAAACTGCACTGCTCATCACGTTCTTAGTGGAGAGCGTCCTTTTCGTCGGGTTCGGGTTGTCGCCCTGGGTGACGGTGTCGGCCGCCATTCTGCTGGTAGCCGGTGTCGCCAACGGCATCGGAAATGCGTTAAGTTTTACCTGGATGCAGCGCCTCATTCCCGGCTCCATGAGAGGGCGCGTGTTCGGGCTGATTATGACGGTATTTTCTCTAGCCAATCCGTTCGGGTCATTGGCCGCAGGCCTCTTATGGCATGTGCTGCCGGGGATTTGGGCTTGGGCTTTGTCTTCTCTAGCGGGGTTATTATTTTGCATCGGTTTATGGCGCATGCCGGGAACCTTGGAAGAGGCCGTAACCATCGAGGGGGCTTTCTAATTGGGTCAGAAAATTGCGCAGGCGTTCGAATCTTCTCATATGATGCCGAAACATCTTTGTAAAAATTGCCTGGTAGCCTTTATGTAGAGGATGAGGAGGTGGCCCGCAATGAATGACAGGGAAACGGCACAAGCGACACGGACGTTGGCCAAAGTGATTATGGTCCAACAAATTCTCGGCGAGTCGGCGACTTTGGACCAAATCTTTCACGTCATAAGGCGGGAAGGGTCGGCTATGGGTGCTGAGTTCAGCCGCCAACATCCCCAGGCAGGCTAGTGGGGGACTAACCTGAGCCGGTTGATGGTACAATGAGGACATGTTTTCCTCGGGGGCTCATCTAAAGCCGGTGACACGGCTCTTTCTCATTCAAACCGGTTGGACGCTAGCCATGTTTCTAGCGTCCAACTTCGTGGGGGCCTGGTTCTGGGACATTGGTACCGGGCTTCGGTCGATTCTTCTCTTTTACGCACTCATCTTTGTGATGATGGTGACGAGCTTTGGGCTCGCTTCGAGGATTCGGGGACGGATTTCGAGTCCGCTTTTGATGACGCTGGGCATTATTTTGAACGCGCTCTACCTGGCCCTTTTATTAATTCTTAAGACCAAGACCCGCGAGTATTTTATCCCACTGGCACTTCTCGATGGCCTTTCATCCAGCTTCTATTGGCTCAGTCTGTTTGTCTTGGCGTCATCATGGGTGGAGTCGGGCCAAGCTTCCTGGTACAACAGCTGGACCGGGACCATTGAAGCGGTGTTGGGCTTGCTGGCTCCGGTCATGAGTGGTTGGGTGATTCGAGTCCTGCCGGGATTGGCTGGATATCGCACGGTCTTTTTTATTGCTTTTGTGAGTCTTTTGGCTTGTGCTTGGCTCATTTTGACAGCTCACCATCGCTTGCCTAAGTCCCAACCGGAAGAGTGGGACGCCCCTTCTTCGACCCCTGTGGAGATTCCGGGATGGCGACGGCTTAGCTGGAGCTTTTGGGCGCTGGGGATGCGCGACGGCGTATACTTTTTCGTGCCAAGCCTGCTGTTATTTATTGTGACCGACAATACCGTCTTGTTGGGGACATTTGCGGCCATGCAGGCAGCCATTGAGGGAGGGCTCTTTTGGGCATTGACCCGCTGGTCGGGCGCGTTGGCTGAAGAAAAAGGGCTGTTTGCGGCGATGCTGGTCTCGTTGACGGCCCTCGGGCTTCTAGTTCTCCCGTTAACCGCCGTGGTGCTCTTCCTCTTGGGGGCGGCGATTGCCATCTCCTATCCATCGTTTAAGGTTCGTCTGGAATCGGCGGCCCTCACGGCGATTACCCAGGTGAGTCGAGACGACCAAGACCGGGTTCGATTGACGGGTCTTAAGGAAGTCTGGATTAATGGGGGCCGACTGATGAGTCTTCTCATTGTGCTCGGAATCGTCACCTTGATTGGTCGCCCAGACCTACGAGTGTTTCGGTGGATTCTTAGCCTCTGGTCGTTTGTGGCAGTGGTCTTGTTTTTCACCGCCCGGCGTCTGCCCAGGGCCCAAGCGCTAAAAAACTCGTCGGATAGCGCGCCCCAAAGCTGATATCATCATAGGATGCGTGCACTCTCCAATGCTCAGATTTTTCTCGTCAGCGAATTCCCCTGGTCGGTCACCATGGCTTGGATGGGGTCATATCTCACCCTGTTTCTTGTCGACGAACACTTAAGTCCCCATCAAGTGGGATTGGCGTTGGGGTTGGGCGCTTTCGTGCAGGTCATCGGCCTGGGTTTCTCAGGGATGCTGGCGCGCCGTCTGGGGCGAAAGGGAAGCATCATGAGCGGGGACTTTCTTGGCTGGGTGGTTGTGCTGGGCCTATGGACGCTCTCCCGGAATCCTTGGTGGTTATTCTTAGGCGTGGTAATTAATCAAGCCATGGGGATGGTGGGGCCAGCCTGGAATAGCCTCTTTAGCGCGGGAGAGGACCCGGTAAAGCTACCCCGCTATTTCTTTTTGCTGCAGATGGCTACCGTGTTGGGGGGCCTGGTGTTGCCCCTGATGGAAGGATGGATTTCAAAACGGGGTGTGGTTTTCACGGGCCATCACCTGCTTTGGATTTTGTGGCCGGCAGTATTGATGGCGTGGTTGACGCGGCTTGTCTTCTTGAGGGAGCCGAAAGGCGCCAGCCAATCCACCTCGCCGATTGGGTTTCGGGCCATCGCCGCGCACTTGCGTCAAGGAATCGCTGGAACTGGGGCGGTACTAGCAGGACTCCGCATTCTCATCCAAGTGCCACTGGTCTTGTTCGCGAACTTAGCCCCCTTGGCTTTGGTGTCGTCCGCAGGGACCGACTTGCCGCCTAGCCGCTTAGCCTGGCTTCCGTTGGCGGCAGTAGTATCGGCTCTGGTCCTCTTGATGGTGCAAGCCAAGACAGATAGCCGACACAGCCGCATGTTAATGGGACTGGCGGTGCTCTGGTTGGGACTCGGGTTTCTTCTACTAGTTCTGACCGGCCCCGGTCACTTCTGGCGGGTCATGGTCGCCTGGGCCCTCATTGTTGCGGGGCAGAGTCAGTTTTGGACGAGTCATACCAGTTATTGGATGTCCTGGCTTCCCGACTCGGTGCGGGTCGACGTGCAAGGGTGGATTGGGGTGGTCACGGCGGGGCTGGTGGCTATTTTGTCACCGATGTTGGCTCCAGTGTTCGCCCATGCCCCTCGGTTGCTCTTTTCTGGTGGGGTGATTCTGATTGTCATCGCCCTCGCCCTCTGGACTCTCCTACCGAGACAGCTGGCATTTTCATCAGCGAACGAATGAACCACTCCTGGCATAAGTTTGACGTCTGGGCGCATGCTATTTGCGGGAGGTGACCTATGCGTCGGGCATATTGGGCCCTGGGCTTGGGAATCCTTGCCCTCGGACTCGCGCTGGGGGCGGGCACCGGATTACCTGCCGGGCATGCAGCCGGCTTTACATCGACCACCCAACTGGCGGCGGTGGGCGGAATTCCCGCCTGGCCCTGGTTGCCCGGTGGGGTCACGTGGAACCATGGGCAATTTCAGGCCGTGCCCTATGCGGTGAAAACCATCAAGGACGGGTCCATGCCCAAGGGACAACGGGCCGTTCTCCATCCGGGAACGGAAGGGACGGTGATGGCCGTAGGGAGCGCCCGGGTGAAAATATCGCCGCCGGTTGACGCCACGGTGGCGCTCGGAACGGCTCCGGTACATAAATTGGTGGTGCATGGTGTGACGTACCATTATGATCGCGTGATAACGATGATGACCACGGCCTATAACGGGTCCTTCGCGATGAATGGGCCATCGGGCGCGGTTGCCGCCTGGAATGGCCAACCCCTAAAGCCGGGGGACGTGGCTGTCGACCCCCGTGTCATCCCGCTCGGTACCTACCTCTATATCGATGGATATGGACCTGCCCGAGCGGTCGACACCGGTTCGGCGATATGGGGCGACCATGTCGACCTCTTTTTCAAAGAATCGGCCATGAAAATTTCCCTGTATGGCATCCAGTTTCATAAAGTTTACGTGCTCACCACCCCTCCGGCACACTTCCACGGCTAAATCAGCCATAAGCCCGTTTGCATTGAAACAGGATTTCCTCCAAGATATCGCGAAGGAGATATGAGGCAGCGACATATCGAGGGGGAGAGATCACAGATGGGGCTCTTGGAGGGCAAAATTGCCCTGGTGACGGGCATAGCGAACAAACGGAGTATCGCTTGGGGGATTGCCCGGGCTTTTGACCGTGAAGGGGCCCGGCTCATTCTTACCTACCAAAGCGACCGCTTGAAGGAGAATTTAGACAAGCTCGTAGCCGAGCTGTCGATAGCTCCGCTCGCCATTTTGCCGTTGGACGTTTCCGACGATGCGTCAGTCGGACAACTCGGGGAGCGGGTGAAAGAGAAAACCGACCGACTGGACGTGTTGGTACACTCCATTGCATTTGCCAAGAGTGAAGACTTATCTGGCCGGTTTTTGGAGACGAGTCGCGAGGGGTACCATGTGGCTCAAGACATTAGCGCATACTCGCTGACAGCATTGGTGCGCGCGCTTTATGAACCCTTAAACCGTGCCAAGCGGGCGAGCGTGATGGCCATGACCTATCAGGGATCCGAACGCGTTATGCCCAACTACAATGTGATGGGCGTGGCCAAAGCGGCCTTAGAGTCTTCCGTGCGCTACTTAGCATTCGACCTCGGCCGCGATGGGATCCGGGTCAACGCCATTTCCGCGGGGCCGATTAAGACTTTGGCGGCGGCCGGGGTCAAAGGTATTTCATCGGCGTTACACAGTACTCTAGAACGGGCTCCGATTCCCGAAAATATTACCACCGACGACGTGGGCAACGCGGCGGTATTTCTGGCGTCGCCATGGTCGGAACGGATTACCGGCCAGGTACTCTATGTGGATAGCGGATTTCATATCATGGGATTTTAAGGGGGACAACCATGGAGAATACGATTGCAGTCATTGGTCAAGGGACGATGGGGAGTGGGATATCCCATGTTGCAGCCCTTCATGGATATCGGGTGCTCATGCTGGATGCCGAGTCCGGTACCGTCGACCGAGCTCGTCACATGATTGGTCAGCGCTTAGCGCGGGACGTGGAAAAAGGGAAGCTGAGCGCCGCAGACCGTGACGGGACGCTTGAACGTTTGGTGGCGGCCGAGTGGGATGATGTTCGGCAGGCGTCGCTGGCAATTGAGGCGGTGCTGGAAATCATGGCGGTCAAAAAAGAGGTTTTTCAGAAATTGGACGCCCTATTGCCGGCCGACGCGCTTTTGGCCACCAACACCTCATCGCTCTCTATTACGGAGATTGCCGCCACGACTCGGCGACCCGATCGGGTGCTGGGGCTTCATTTCTTTAATCCCGCTCCGGTGATGAAATTGATTGAGATTGTTCGGGGTGAAGAAACCAGCGACGCGGCCCTAAAAGCGGCCCAGTCGTATGCGCGGTCAATCGGCAAGGAGACGGTGGTTGTCGAGAAGGATACCCCAGGATTCGTTGTCAATCGCGTTTTGATGCCCTTATTCATTGAAGCGATGCGAATTTACGAGGAGGGCATCGCCTCCAAAGAGGACATCGATAAGGCTATCAAGCTGGGTTTGAACCACCCGATGGGTCCATTAACTTTGGCGGACCTGACCGGATTAGATGTGGACTTGCACGTGATGGATTATATGTACAATGAGTTTCACGATGATCGCTTTGCGGCACCCCTCGTCCTTCGGCGATTAGTCAGAGCCGGACGCTTGGGTCGAAAAGCTCAGCGCGGTTTCTACGATTACGAGTCCTAATTGAGTGCCAGACCCTGGCCCCGCGTGCTGCGGGGCTTTTCTTTGTTCCGACAACACATGAGTATATCGGGAAGAGATCGGTAGCGATGGATGGGGAGAGGGAGATGTCCGAGCTCGTTATTTTGGGCGAGTTATACGATACGCCCATGCATGGGTATTTGTTGCAACAAATCTTAACTCAAGTGTTAGGTCCCATGCGAACGGTGAGTTGGGGCATGCTCTATCCGGTGTTGCAACGATTGCATCCGGAAGGTGTCACTGCCCTATCTAAGGCGAACAGGAAGGCGACTGGCCGCCCGAAAAAGGTGTATGCCATTACTGAACAGGGGCGTATCCAATTTCGGCGGTTAATGGCCAGACCTTTGGACCACAACGCCGAATCAGAGGATATCTTTCGTATAAAGTTAGCCAAGTTTCATTTGGTTGACCCCCCTTCGTGTGGAGATTTTGTCACAGTATAAGGCGCTCTTGGAATTGGTGCTGGACGCGGTGGCGATTACCCGCGATCGCGTGATCGGGGAACCGCAGATTAGTCATGACGAGCGGCCCGATATCTTAGAAGCCCTTGATTACGAGACCGCCGTTTACGCGGCGCGTTTGCACTGGGTGGAGCAGTCATTAGGAAAGGCGAAAGGCGGGGAAGCCGTGAACGCGTCAATTCAGGAGGATCCCAGGCGTTGGTGGGCTCTCGGGGCCATAGCCTTCGGGCTATTCATGGCACTCTTGGACGTCACGGTGGTCAACGTCGCGCTGCCGGCCATTCAAAAAGGATTACATGAATCCTATACCAGTCTTGAATGGATTGTGAATGCCTACGCTCTGGTGGTCGCGGTACTATTGGTGACATCCAGCCGTCTCGGCGATATCTTCGGCCGGAAGAAGCTCTTCGGGTTGGGTATGGGAGTTTTCACCCTCGGTTCGTTGCTCTGTGCATTGTCTCCCCACATTCATGTCGGGTCCCTGAGCGGTGCCGACGTGCTGAATATTTCTCGTGGCATCCAAGGCATTGGTGGCTCCGCCATGCTTCCTTTGTCGCTATCCTTGATTACGGCAACCTTTCA
>DAHWKG010000205.1:0-24249 GCA_027343765.1 Sulfobacillus sp.
ATCACGTCTATCATCCGGAGAAGTTTCAGCGTTTCCGATTCAAGTCGTTGGTGGCCGAAGATGAGTCCATGCCTACGGTGACTGACGTGTGGGCAGGGGCCAATTGGCCAGAACGGGAAGCGTACGATTTGTTTGGGATTATCTTTGACGGGCACCCTGGGCTGACCCGCATTTACTTACCCGACGATTGGGAAGGGTATCCTCTCCGAAAGGATTATCCCACGGCGGGTCCGCGGGTGGATTAGGAGGGCATCATGGCAGCGAATGATGTAAAAGACGAGGTTTTGGAACAGACGCCGGACGAAACCATGGTCATCAATTTGGGCCCGCAACACCCCTCCACCCACGGGGTGCTCCGTGTCCGTCTGACATTGGACGGCGAGCGAGTGGTCCACGCGGAGCCGGTGATTGGGTACTTGCACACCGGATTTGAAAAGACCGCCGAAACGCTCACCTATCAACAGTGTAATACCATTACCGACCGACTGGACTACTTGGCACCGATGACCAACAATTTGGCGTATGTGCTAGCCGTCGAAAAAATGATGGATATTGAAGTGCCAAAACGGGCCCAGTATATTCGGGTCCTCTTTTCTGAGCTCACCCGTCTCGCAAGCCATTTGGTCTGGCTCGGCACCCACGTCATGGACCTCGGCGCGATGAGCCTTTTCTTCTATTGCATGCGTGAGCGGGAGATCATTTTGGACCTCATCGAAGCGGCGTCGGGCGTACGGATGAACCCCAGCTACTTCCGGGTGGGGGGGCTCGCCTACGACCTTCCCGAAGGGTTTCACGAGAAGGTGCGGGACTTCTTGAAGGACTTTCCCCGCTGGGTGAAGATGTACCGCAATTTGGTCGATGGCAACCCGTTGATTAACGAACGACTGGAAGGGATCTCGGTGCTGGACCGGGATGCCTGCTACCAGTATGGGGTGACGGGCCCCAACCTTCGCGCCACCGGTCTTGCGCTCGACCTTCGCAAGGTGGAGCCGTACTGCTTCTATGAGGAATTCGACTTTGATGTGCCGACCCGCACGGAGAGCGACGCCTATGCGCGGTTTTGGGTGCGGTTTGACGAGATGTACGAGTCCTACAAGATTGTCGAGCAGGTGATGGAGAAAATCTCACCAAGCGGCGAATATGCCACCCGTGATCGTAAAGTGGCGCTCCCGCCGCGTGAGGAAATTTACGGCAATATGGAGGCCTTGATTCATCAATTCAAGTTGGTGACGGCGGGCTTCCCAGTGCCAGCGGGTGAAGTCTATCAGGCGGTGGAAGGGCCCCGAGGCGAGATGGGATTCTACCTTGTGTCTGACGGGGGGCCCAAGCCCTATCGCTGGCGGGCGCGCACGCCATCCTTCTATAACCTCCAGACCATGCCGATTTTGGCACGAGATGGCTTGGTGGCGGACGTGATCACCGCCATTGGAAGCATTGATATTATGCTGGGAGATGTCGACAAATGAAGCCTGAATGGAAGGAATGGGCCAAAGAGGCTCGGGCCGAGTTTCCGAAGGCTAACTCGGCCCTCTTGCCGCTGTTGCACCGCATTCAGCGGTCGGAGGGCTGGCTTTCCCCAAAGACGCTGGAGGACGTGGCGACGCTCTTAGAGTTGTCGCCGCAGTATGTCCAGTCGGTCGCCTCTTTCTACTCCCTCTACTTTAAAGAGCCGGTAGGCAAGAAAGTCGTGCACGTGTGCGTGGGCTTGTCCTGTATGCTCGCCGGTTCGGATGAGTTGATGCACCGTCTGGAAGAGAAGCTCCATATTTCTCAGGGGCAAACAACCCCCGATGGCCGCTATACCTTATTGGAGGCCGAGTGTTTGGCCGCCTGTGACTTGGCCCCGGTGGCGCAGGTCAACTTGCGGTATAAGGGACAGGTGCGGCCGGAGAATGCGGACGTGCTCCTCAATGAGGAGGTATCGCCATGAGTCAGACCTGGTACTTATTACGGAACCACGAGGTCCCGGACATTGGCCAGATGGAGGTCTACCGAGCGCACGGGGGCTATGAAGCGCTTAAAAAGGCGCTCAACCAGTATCAGCCTGAAGAGCTGGTGGATTTGGTCAAAAAGTCAGGGCTTCGCGGCCGCGGTGGCGCCGGCTTTCCCACCGGGGTAAAGTGGGGATTTTTACCGAAAGATGGGCGTCCCCGCTATTTAGTGGTGAACACCGAGGAAGCGGAGCCGGGGACATTTAAAGATCGGGAACTGATTGAGAAAAATCCTCATCAGCTCATTGAAGGCATGATTATTTCCCGTTACGCGATTGGTGCCAAGGAAGCTTACATCTACTGCCGGGGCGAGTTCTTAGAAGGGTACGAGCAATTAACCCGGGCGGTTAAAGAGGCCCATCAAGCCGGGTTTTTAGGTGAGAACATTCTCGGGAGTGGTTTTTCCTTAAACCTCTTTGTCTACCGGGGGGCCGGCGCCTATATCTGCGGCGAAGAGTCGGCGCTCTTGGAATCCTTGGAAGGGCGGCGCGGCAACCCGCGGTTAAAGCCGCCCTTTCCGGCCGTGGCGGGTCTTTATGGTATGCCGACCATCGTCAACAATGTCGAGACGATTGCCAATCTCCCCCCTATCGTTACCTATGGGGCGGAGTGGTATACCTCGATGGGGACGGAAAAGAGTCCGGGATTGAAAATCCTTTCGGTGAGCGGCAAGGTCAACCGGCCTGGTAATTACGAGATTCCCTTGGCCACTCCGCTTCGGAGTTTACTTGATGATTACGCGGGCGGCATGCAAGAAGGCCGGAGCATTAAGTGCATCATCCCCGGGGGAAGTTCGGTGCCGCTACTGATGCCGGAGCAACTCGATACCCCCTTAGATTATGAATCGGTGTTGAAGGCGGGATCGATGCTCGGGTCGGGTGGCTGCATTGTCCTGGATGATACCGTATGCATCGTGAAGGCGAGCGCCCGGTTGGTCAAATTCTATCGCGAGGAATCCTGTGGCAAGTGCACCCCCTGTCGGGAGGGCACCTACTGGAATACCGATGTCTTGGAGCGATTGGAGGCTGGGGGCGGGAGTCAGGAGGACATCGACATGTTGCTGGACATCTCCGACAACATCAATGGCAAGTGCTTCTGTCCCCTGGGCGACGCGTCTATCGGGTTTTTGGTCAGCGCCATTCAACATTTCCGGGACGAGTTCGAGGCTCACGTGAGGGAGCACGGCTGTCCACTGGAGGCGAAAGTCTATGATACGGTTAACTATTGATGACCAGGAGATCACCGTTCCCGAAGGGACGATGATCGCAGACGCGGCTGCTAAACTCGGCATCGATGTCCCCGTCTACTGTTACCACGAAGCCTTGGGCCCGCTGGGCGCCTGCCGCATGTGTCTGGTGCAGGTGGAGAAAATGCCGAAATTGGCCACCGCTTGCACCACCGCTGTAGGGGAGGGCATGGTTGTCCACACCAAGAATCCGGCCGTCGACAAGGGCCGTAAGGGGGTGTTGGAGTTTCTTTTGATTAACCACCCCTTAGACTGTCCCGTGTGCGACAAGGGCGGGGAATGCTTTTTGCAGGACTACACCTTCCAATATGGTCCGCCTCAGGGGCGTTTCCAGGAGCCGAAAATTCAAAAAGTCAAGGACGGCCCCATCAACGAGTTCATCTTGGTTGACCAGGAGCGTTGCGTACTCTGTCAGCGGTGTGTGCGCTTCATGGGCGAGTACGTGGGCGAGCCGCAACTGTTGCTGGATGGCCGTGGCGTTGAGACGGTGGTGGCTACGGTGGATGGAAAACCGGCCACCAGCCAATTTTCTGGCAACGTGATTGACCTCTGTCCCGTGGGCGCGCTCTTGTCGGTGCCCTATCACCACAAGGCACGACCCTGGAACATTGAACGGGAAGAGGCGGTCTGCACCCTCTGTCCGGTGGGTTGCACGACCCTCAATACGGGCCGCGATGGCCACATCGTACGGGTCGAGGGACGGCCGGTCCCCGATCGGAGCTGGGGCTGGCTCTGCGACCGCGGACGCTTTGGGTATGACTTTGCGATTCATCCCGACCGTCTGACGAGTTCCCTTCTTAACGGGCAGCCGGAAGCGGCAGCGCGCACTACTCGGCAGGTGGGACAGTGGCTTTTTGACGTGGTCAATGAGCACGGCGGTGAATCGGTGGCCTTCGTGGTGGGCGGATTGCATTCCACCGAAGAGGCTTACCAATTGCGGCGCTTTGCCGAGGACGTGGTGGGAACCTCGCGGTTGGCGGTGAGCCGTCTTGAGGCGGGATATCTCCCGCGGGGACTGAACGGCACGTTTGAGGACATTGACCAGGCGGACGCCGTGGTTTTGGTCGGGGCTGACCCCTACGAGGCGGTGCCGGTTGTGCACTTGAGGCTTCGCGACCGCGTGCGGGCCTTCCCCGGTCTTAAGCTCATGGGGGTGGCACCGCGAGACTTGGGTCGGGAGACGCTCTCGGTGGACACGGTGGTCACCCATGTCGGCCACGAAGCGGCCACCTTGGCAGAGGCTTTAAAGCAGGTCGCCGGCGATGATCCTTCGGTGGCCGCTTTACATGCGCCCGAGGTTCCAGGACTGGACCAAGCGTCAATCGAGCCCTTGGCCAAGGCGTTGACCGAAAGCGAACATCTGGTGCTTCTCTGGGATGGCCTGGAAGCGGATGTGGAAGCGGTGCTGGTCGCGTTAGCACGGGTGCGGGGCGACAAAGCGACCCGGGTGCTGCCGACTTGGGGGCCAAGCAACTGGCGGGGATTTGAGCGTGCGGGATTCTCGGCGCGTCTTAACGATCTCACCCAAATTCTTCACGATGCCATCGACGGAAAGATTCACATGTTGGTGGTGTGGGGCGCGGATTTGATGCGCGAGTACCCCGACCGGGCATTGGTTGAGGCGGCCTTCGAGAAAGTGCCGGTGTTGGTGGCCGAAGGTCTCTTTGCTCCGTTGGGGCAAGAGCACTTTCAGGCCATTCTGCCGCAAGCGGCGCCCGGCGAGGTGTATGGGACCTACGTGAACATGGAAGCCCGCCTGCAGGTGGCGATGCCGTCGGTGCAGCCTCCCGGCCAAGCCCGTCCGACTAAGACCTATGTCACCACCTGGGCCCATGCTTTGAAGAAGAGCTTGCCCCTTCCTGAGGACTGGGACCCGTATGACGACAATTCTGGGGACTTGTTGCCTGAAGAGTCGCTGGATGGGTTGGAGGTTCGCGCCTTGGGAGCCATTGATACACCCGAGGCGGGCGCAGTCGAGGTGATTAGCGGTTCTTTGGTGATCGAAAACGGGATTCCGTCGGACATTTTGAAGCCCCGCATTCCGAGCTTTCCTGGACGGATTAGTGCGGACCTGGCCGAGCGGCTAGGGATTCACGAACACGGCACGGTACGGGTGTCCCGAAACCAGCGATCGCTGGCCGTCCCGGTGGCTGTGGATCCGCAGCTTACACCGGGGCGCATCTTTATCCCGTTGGCGAGTGGGCCACTGGCCGTCAATCAAATTGGCCTCGGGGCTGCTAACGTCACCGTTCAAGAGGAGGTTCCGAGCGCATGATTTGGTTGTCTGTGCTCTTCCTAGTCATCAAGATTGTGCTGTTGATCGGTATCTTGATGGGTGGTTTCGCCTATACCATGCTGTTGGAACGGCGCTTATTGGGTTTCTTCCAACTCCGTTTAGGTCCCAACCGGGTTGGGCCCATGGGGTTGTTCCAGCCGATTGCTGACGGCTTAAAGATGATGATGAAAGAAGATTTGATGCCGGCTGGGGCGGACGCCATCGTGTATAAGCTGGCGCCGGTAATTACGCTCTTCGCCGCCTTATGCGTGGACGCGGTGATTCCCTTCGGGAAGCCTTTGCACTTGTTCGGTCTGACCGTCAACCTCGACATTGCCAACCCGTCGATTGGTCTTTTGATTATTTTTGCCTTCAGTTCCTTGGGGGTATACGGGCTGGTGCTGGGCGGATGGGCCTCGCAGAACAAGTACTCGCTCTTGGGGGGCATCCGCGCTTCGGCGCAGGTGATTTCCTATGAATTGGCCATGGGGCTTTCGGTGTTGGGCGTGTTGATGATGACCGGTACCGCCAACATGGAAGGCATCGTGATGTACCAAAAGCATCATGGGTGGCTCTGGCTTCCGCAAATTGTGGCCTTCCTGATTTATTTCATCACCGCCATCGCCGAGACCAACCGGACCCCCTTTGACTTGCCAGAGGCGGAGTCAGAGTTGGTGGCCGGTTATCACACCGAGTACTCAGGGATGCGGTTTGCGAGCTATGTGGTCGCCGAGTATATCAACATGATTACTGTGAGCGGTGTGGCTGTCACCTTGTTCTTTGGCGGGTGGCTCGGTCCGTGGCTTCCTCCGATTATCTGGTTCTTTATCAAGGTTGGGGCTTTCCTCTTTGTATTTATCTGGATTCGGGCCACGTTACCCCGTTTCCGGTACGATAAGTTGATGAATTTTGGATGGAAGGTCTTGTTGCCGGCCGCGTTGATTTACTTTCTCGGCACGGCCGCCTTTGTGTCGGGATTAATTTAGGATTCGCTTGAGCGAAGGAGGGAACGTCATGTTGGACGGAATCAAGGCCATCGTGAAGGGTATGGGTACCACCTTATCGGCCCTAAAAGAACCGCGCGACACGTATCCGTATCCGGAAAAGCGCCGTGAGTATTCGCCTCGATTTCGTGGCAAGCACATGCTGGCTAAGGACGAGGAAGGCCACGAACTCTGCGTGGGATGCGGCCTATGTGAGGCGGTATGTCCGGCGCATGCGATTCGGGTGGTCGCAGCGGAAGCTCCCAGCGACAAGCCTGTCTCATGGACCAACCGCTATTCGGTGGACTATGAGGTGGACTTAATTCGCTGCATTTTCTGCGGCATGTGCGAAGAGGCCTGCCCCACCAACGCTGTGCGGCTGACGCCGTTCAACGAGTTGGCGGCCTACGATCGCGAGACCATGATCGCGGACAAGGAAGAGCTTCTCCATCCTGCCATTCGGAAGTGAGGTGACCGGTCGGTCATGATTGGGTTTATCATTCTGGCGATTGTGTCACTGGTGGGGGCTTTCGGCGTGATTATTGCCCGCCAGCCGGTGCACAGCGCACTGTTTCTCGTATTGAACATCTTGTCGCTGGCAGTCTTTTACATCTTGCTGACGGCGGAATTCTTGGCCGCAGCCCAAGTGATTGTCTATGCCGGGGCTATCATGGTGCTGTTCTTGTTCGTGGTCACCTTGTTGACGGCGGGCAAGGACGACCGTGAGCCCAAAGAGACCCTCCAGGACCAGCGCTTTTGGGCGGGCGTGTTGGCCGTGCTCATGGGCGGGGGCCTCGCGGTCTTGGCGGTGAAATTCCCCAGTCGGTCAATTCCATTGAGTCTTCCCCAGAACTTCGGGAATTTACACGGCATGGGGGCCATTCTCTGGGGGCCGGACTTCATCTATCTGGCCGGTGTGGCCCTGATGCTTTTGACGGCGGCGGTGGGTGTGTTGGTGCTGAATAAGCCCCGGCCGGCCTCCAAGCCGAAGGCCCGATGGGAGGAAGGCGAATCATGATCCCGTTAAACGATGTCGTGGGATTGGCCGCCGTCATTTTCGCGGTGGGGGCGGTGGGCGTGCTGGTTCGAAAGAACCCTTTGGTTATGTTTATGGCCGCGGAAATGATGTGGAATGCGGCCGCACTCGTCTTTGTGGCCTATGCCCGGTCGTTTCATGCCATGACGGGTCAGGTGATGGCCTTCATCATCATTGGTACGGCCGCCGCCGAAGTCGGAATTGGTTTGGCGATTATCGTGTCAGTCTATCACCATCGCCACCGCTTGGATATTGACGAGGTGTCGCAACTCAAAGGCTAGGGCAGCGAATTCCTGGTTGAAGGGGCGTTTTGAGAATGCAGGGTTTAGTGGAGATTTTGGTCTTGCCGCTCTTGGGAGCCGCGACCATTACCGCGTTCAAGGGACTGATGCCGAAGAAGCTCCCCGGTATTTGGGCGAGCCTCTTGGTGGCCGTCAGCTTCCTCTTGAGCATCCTCGCTGACCGGCGGGTTGCCACGCTGTCGGGGAGTCACCACGTCATTACAGGCGTGCTGTGGAACTGGGTGACAGGATTCGGGGCCGCGATTCATTTTCGGCTCTATCTGGACCCGCTCTCGGCGGTATGGCTGCTCATCATCACCGGGGTGGGCGCATTGATTCATATTTATTCGATTGGCTATATGCACGATGATGCCGGTCAACCGCGATTTTTCGCCTATCTGAACTTCTTTATCTTTTCTATGTTGCTGTTGGTGTTGGCGGGGAACCTGATTGTGCTCCTCATCGGCTGGGCGCTAGTGGGTCTTGCGTCGTACCTCCTGATTGGGTTCTGGTATGAGCGACCAACGGCTGTGGCGGCCGCCAAAAAAGCCTTCGTGATGAACACCTTGGGCGACGTGGGGATTTTGCTGGGGTTGGCGTTGCTCTATATCCACTATCACGGGGTCGGCTATCCGCATCTTTTCCAGGCGTTCAGCCAAGCCAAGCCGGGCTCGGCATTTTTTGAGTGGAGTGCCTTCCTGCTCTATGTAGGCGCGATGGCGAAATCGGCGCAGTTCCCATTGCATATGTGGCTGGCTGATGCCATGGAAGGTCCCACGCCGGTCTCGGCGTTGATTCACGCGGCCACCATGGTCACGGCCGGGGTGTACCTCATGACCCGGTTGTATCCCCTGTTGCGGCTGGCGCCGATTACTCACGAATTAATTGGGGCCATCGGAGCTTTTACGGCCATTTTCGCCGCTAGCGTGGCTTTCTTCCAGCAAGACATCAAGAAAGTGTTGGCCTATTCCACCTTAAGTCAGTTGGGCTACATGTTCCTTGGCATTGGGGTCAGCGCCTATACGGCGAGCGTGTTTCACTTTATGACCCATGCCTTCTTCAAAGCCTGCCTCTTCTTGGCAGCCGGGAGCGTGATTCACGGCCTTTCTGGGGAGCAGGATTTGGGGCAAATGGGGGGGCTGGCCCGGAAAATGCCCTGGACCATGGCGAGCTTTTTAGCGGCTACCTTGGCGATTTCCGGAATTCCGCCTTTTTCCGGCTATTTCTCCAAGGAAGCGATTTTAGGGCAAGCCTATAACTCCGGCCATTATTTCCTCTGGGGCATTGGCGTGTTTACGGCGGGGATGACCGCCTTCTATATGTTCCGTCTCTTCTTCCTAACCTTCCTTGGCAAGCCGCGTAATCAAAAGCTTCACGATCACGCCCACGAGGCCCCCTTGGTGATGACCATTCCCGTGGTCATCCTCGGCGTATTGGCCGTCGTCGGCGGGGCGTTCGGCGGGTGGCTCAACGGATGGCTTAAACCCGCTTTTGCTCTCTATCCGGGGGCGGCTCACGCGGCCTTGGAATCCGGGCCCTTGTTTGGGACCATTGTCACCGTGGCCTTGGCCGTGGTGGCCTTCATCGTCGCTTTTCTGCTCTACGTGCGCCGCGATACCGCGCCTAAGGCAGGTACTGAACAAGCGCCGGGTCATTGGATGCTTCACGCCTGGGGGATGGACTTAGTCTGGATGGCCATTGTGGTCAACCCGCTAAAGCTGGTTGGGCAAGCGATGGGGGCCGTGGAGCGGACGATTTTGGCTGGGGTTACCGGTCTTGCGGCGGGTGTCCAGTCTTGGGCGACGGATTTGGCTCCTATTCAGACCGGCTATGTACGGCGTTATGCGCTGTCCATCATGGTCGGTGGGGTGGCGCTGTTGGCCTACTACTTGATTCGCATCGGATTCATCTCGTAAGGCTAAGGAGGCTAGGACATGTTTTTGGTATGGCTTATGGCGGTGCCGCTTTTGGGCGCCATCGCGGCTTTAGCTGCCCCTGACCGGGCGGCTAAAGGGATTGCGGCCATCACCAGCGTTCTCACGTTGCTGGGCTATGCGGGACTCCTCTTTATTAGCCGGGCGTCCATTAACTGGGCGTGGATTCCCGAGTGGGGCATTCGCTTTCACTTGGTGGCTGACGGACTCTCGTTGTTCTTGTTAGGGTTATCGTCGGTGCTTTTGGTGGTGGCGGTCTTCGCCTCCCATAAGGATGCCGGTCGCACCTATTACTTTTGGCTCCTACTGCTGGGGTTTAGTACGGCGGGACTTTTTGCCGCCGTGGACTTGTTTGTCTTCTACGTCTTCTGGGAAGTGCTATTGATTCCGGTATTTTTCCTCCTCACCGGGTGGTCCGGGGAACGGGGGAAAAAGGCGGCCATGAAGTGGCTCATTATGAACTTGGTGGGGAGCTTCTTCATGCTGGTGGGCGTGGTGGCCTTAGCGGTCATCCACAGCCAAAATGGGGGCGGCTTGACCTTCGAAATTTCGCAGTTGAGCCATATGTCGATGTCCAGTCCCGTGGCCAGTTGGCTCTTCTTTGCCTTTTTGGTGGCCTTCGCCATCAAGGCACCCTTATGGCCGCTGCACGGCTGGATGCCGGAAACCTACCGGGAATCAGAGCCGCCGGTGACGGCCATTATCTCCGGAGTTCTCTCCAAGGCCGGCATCTACGGGATCTTGCGGGTGATGATCCCGATCTTTATGCCCCAGTTTCGCGAATACCAGATGTGGCTTTTGATTGTCGCCACCATCGGGCTTCTCTATGGGGCGTTTATGGCGCTGCGTCAAACGGACATGAAGATGGTGACGGCCTATGGGTCACTCTCCCACATGGCCATGATGGCGCTGGGGATTTTCTCCCTGACCCAAGCCGGCATTCTCGGCACGACCTTTTACATGGTCGCCCACGGACTGTTGGTCGGGGGCTTGTTCCTGGTGCTGGGCCTTTTGGAGCGGCGCACGGGCACCCGGGCGATGGCGGATATGGCGGGGTTGAATCGCTCCGCGCCACGACTGGCCGCCTATTTCCTCTTCTTTGTTCTCGGGACCTTGGGCCTTCCCGGGCTCCCGGGATTCGCGGGCGAGTACATGATTATCCAAGGACTCTTCGTGTCGCATGTGGTCTTTGCCGTTATCGCGGGTTTTGTCCTGATTGTGGCTGCTTGGTACATGCTGCGGGTATTCCAAGCGGTGATGCAGGGGCCCGCGCGCACCAGCGGGATTAAGGATCTGTTTTCCGGGCAGGTAGCCTGGTTGGTTCCTTTGGCGGGCCTGGTCATTTTGTTGGGCGTGTGGCCGGCCGGGATTACCAGCCACGCTGTGCCCTCACTCTATCACGCCATGAATCTGGCACTTGGGAAAGGGGGCGTGCGCTGATGAGCTACGCCTTATGGCCAGAATATAGTGTGGTTCTGGGTGTCCTGGTTACCATGTTTTCAGTCATGGTCTTTAAAGGTCGGTCCATTCAAGCGTATTGGGTGGCTTTAGCCACGATTGTGGCATCAGGCATCATCAGCATTGCCGATTGGGGTTTGAAGGGCATTCCGGTCTCGCTTTACGGGCACGGCGTGACGGTCGATGCGTTCAGTTTAGTGATTAACGGGTTGGTGCTGTTGGCGGCCTTCGGGGCGCTCTTGATTGGGTGGAACGACCGCCGCTATGGTCCGGACTTCCCAGTGCTGGTTCTGTTGGCCATGCTCGGTATGATGGCCTTAGGGATGGCCAACAACTTCATCGTCCTCTTTATCGGCATTGAGCTCTTGTCGCTGCCTCTCTACATCTTAGCGGCCAGCCAGGGGCCCGGTCCGAGCGGCGAGGCCGGACTTAAGTATCTTCTCTTGGGGGCGTTCTCGAGCGGCATTCTCTTGTTTGGTTTGGCGCTCTTGTACGGAGCGTCCGGCACCATGGTGTTTACGCAGTTGGACCCCTCACACATGATTTTGCCCTTGGCGGCTGGCGGGTTGGCCCTCACCGTGGTGGGTCTCACTTTCAAGCTCGGCATCGTGCCGTTTCATATGTGGATTCCGGACGTCTACGAAGGCTCTCCCACTCCGGTCACCAGCTACATGGCATTTGGCACCAAGGTCGGGGCGGCCGCCATTTTGATGCGGTTTCTCTTCTTTGGTTTCGCTTTGGATGCCGGCTGGTGGGGCCCGGCGCTTGGCTACCTGGCGGTGCTGACCATGGTGGTTGGGAACCTCTTGGCCTTGGCGCAAAAAGATCTGAAGCGGCTTTTAGCGTACTCGGGGATTGCCAATGCCGGATATCTCTTAGTGGGGATTGCCGCGCATAATATTCAGGGGGCGCGGGCCTTGTTGTTCTACCTCTTGCCCTATGGGCTCGCAGTATTAGCCGCCTTCGCCGTGATTCAGGTGGTGGCGGGTGAGCGGGAAAGCCTCACGGTTTCGGACTTGAGGGGCCTCTTCCGTCGCTCACCGTGGCTTGCCGCATTCTTGGCCGTGTCGCTCTTGTCGATGGCTGGCATTCCGCTGACGGGCGGATTTGTGGGCAAGTTTTATCTGATTCAGGCGGCTCTCTTTTCGAACCAACCGGGGCTGGCAATTGGTTTGGTGGTAGGTGCCATGGTGGGGTTAGCTGCCTATGTGCGCCCCTTGCAACGGGCCTTTTCGGCCGCGGACGAGGCCACCGAGACGCCCCTTCATTGGCCTTGGGCGGGTTCGATTGTCTTGGTGGTGGCCGTGATTGGCACCATTGGGCTGGGTGTCTACCCGGCGCCAATAGTGCATATCGTAAACCATTCGGCAGCCTTCTATTGGTTGCACTAGATGGCTTTTCGGCATGATATGATGGGAGCAAGATTGAATCTTACCCCTATGATTATTAAAGGAGACACGCGATTGGGCCTTTTTTCCCTGATTGCCGACCAGATGGCGGCTGTCGATGATCGGTTGAAGGAAGTGCTGGAACAGCATAACCCGGTCGTGCGCGAGGTGTCGGACTATCTTCAAGAGGCTAGCGGCAAGCGGCTTCGACCGGCGCTAGTGATTCTGGCTGGCCAGTTTGGCCAATCCCGGCCGGCCGAAGACCACCTTTTGGACGTGGCCTGCGGGGTGGAAATGATTCATATGGCCACCTTGGTGCATGACGACATTATCGACGGGGCGGAGCTTCGCCGCGGCCTTCCTGCCGTGCGGACCAAGTTTTCCAACCCGGTGGCGGTCCTAGCGGGCGATTTCCTTTTCGCCCGGGCGTTTCAACTGCTGTCCGACACCCGCCGGCCGGAGATTGTTAACTTGGCGGCGGACGTGGTCTACGTGATGTCGACGGGGGAAATAAGCCAGCACTTGGACCAGGGCAAAATCGCTTCCGAGGCCGCCTATTGGCGGCGCATCGAGGCCAAGACGGGATACTTCCTGGAAACCTGCTGCCGGCTGGGTGCGGTGGCGTCGGGTGCCGCCGACCCAGTGGTGGAGGCTTTAGGCCGTTATGGTCATCACATAGGCCTGGCCTATCAGGTGATTGATGATCTGTTGGACTGGACGGCCGACCCGGAGAAACTCGGCAAGGCGGTCGGGGAGGATTTGGCCATCGGGGTATATACGCTTCCCGTGATTCACGGATTGGAGAATGCCGACTTCCGTGAGCCGCTTTTGGCGGCGATGAGCCGTGGCAGCGAGTCGGTGAATCAGGTGCGGGAACTGTTGACCGAAAGCGGGTCCTTAGATTATTGCCGTGAGCGCGCTTCGGATCATCTGAAGGCCGCAGAAGAGGCCCTTCGCCATCTGCCCCTGGGAGCAGAGCGTCAAGCATTGGCTGAAGTGGCCAAATTTATAGGAGTAAGGGATCACTAATATGGAGCGACACGACCGGTTGCGAAAAATACCAGAGACCACCATACGGCGCCTGCCAGCCTATCTTCGGGCTCTGACGCTCACCGGGGCTGATCGGGTGACGTCGGAGGCGTTAGGCCAAGCGGCCGGCTACTCATCGGAGCAGGTGCGGAAGGACCTGGCCTATTTTGGCGCCTTTGGCACCCGCGGGGTGGACTACGACGTGGCCCTGCTGGCCCAGGAAATCCGCCATATCCTGCAACTCGATCAGGGGGTTCGGGCGGTGGTGGTGGGGGCAGGCCGCTTGGGAACGGCACTGGTCCGGCACACGGATGAAATCGCCAGTGACGTGGTTATTGGCGCGGTCGTGGACGTGAATCCGGCGGTTGTGGGTCTGCCGCTTGGGCATTTGACCGTTGCCTCCCTTGATAGCTTAGAGGATCTCATTGAATCCGAAGACATTGGCATGGGGATTATTACCGTGCCAGCGGCGGCCGCCCAATCGGTTTGCGATCGTTTGGTGGGGGCGGGCGTGAACGCCATTCTTAATTTCGCTCCCACCTCGCTCGTGGTGTCGGATCCCAGTGTCTTTGTGCAGCACATTGATTTGACCTTGGAAATGCAGGCGCTTGCCTTTTTCGTGAGCTCGGCCGCGCGCACCCGCACGTGACGGGTCGCTTTCGGGGCGAGATACCCATGGCCCTCATCGTGCTCAGCTGGGGCATCAACTACGTGGTCACGAAAATCGGCGTGAGCCACATCGCGCCGGTTGATTTTGTCTTTTGGCGCTTTTTGGGAACGGCTTTGGTGGCGTTGCCGTGGATGCTTCGCCATCCGCCCAGCGGGCGGCGGGAGTGGCTCGGGATTCTTGTGATGGGGCTGGTGGGCGTTTCCCTCTACCAATGGCTTTTTTCGACGGCACTCCATCGTACCCTGTCTGCCAACGTGGCCTTTATTTTCAACCTCTCACCGCTCATCACTTTATTGTGGCAGCGGGTGGCGGGAAAAAGATCCCTGGGCCCGCACGTCTGGTGGGGAGCGGGACTCTCCTTTGTGGGGGTGCTGTTATTGGCGCGGGGGACACTCCACGCGGGTGGATATCTCGGAGATATCTTGGCCTTTTCAGCAGCGTCCACATGGAGCGCCTTTGCCCTCATCACCGATCACTTCCGCGTTTCCGTGAAAGGCCTCGCCCAAACAGGCTGGATTAGTGCGGTGGGGGCCCTCGGTCTCCTGCCGTTTGTGCATTTCGAGACGCCGTGGGCGTCGGGGAGTGAGACCGTCTTGCCGCTTCTCTATACGATTTTGTTTGTGACCGTGATGGGTCTTTCGCTCTGGCAAAACGCCGTGGCGAGCCTCGGTGCGGGTCGGGCCTCACTTATCCTCTATCTTATCCCCTTGGTGGCTGCTTTAGCCGGCTGGGTATTTCTCGGGGAGGCGCTGGGTTTGGTTGAGGGAGTGGGGGCGCTGGCCATTCTGATGGGTGTGGCTTGGGCCGACGGGCGATTCTTACGATCGAAAACGGTTGCGGAGACGCCCGTTGCAGAGGAAGGTTGAGGTGGCAGTGGTGAGACTTCCACGGTCTGGCTGGCGCTTGGCGCCCATGACGGAAGAAAAGGCCCACGAGGTGATTGACTGGCAGTATCCGGAACCCTATGCCTTCTATAATCTTACTGGGGAGGTGCTGGGGGAACTTCTCGACGGCTCTTATCGGGTCGCCTTAGAGGAATCGGGGCGGGTGGCCGCCTTTTATTGCACCGGGGCATCAGCGCGCGTCACAGGCGGCCTCTATGAGGAACCGGGCAGCGTGGACATCGGACTGGGCCTCCGCCCGGATCTGACCAGCCGGGGTCTCGGGGGGCCATTTCTCATGGATATTCTCGAGCACCTGGCCGGGACTCTTCAGCCGAAGCAATTTCGTCTGACGGTGGTGGCGGCCAATGAACGAGCCGTGCGTCTTTATGAACGGCTTGGCTTTCGGACCGTGCGCCGTTTTGAGGGCGAGGTCCATGCATTTCTCATCATGCTAGCACCGGTGCCGAACGCGGCCTACCAAGAACACCAGCACCGCCAACGCCAAGAGAATTCGGCCAAGCCAGAGCGCTTGGGGCAGGGCTAGGACGCCGGCCACGACCAATCCCACGGCCGTGACACTATTGGCGAGATTTCGTAGGTCGCGATGGATGCGGGAAAGCTCCGTTTGACCTTTGACCCACTGGATCTGCGTTTCCAGATTGCCCTGGTCCAAGGTGTGTAGCACTTTGGCGGACAAGAGCGGTAATTCCGCGAGCGTGCGAGTGTAGCGCTTGGCTTCGCCAGCCAGGTATCCGGCGGGCCCACCCGCATCCTCGGTGATGAAACGTCTCACATAGGGCGTAAATAGGTCGATGAGGTTGATGTCGGGATAGATGGCGGTGGCAAGTCCCACGAGAATAGCAATGGCGCGGCCCAAAAAGGCAAACGAACCGGGGACTTGGATGGCTTGGTCGCTTAAGATGCTCTCGGCATCGCGAAGTAGTTGGGGCAAATCCAGGCTTCCTAATTGGTTCAAGGTTTCCGCATAATACCGGTCAAAAAGATAGCTTAAGCGGCGGCGGAGCGCGGCCAGGTCGGCCTCCGGGCGTACCATGCCGATGGCCGACATGGCGTCGATGAGACCGCCAGGATCGCGCGTCGAGACGGCTATGAACAGGCGGCGGATGTTCCGCTTGGTGGCCAGGTCCAGAGAGCCTACCATGCCATAGTCGAGTAAAATAATGCGGCCCTGGTCATCGACGAGCAGATTGCCGGCGTGGGGATCGGCGTGATATATGCCGGATTCCAGCACCATGTGGAGATATAGGCGAATCACCCGCTCAGCTACCTGGGGGCGCGAGAGGTGCGCCTGTTCTAAGTCCACCACCTGGTCGATTTTAATGCCGCGGACAAATTCCATAACCAATACCCGGCTGGTGGAGACGTCGGGGAAGGTCTCGGGCACAACGACGGTCGGATCGTGCTGAAGGTCGGCCCGAATGGCCTCGGTATTTTCCAGCTCTTGGTGATAGTTGAGCTCTTCGAAGACCAAGCGGCGAAACTCACGGAGCACCGTTCCCAGATCAAAGGTGCGGCCAAATTGGGTGAAGCGGGTGGCGAGTCTGACGACCCAGCCTAGCGCCTTCAAATCGGCTTCCACAATGCGGTGGATACCGGGTCGCTGCACTTTGACGGCCACTCGGGTTCCGTCGATAAGGGTGGCCTCATAGACCTGACCCAAGGAGGCGGCGGCCACGGGCGTGTCGCTAAACCAGAGAAACCGACCATAAAGTGGGCCGAGCTCCTGCTCGACTAAAGGACGGACAGCCTCCCAAGGAGCGGCCTGAACGTGGTCTTGCAGTTTAGCCAACTCGTCCAAATAGGGTTTGGGCAAGAGGTCAACGCGGCTGGAGAGAAACTGCCCCACCTTAATGAGAAGGCCGCCCATCTCTTCCGCGTGGGTGCGGAAGCGAATCGCTTGGCGGTGATAGAGGGCAGTCATGCGAGGCTCCGCCTCACCGGGTGGTTGGTTCCTCAAGGTCAAGGCGTGCCAAAATAGTTCGATGAGGATAGATACGAAGAGGAAGGTAATCCGGTAGCTTCGCCAGAGCACCGATCCGGCGGACGCGCTGGCGGATTTTTGAGCCATGCTACCCCTCCCTTCTGATGTATTCAGTCTAGCACACTCGTTTATGGGAATAGGGTCATGGAGTTCTGGTTTAACTGTGGTAACCTAAGAGGGGAATTTTTGACGACGCGGGTGTGATCGAGCGTGCTATCGTTCATTCATAATATGACGGCGTTTTCCTGGCTCATCTCCATTGTGGACGTCGCCATTGTATCGTACGGCATATACCGACTGTTTCTATTGATACGCGGCACCCGCGCAGTGCAGCTGATCAAGGGCATTGCCTTGCTTCTCTTGGCGGTTCCGGTATCCAAGTGGCTGAGACTCTCGGCCACCCACATGGTGTTGAAAGATATTGAGGCGATGCTCATTGTAGCCATCCCCATTGTCTTTCAGCCGGAACTCCGCCGTGCCTTGGAGCAATTGGGACAAGGACGCTTTTTTGCCGAGACGATTCTCACGCGCAATGAGGAAGTGGACGTCGCTCGCATGATTGATGAGGTGGCGCGGGCGGCCGACCGCCTCTCTCGCAGTCGCACCGGCGCGCTAATTGTTCTTGAGCGGCAGACGGGACTTCAAGAATATGTGGCGACCGGCACTCCCATCGGTGCGGTGGTGAGCGCCGCCTTATTAGAAAATATTTTTGTGCCGAATACGCCGCTTCATGATGGCGCCTGCATTATTCGCGGCGACCGGGTCTTAGCGGCGGCGGCTTTTTTGCCGCTGACGGAGAGCGCCCAGCCGGGCAGTGAACTCGGAAGCCGGCATCGTGCCGCGATTGGCATTAGCGAGCAGTCGGATGCGATTGCCGTGGCGGTATCGGAAGAGACCGGCTGGATTTCCATTGCGGCCGAAGGGCGCCTCTATCGGCGCCTAGAGGACCGGGCGCTTCGGGAGATGCTGACCCGTTACCTAGGGGCCCGCTCGCACGCAACTTTACGGCTTTGGCATCGAGGTGGCCAACCATGACAGATCGGCTCTTGGAGAACAATACCTTTCTGAAAATCTTGTCGGTTGCCGTGGCGATTTTTATCTGGTTTCGTGCCGGTCCGGCTGTACACGTGACCAATCGCACCATTCAGGGGGTGGTGGTTAACGAGAACAACTTGAACCCTCACTTAACCGTCTTATCCATGACGCCAGGGGCGGTCACGGTGACCATTTCGGGTCCCCCGAGGACCCTTGACTCCAACTCCGCCACGGCCGTTATCGGCGGCGTCAACTTAGCCAGTGTGAAATCGCCCGGAACCTATCTTTTGAAAGTCTCCGCGGCGGTTCCCGCGGGGGTGACGCCGGTGAGCGTCACGCCGAGTCGTGTGCGGGTGACAGTTGCCCGCATCGGCAACAAAAAGCGGCCGGTAGTGGTGCACATTACCGGGACCCCGGCGGCGGGCTATGAATTCTCCGGGGACACCACCGTGTTGAAGGATGCCACCGTTTATGGGCCGACCGGAGCCCTCTCTCAGGTAAAGGCGGTGGAGGGCACCGTGTCTCTTACCGGGCATAATGCCACCTTTAATCAGGAGGTGGTTTTACAACCGGTAAACTCCGCTGGACGGGTCGTGCCTAAGGTACAGGTGAACCCACCGACGGCGACGGTCACCGCCACGGTGAAAAAGAAGCCGCCGGAGAAGGTGCTGCCAGTTGTGTCCCGCCTCACGGGAAAGCCTGCATCGGGCTACACGGTCTCGCAAATTAGTGTGTATCCGTCGTCAGTCACCATCTCGGGGAGTAAGAGCAGTCTCGCCAGTCTCACGCAGCTATACACCGTGCCGGTGAATGTCGCGGGGGCCACCAAGAACATCACCGAGTCGGTGCCGGTCCAACTTCCAGCCAGTACGAGTTTGGTAAAGTCCGGCAACGTTACCGTGACCGTCACCATCGTCAAGGGGAGTTAATACCGTAGTTCTACACACCATAAGGGAAAAGGCGGGATAGAGTTTGGCACTTTTCGGCACAGACGGCGCTCGCGGCGTCGCTAATCACACCCTAACTGCCACCTTGGCCTTTGAGATTGCCAAGGGTGCGGCAGCATTTTTGCCCGAGCGGGCGCGGGTGCTGATTGCCCGCGACACACGGGTGTCAGGACCTCTCCTGGAATCGGCCCTGTCAGCCGGATTTTTGGAATCCGGTGTGGAGGTGATGCTGGCGGGGGTCGTGCCAACGCCGGCATTGGCCTACTTAATTGGCGCCATGGAGGCCGATGCCGGGGTGATGATCTCTGCCTCCCATAATCCTCCCCAGTATAACGGCATTAAGCTTTTGGATCGGGCTGGCCGCAAATGGGAGGTGGCGGACGAAGAGGCGGTGGAAAACACCATCAGCCAAAAGGCCTGGAAGAATCCAGACCCCGAACGAATTGGGCGGCTTTTCCACTATGAGGAGGTTGCCCCGTCCCTTTACCGGAACCGCCTGGTGGAGCTTTTTGCTGGCCGCATGCCGGACTGGTCGGTTGTCTTGGATGTGGGGCACGGGGCGTCCGGGCAAACAGCTCCCGAGATTTTTACGGCGCTGGGGTTGCGTACCCAGGTCATTCATGGCGAGCCGCTTGGCGACCTTATCAACGTGAACTGTGGCGCCACCCACCCGGAGAAGGTACGGGAAGCGGTATTGCGCCGCCAGGCCAATTTAGGACTATCCTTTGATGGGGATGCCGACCGGGTGATTGCTGTGGATGGGGAAGGCCGCATTGTTGATGGGGATGAAATTCTCTATGTGTTGGCCCGATATCTGAAGAGCCAGGGAAAGCTTCCCAAGAATCAGGTGGTCGCCACGGTGATGACCAATCTCGGCATGGAACGGGCGTTAGAAGAGCAACATATTGAGCTCTTGAGAACGCCCGTAGGCGACCGCTTTGTGGCTCAGGAACTCCGTGCCCGGGGCGCCATGCTGGGCGGGGAACAGTCGGGTCACGTCATTTTGAAAGAATGGACGGAAACCGGAGACGGGGTGCTCACCGGGTTGGCGCTCATGGTTGCCCTAAAGGAGATGGGGTTGACGCTGGCGGAGGCGGTCGCACCCGTGGTGCGCTATCCCCAAATCTTACGGAATGTGCCCTTGGAAACGACAATCGAGGACTGGCGCACCATCCCCGGGCTCGAGGAATTGGTGCGGGACGCGGAGACGGCGCTTGGGCAAGAGGGCCGCGTGTTAATTCGATTGTCGGGCACCGAACCGTTGCTGCGGATTATGCTGGAAGGGAGGGATGTGCAGGCGATTAACGAGTGGGCTCACCGGCTCGAAGCGGGAGTTCGCCAAGCCTTGGAGTCGGCTGAGGCCTGAGCGTGTTGATAGAGCGCCGGACCCCCGCTCGGCGGGGGTGACGAGGAGAGGGATCTCGAAATTTCGGCGGGTGACCTCCGGCTACCCAGTAGCCGTCAACTCACGGACAAAGGTCGGCCGTAAGGACGACACAAAACCGTGCGGCTGGGACCGACTCACTTTCCTAATGGAGGCGAGTCACATGTGCGGTATCGTGGGATTTGTCGGCAGAGAAGGCGATGCGCTGCCGTTTATTTTTGATGGCCTGAAGCGTTTGGAATATCGGGGTTATGATTCAGCGGGCATTGCCTTGGCTCATGATGGGCAGATTGCGCTCAAAAAGACCCAAGGCAAATTGGAGGCGTTGGGACAGATCATTGGCGGCATGCCGACGGGAGTGCCTTGTGGCATTGGCCACACCCGTTGGGCCACCCACGGACGCCCCACGGATGCGAATGCCCACCCGCACACCGATTGCACCGGAACCATTGCGACGGTGCATAACGGGATTATCGAGAATTTCCAGGAGTTAAAGCGGGAGTTGGAGGAAAAGGGCCACCGATTCCTGTCGGACACCGACACCGAGGTCATCCCCCATTTGCTGGAGGAATACGGGGGAACCCAGGACTTGGTGGGGGCGGTTCGGCAAGCGGAGCGCCGATTGTCCGGCGCCTACGCCTTTTTAGCCATCTCCGCCCTGGAGCCTGACCGGATTGTCGCCGTGAGACGCTCAAGTCCTCTGGTCATTGGCCTCGGCACGGATGCCAATTATGTCGCATCGGACTTCAGTGCCTTTCTCGCGGCCACCCGCCGCGCCTTGGCGCTGGAGAACGGGGACATGGCGGTGGTCACACCGCAATCGGTGACCGTGACCGATATGGAGGGCCACACTGTCAAACGGGACGAAATCACCATTGATTGGGACATTCGTCAGGCGGAACGGGGCGGATATGCCCATTTCATGTTGAAAGAGATTATGGAACAACCCGATGTCTGGGGCGATTGTCTTTTGGGGCGGATCGAAGATGACCATGTAGTGGTAGAAGAGCTGGGACTCTCGTTCGAGGCCTTGAAGAAGATTCGTCGCATCCAAGTGGTGGCTGCTGGCACCGCCTATCATGCCGGGCTTGTGGGGAAGGCTCTCGTGGAGCGCTTGGCGCGGGTGCCTGTGGATGTGGCGATTGCATCCGAGTTCCGGTATCAGGATCCGGTCTTGGAACCCGGCACGCTGGTGATGGCGATTTCGCAATCGGGGGAGACGGCCGACACCTTGGCTTGCATCCATCTGGCCCGTCAACAGGGTCTTCCTACCTATGCGATCTTGAACACGGTGGGTTCCACCTTGGCACGGGAAAGTGATGCGGCGGCATACACCCACGCGGGGCCAGAGGTAGCGGTGGCGTCGACCAAGGCCTACACCACGCAGATTTTGGTGCTTTCTCTCGTGGCCCTTGCCCTCGCCGAGGTGCATGGGAAGCCCCGGCCGGATTTGGTGCATGGACTCTTGGCGCTTCCGAAGATCGGATCCGAGATTCTTTCCGAGATGGAGCATATTGAGGACATGGCAAAGCGCCTCTCCATGAAGCGGGATGTCTTCTATATTGGTCGCGGGCTCGACTATGCGCTGGCCATGGAAGGGCAATTGAAAATCAAGGAGATTGCCTACATCCACGCGGAGGCCTATGCCGCTGGTGAGTTGAAGCATGGCACCTTGGCTCTCATTGAGGAAGGCACACCCGTCGTGGCCGTGGTAACGGAAAAGCATGTGGCCGAAAAAAGCCTCTCCAATATCTTGGAGGTGAAGGCCCGGGGGGCTGAAGTGTGGGCCATCGTTGACCGAGATCTAGGACATCAACTCCCGGTCGATCATCTCATCCCCATTCCTGTGCCAGATTCGCTGTTGGCGCCCGTCCTCGCGGCCCTTCCCCTCCAAATGCTGGCCTACTGGACCGCCGTCTATTGTGGTCAGGATGTCGACCAGCCTCGCAACCTCGCCAAGTCCGTGACCGTGGAATAGGGAAGTAGCCAGGGTGTGAGCTGTTGTTGTGGTGAGTTAGAAAAAAGATCGTACATTTGAAAAAAGGGTGATACAAGAGAAAAAAGACCGATACTGTATCACCCTTTTGAGCTGCGTAATGAAACGCCGGGTGATGTTTGCACTCTGTCACAAAGTTCTAAGCTGACGCCGGGGGAAACCGGGCGTTTTGCTCGGGTGAACGGCCACCCATTCGGTAAAACTTAGGGGGCGAATAGGCTACTATTGGGCCGGATAGTACATTATTCGCAGCGTCAAGCAATCGCGACGGGCTCGGTCCAAGATGGATGTAGACTCGATGTGTATTAAACTATGACCCAGAGTGAAAGCGGATAGGGATAAACCTGTAAATCGGGAAAGGTAGATGCCCCTATGGTCCATTCGTCACACAACTTGGCGGCGGGAGTCGTTATTATTGAGATGGAAAGGTATTGCTTGTGAAGGATGTGCATGGCTGGTGCTTGCCCAAAGGATCATCTGAAATGAGCGAACCACTCGTGCACACCGCTGTTGGAGAAGCGAAAGAAGAAACCGGATATGACGTCAACACGCGCAACGTGGCATTCATCACCGAATATCGGACTCGCCAATGGGGTCAGTATCTGCAGGTGTACTACGAAGCAACCATTCACGGCGGTGTCGTCGGGGCACTTGACTCGGAGGAGATATCGGCTATTCAATTCGTGCCTGTTAATCAAGCACGGGACCTCATGAAATACCGAGCCTGGATTATTCCGCTAGAGGCGTGGTTACGGGATCGTCGCACAGCCTATCATTATTTTAATTTGGAGGCGGAAGGGTTCGAGATTTAGGGCTCTCACGGGCATTGATCCCGAGGGAATCCTCACGGGATTATCGAATGCATTTCGTGTAAGTTTCATGTCATAAGAGGAACCCAAATGAGGAGATGAAAATGTTACGTAATCTAAGAGGACAAGCGGTGGGATTGATGGCCTGTTCGGATGGGCGGGCCGAGGATAATCCGGTAGTCAGGACGTGGTCGATCGGTTAGCGGCCCGGTTCGTCCCGGCAAGCCAACGGTGTGCGCGCTTCACGCCAACTCGTGTTGTTTGATTGGTCGGAGGTGGCCTGGAGCCATCTGGCCTATGACTTGGCGGTCCTTTGCGGTGGCCTTCCAGAGGTTGCCTTGGTGGAGGAGATTGTGGACGTCTATCTGGAGAGCGTGGACGCACTGTCACCGCAGAGCCGCGCTCAATGGGTGGCGTTTGTGTGGCTTGCCGCATGGTGGAGCCCGGGACAGTTGACGGAAGCGGCACGCCCGGGCTTGACGCTGTTGCAGGGCGGACTGATTGATTGGATTGACACGGCCCGCTCCGCCACGACCGCATTTCTTCCATAGCGTCTATTACCAATCGCCCGTGCGTGGCGAAAACCGGGGCGGCCAGAACCAGTGACTTCGCTATACGAATCAGCGGCGTCGGGGGGGGCGTCAGGCCGGATTCCTGGTTTTTGTATTCTACAAAATGGATTGGTGTAAACTGGGAGGACGCGATCAAGATATCTTGATGTGAGTAGGAAAGGCGGGTCATCATGGGAATGGTTCCCTGAGCGGTAGCCATGCACGGTAGCGATTGGCTTACATCCAGTAAAAAAGGGGAGATCGCAATGAAAGCACTCGTCACGGGCGCAAACAAAGGCATCGGTTTTGAAATCGCTCGAAATCTCGGAGCCCAGGGCTATGCCATTCTC
>DAHWKG010000053.1:0-2069 GCA_027343765.1 Sulfobacillus sp.
GGAGGCGCCAACCCGAATTCCCACGGAACGCTGCACGTGCCGGGTTTAGTGCTAATCGGCATCGGAGGCATTATTGGGGCCGGATTCTTTCTGCCCATGTTCCGCATGTCAGCAACATCAAATTCGACTATTTTAGGGCACGGAGCTATCCCGAGGCGTCCCATACAAATCCGTAGTCAATCGGGATCTGGAGAGCTTCGAGAATGCGGCGCTGGTAAGGGCGTACAGCGGCCCATTGGTACCACGATTGCCCGCCATCGGACCGATGCTGCATATCCAACTCGTGGAGGACCTCTAAGATCACGGTGTCTGAGGGTCGCGTGACCCGGCGATGGGGGAGCTCTAGCGGAGGTTGGTCTTGTAACGCGGCGCGCACGACCGCCCGCATTAAGCGGGCGAACTGTAAGGCCAGCAACAAGAGATAGCCTAAGCCGGCGACTCGTTCCGGCTTTTCCAACCAAAAGGCTCCCAAGTGAATGGGGGATTTCGTCCATCGAAAGCCCTGTTCATTGTGGTGCTGGCCTTTGTAGTCATCCAGGGCAGTCTGAGCATCGAGGGTCATCCGATCGGTGAGGAGAATCCAGGTGGCCCGCCGTTGGCGCTCGGCTTGCATGACCTCCGCGGTGGGATCCGTCACACGCAGCGTGACGGTATAGACCTGTATGGTGTCGGGGGCGGTCTCGGCCTTGGGGCGTCCACGACGGCGTACGACGAGGATCTGCTCCGCCACCTCGGCTTTCGCGGTATGCCACCTCGACGCCGCAGATTCCAGGAGTTGGGAGGCCGCTTGTGCGGCCTCTTGGGCCGTGGAAAAGGTCTTGCGGGCTAATGTCTTGTTCCATCGGTCATAGCGCGCCCGCTCTTTGGCGAGATCTCGTTGCAGGCTGTGCTCTTTTTTCTTGTCGAGTGCCGACGAGTGGTAGACAAAGGCCCGTGCGGGTTCCCCAAGGAAGGTGACGTCAAACGTTTGGGTATGGTACACGGAAGCCGTTCCGGGGGCGTCCCCAACCGATGCAAGAGGCGTCCATGCCTCCCGCTCGGACGCCCACGCCCGCGCTTTTAACTCCTCACACAGCGCAAAGCGGGCCGGCAGCCGTCCGAGCCACGTCATGCCGGTCGTCCGGATGCACTGGATGGTATTCGCTGAAAAGAGCGCCGAGTCGGCAATGTAGCACTTGTCTTTCCAGAATTCCGGGGGGAAATCCTGATCCAATTGGTCCACCCATGTGCGGTTCCACGTGATATCTGAGGTGTTGCCGGACAGCATTTGACCGCCCAGCACACAGCCTTCGGCATCCATCGTGACGCCGGCCATAATTTGTTTCAGATCCGGACGGTGGTCTTTCGAGTGCCCCCAGGTGAGGGTAATCGGGGCCGAGGGCCCCGATTCGTATGGCGCATAGTCCCCCATCAGGGAATACGCGGTGGTATCGGAGTGTAGGAGGTCTGTCAGGGTCGGGTGCACGACTTGCATCCGTAATCCGATCGTTGCCAGGAGTTGTGGGCCATAGTCCGCCAGATCTTCCAGCGTC
Source organism: Sulfobacillus sp. (assembly GCA_027343765.1). GTDB lineage: Bacteria > Bacillota > Sulfobacillia > Sulfobacillales > Sulfobacillaceae > Sulfobacillus_B. The sequence goes on from DAHWKG010000053.1 coordinate 1,533, forward strand.
CGTCCGAGCGCATCATCGTTAAATTGGGACGCCTGAATCGTGTCGCCCCACAAGAGAGTCAACGGCATCGTCGCCGCCCACCGTTCGACGGCGTAGAGCGGATTGCGATGGGACAGGACGTTGATGACGAGCATCAACACCAACACACTGGGGGAAATCCGCGCGCGGGCGCGGTCCCAAGGGATAATCGTGTCCACGACCGACAGCCAGTTGACGCGATCGGCGAGGAGGCGCACCGCGAACGCGGTGCCACTCTGGGGGAAATACGTCGGATTGGGATGGGTCGGTACAGTCGTCGCGATCGGTTTTTTGATCATAACCAGGAGATTCGACGTTCGTACCCCATCTCCTTTGCGTCAATATTCTGCGTATGTAAAGGAAAATACCCGATTTTTGCCTTCGCGACATGCGGAACGTGGGTTGTTTTGGGATTTGATGTTTCCCGTGCTGCTCATGATTCTCTTGGGTGCCGCCTTCGGACATTCGAGCTTCAGCGCCACGGTCGGGGTGTCGGGGCACGGCCCCATCCGCCCCCTG
>DAHWKG010000057.1:0-17515 GCA_027343765.1 Sulfobacillus sp.
TGCCCGTGTGTCGAGAAGAGGTAAAAAACTGGACACAAAGGGGCGACTGTTGTGGGTGAACAGATTCGGACGACCGTGACCATTTATGGCGAGGACTATCCATTGGTCGGCGATTTACCGGAGGACGTCGTGCAGGCGCTCGCATATCACGTGGACAATCGGATTCGTGTACTGGCCTCAAAAAATCCTCGGGTCAGCTTGAATCGATTAGCCGTTCTGACCGCCCTCAACATTGCCGAGGAGTTCTTTGAGCTGCAAGAGCAGCATCAAGAACTGGTCACGGCCATGCAGCAACAATGGCGGTCGAAACGTGAGGTCAAGGACGCGAAGTAGCCTTCGCGGCTAAGGCGAGTGGAGAACCTGGTATAATATGAAGCAACCGGAACACAGGCCGGCACGTCTGGCCTGTGTTTTTATGAAGGCGGGACCGTATGAGCAAAACACAATTACCCGACACCTGGACGGTGTTGGAGTGGAGGACAGTTTTGGGCCGCATTGCCCGATTTGCCGATACGGCTATGGGCAAGCGGTTGGTGCTCGAGTCTACTCTTAGCACGGATGCGGTTTGGTTGAGAGAGACTCAAGATGCGGTGCGAGAGACCCTGTTGTGGCTAGATTCTGGGCTTCCCACGGCACACGGGGCGGAGCCTCTGGATACCATGCTCGAAGAGGTGGATAAAGGCGGGGTGCTGTCGCTGGCTGACTTCGTGGCACTTCGTCGCACCCTAACGGTTTATACGCGGCTCTTTGAGGCGGCCGACCACGACAAATTTCCCCAGCTGTCCGCTCGTATAGGAGGCCAGGTGCTGCCTCACGGTCTCATCTCGCAATTAGATCAGGCCATTGACCAAGATGGTCAAGTTCGCGATCATGCATCCCCTGAACTGGCCGACATCCGGCGTCGCATCCGTCAGTTAGAGCGGGAAATTGACGAAGTCTTCGAGCGCGTTCTTCGGAGTGCCGAATGGTCCAAATATCTTCAAGATGGGATTGTCACGGTGCGATTTGGGCGCCGAGTGGTGCCTGTCCGAAATGAGTTTCGACATTCGATCCCGGGAATTGTGCATGACCAGTCGGGAAGCGGCCAAACCGTGTTTGTGGAACCGCTTCAAGTCGTTGAACGGCAGAATCGGCTAACGGCGGCGCGTCAGGATGAAGCACGGGAAATCGAGCGCATTTTGGCCTCGCTGACGAAAGCGGCGGCGACGGTCTCAACAACCTTACACGCCATCCATCTACATCTTGCCTGGTTCGACCGCCATATGGCGGCGGCCCGATATGGCGTTGCCGTTGAGGGCGTTCTCCCGCACCTAGGTGGGGACAAACTAATCATTGAGAGCGGACGCCATCCCCTCTTGGAGAGTGCAATACCGATGTCGCTTCGCTTGTCCGACGAACGACCAGCGATTATCATCACGGGTCCCAATACGGGAGGGAAAACGGTGGCGCTTAAAGCCACCGGGCTCATCGTACTGTTGGCGCTCTCGGGATTTATGGTACCAGCCGAGGATGGGACCACTATCCCCCGATATCGCCAGATATTTGCCGATATCGGTGATGAGCAGAGCCTCACTCAAAACCTGTCCACCTTTTCTAGTCACTTGGTGCGCCTTGGCCCCATGATGCGGGAAGCCGGCCCGGATACGCTGTCGCTCATTGATGAGATTGGCGCCGGGACAGATCCCGAGGAAGGGGCCGCATTAGCGGAAGCGATGATTGAGCACTTGGTGTCGCGACGCTCCCCGGTTATTGTGAGTACCCATTATAGTCGCTTGAAGCTCTTGGGCCTTAAGGATCCACGCATCCAGAATGCCTTGGTGGAATTTGATCGTGAAACCCTCGCGCCGACTTATCACCTGGTGTTGGGATCGCCGGGAAGTTCCCACGCCCTCTATATTGCCCGACGATTGGGATTTCCCGGGGAGTTGGTAGATCGCGCCGAACAGTTGTTAGACGGCGATGCCATCACCTTGCAGGATGCCATACTGGAGATTAATCAACTACAACGAAAGCTCAGAGAGGAAGAGGCGTCCCTGCGTTCACGGATGCTCGAAATGGATACCCGCCAGCGGGCCTTGGACGAGCGGGAGCGGGTGTTGAACGAGCGATTGGAGCGGGACCGCGAACGGGCGGAGAGGGCTTGGCAGCGGGAACTCGACACCCTAACGGACAAGTTCAACCAAGCCTTGGAACGAGTGCGAAACGAGGAAGGAAAGGAACGGGCCCGGGCGGTCGAAGCTTTGCGCGAGCAATATCGTGGCTTAGCCAAAGTGCCACGGAGTCTGGCTCGTCGCCAACAGAGAGCCGGTACCCCGCCCGACGCGGTCGGCGACCGGGTTCGGGTGGCCGGATTCCCCGACGTGGGCACCATCATTGCCTTGAAAGGGCGGACAGCTACGGTGGCGGTGGGATCCCTCAAGTTGAAGCTCGCGCTTGACGAGCTGGAGCGCATCGAGGATGCGCGTGACGATCCCCATCCGCGAATCGACAACAGCCATCGGGAGTTGGGGCGGAAGAAAAGCGAAACCATGGGCTTAGAGCTCGATCTGAGAGGCATGACAGGGGAAGACGCGTTAGAAACGCTCGATAAGTACTTAGATGACGCTGTGCTGGCGGGGGCTCCCTTTGTCCGGATTATCCATGGCAAAGGGACCGGGGTTTTGCGCCGAGTGGTCACCGAGCATCTCCGCCGCGACCCCCGCGTCTTCGCTTATCGGCTGGGCGGTGCGGGTGAAGGGGGAGACGGGGTCACCGTGGCTCAGTTGGAAGAGCTCAACTAACCGTTTGGATTCTAAAAATGCTGTGCTATACTCTCGAAAGATGTAGGGGAGGACAATTGTGACGGACATTGAGCGTGATCTGGAGTGGCTCCTAAACGGGGCGGATGACGTGGTAAGCCGTGAAGGCTTGGAACAAAAGCTCAGGCATTCCAAGGAGACAGGTCAGCCGCTTACCGTCAAATTGGGGGTAGACCCCACGGCACCGGATATTCATCTGGGACACACGGTGGTTTTGGAGAAGCTCCGTCAATTCCAGGAGTTGGGACACCAAGTGGTCTTTCTCATTGGCGACATGACGGGGCGCATCGGGGATCCCTCGGGGCGGTCGGAAACGCGGCGTCAGCTTTCCAAAGAGGATGTGGAGTCCTTCGCAAGAACTTACGTGGCGCAAGCGGGAAAAGTCCTAGATGCGGATCGCTTAGAGCTACGGTACAACAGTGAGTGGCTGGCGCCCCTTGACCTCGCCCAATTGATTGAACTGATGAGCCGAGTGACCTTGGCCCGGATTTTGGAACGCGATGACTTTCACGAACGCTTTTCTTCTCACTTGCCCATTCACTTGCACGAGCTCTTGTATCCTTTGATGCAGGCCTATGACTCCGTCGCATTAAGAGCGGATGTGGAGTTAGGGGGTACAGACCAGCGTTTTAACATTTTGACCGCTCGGCAGATTCAGGAAGCCTATGGATTTGAGCCGGAAGTGGGAATTTTTATGCCGCTTCTTGAGGGAACCGATGGGATTCGGAAAATGTCGAAGAGCCTCGGCAACTATGTCGGAATCGAGGAACCTCCCGGCGAAATTTTTGGCAAAGTGATGTCGATCCCTGATGACCTGATGGTACGCTGGTACCAGTTACTCTTCGGTGAGAATCCCAAAACTCTCCGGGCCGCGATTGAACAAGGCGCCAATCCACGTGATTTGAAGGCGCAATTGGGTCAACGGATTGTACGCCGATTTTGGGGCGAGGAAGCCGCCCAGGAGGCTGACGAGAGCTTCAACCGGACATTCCGGAATCGGGAAGTTCCTGAGGATGCGCCCCTGATCCCCTTTCAGGACGGGTTTAAGGCGATTTCGGCCTTAGAATTGGTAGCCGATCTCCCGGGCATGCCAAGCCGCCAGGAAGCTCGCAGACTCTTACAGCAGGGTGCGGTGACCGTGGATGGCCAACGGGTGGAAATGAATCAAATCTTACACTTGGAATCAGGGTCGTGGATAAAGGTCGGGAAACGCCGTTATTTTCGGATCCAATAGTCTAATTTATAGAGGGGTTGTCGATGTCGCCACTGGACGAAGGACAAAAAGGTTGGGCTTCGATGGACGTTCAGGAATGGGCGGACGCCGAGAGGCATTTTCGCAAGGCGTTGGAGGTGGACCCCTTGCACGCGGATGCCTTGACCGGCATGGCCGCATTATATCTGAGGGCGGGGGACGTGGAGCAAGCCCGCGAACTCTGTGAGATGGCGACCGCCCAAGCGGAACGTGACCTCCCTCGAACGAAGCGGCATACGGGATGGGAGGATATCAATATCCGGCCCTATTTGCGCGCGCTTTACTATCTTTCGCTAACGTATGTGGAACAGCAGGCTTGGGCGTTGGCTCAGCCGCCCTTGGAGGAAATTGTGGCCTGGGACGTCACCGGGATGGAGGGCCAGGCTCTTGATTTGCTAGCTCAGGTGCTGTATCGCATCGATCGGCTGGAAGATGCCGTGCATGCCTTCCTGGAAGCCGCCGAGTACGTTCCGGAAGACTATTATTCAGCCGGGTTAGCGCTGTTTAAATTAGGCAAGGTTCGTGAGGCGGAGCAGTTTTGGCGCCGTGGATTGGAGCGCCGACCGCGGCTTGCCCTCTTAATTGCCTATTATCCCAGGGTGCTGATCAATCCACGGGGGAGTTTCTGGGACCAGGAGTTTAAGGACGCCGTCATGTATCTGAAACGACAGGCGGAGTTGTGGGACCGCGCGAGCCAAGCAGAACTGGCCGGCGTGACCGAGCGCCGTGCCATTTCTAACGGTTAAGCTGTGCATCAGGGATCGGATCTGGTCTAGATTGCAGGGCGTGTTGGTCAACGGAAAATAGGGGAGGGTGCCTCAAAGGATCGCCGCGAGCGTTCCCACTCGGTATGGGATGCGTCCTCCTGGCAGACGTTAGGGGATGAAACCGGCCCCTAGGTCAGAGCTTTCGTCCGGCTAGGAAATCTTAAGCACGCCGGGAACGAGGGCCACGACCGGTGATTGAAAGGGAGATTCTATGCGTATTCGCATGGTACAGTTCAATAGCGTGGTCGGCGATGTGTCGGGGAACTTGGCCCGGATGCTGGATTTCATTGAGAATGCCCGCCGAGACGGCGTGGACATCGTCACCTTCCCCGAAATGAGTCTGGGCGGCTACCCACCTGAGGACCTCTTGTTTCGTCCCAGTTTTGTGACCGCGATGGAGGATGCAGCCAAGGCGCTTGAGAAAGCCAGTCAGGGACTCATGGTGGTCGCCGGTTATGCCATCGAGCATCGTGGACTTTTAAATGTGGCGGCGGTCATGGCGGATGGTCGCACCTTAATCCGGGTGCCAAAGCAACACTTGCCTAATTATGGAGTCTTTGATGAAGCCCGCTATTTTACCCCAGGTGAGGGCGGCGAGGTGCTGACGTGGGGAGACTGGACCCTGGGCATTTCGATTTGCGAGGATTTGTGGTATCCCGATGGCCCTTATTTGACCCAGGCGCGCCGGGGGGCCAACCTCTTAATTAACATCAGTGCCTCGCCATTTTCTCGGGGTAAAAGCCAAATGCGTCAAGAAATGTTGGCGACCCGCGCCGATGACGCGGCCGCGTATTTAGTTTGGAACAACTTGGTGGGAGCGCAAGACGAGCTAGTGTTTGATGGGCAAAGCACCATCTTCGGCCCCGACGGTGGCGTATTAACGCGAGCTCGATCGTTTGCCGAGGATGTCGTGACGCTCGACCTGGAGCGCACGCCAAGCGCCCATCGTCGGTGGATTGACCCGCGTTGGCGGCTCGGGGAACTCGAACCAGATGCCCGCCCGCCGGTCATTGTTCCCATGCCCGTACCGGAAGCCTTAACCACTCTGTCAGATGCGGGTCGAATTGAAGCTTTACCGGACACGGTTCCCTCGCTGTATCAAGCGTTGGTCATGGGACTTCATGACTACGTCGAGAAGAATGGATTCGGGGATGTGGTGGTTGGTCTCTCCGGGGGGATCGACTCGGCTTTAACGGCGGTCATTGCGGTCGATGCGCTCGGGTTTAAGCGTGTCCACGGGGTGTTTATGCCCTCGGTGATTACCTCCAGTGAGAGTCAGCGCGATGCCCAGCAATTGGCTAAAAATCTGGGCATCGATTGGCGTGAAATCCCCATAAAAAGGATCATGGCCCAGTTTGAGACGGAGTTGGCGCCCCATTTTGCGAAGCGGCCCGTCGACTTGACCGAGGAGAATTTGCAGGCGCGGATTCGTGGCACGCTCTTGATGGCACTGTCTAACAAATTTGGCTGGTTGGTCCTGACCACTGGCAACAAAAGTGAAATGGCGACGGGGTACAGTACCCTTTATGGTGACATGGCGGGTGGCTTTTCGGTTCTCAAAGATGTTCTGAAGACGGAAGTGTTTAGACTGGCCCATTTTGTGAATGAGAGGGCAGGGCGGGATCAGATTCCTGCCAATGTGCTCATTAAGCCGCCGTCGGCGGAGTTGCGGCCCGATCAAAAGGATGAGGATAGCTTGCCGCCATATGATATATTAGATCAGATACTGAAAGGGTATATCGAGAATGATATGACCCCAGAGCAATTGGTGCGGATGGGATTGGATAGCGACATGGTCCGGTTGGCCGTTCGGCTGGTCAACCGGAACGAGTATAAGCGGCGACAGGCGCCGGTGGGCATTAAGGTCACCCCCCGGGCATTCGGGCGCGACCGTCGCATGCCCATCACCGGACGATTTTCCTAAAAGGGGGCGTTCTCATGTCGGGGCACTCAAAATGGGCGAACATTAAGCGTAAAAAGGCCAAGATGGACGCGGTGAAAGGGAACGTGTTTTCCCGACTAACCAAGGAAATTATGGCAGCGGCGAAGCGGGGCGGCGGAAATCCCGATACCAATTTCAAGCTTCGCATTGCCATTGACAAGGCGAAGGCCAATAATCTTCCCGCCGCGAATATTGAACGGGCGATTCGGAGGGCTACCGGTCAAGAGGCCGGAGTCAGCTACGAAGAAGCCATCTACGAGGGCTATGGTCCTGGAGGCACGGCCGTCTACATGGAGATTCTGACCGATAATCGCAATCGTACGGCGGGAGAAGTCCGGCATATCTTTTCCCGGCACGGGGGATCGCTTGGCGAAACAGGATGCGTGGCCTGGATGTTTGAGCCCAAGGGTCGCATTGTGTTGGGGCCGACTGACTTAGGCGAGGAGGACTTGTTGGATCAAGCCATCGAGGCGGGAGCTGACGATCTCTCGGAGGACAACGGAGAATTGGTAGTGCTTACGGAACCGGAACTATTGGATCAAGTTCGGCAAGCATTTGAAGACAAAGGCATCCATGTTGAGGAGGCCGAGTTGGTGCGATTGCCAAAGACGACGGTGGCCGTTTCCGGACGTGAGGCTGAGCAGCTAATGGAACTCATTGACCTTTTGGAAGACCACGACGACATCCAAAACGTGTACACGAACGCGGACTTTCCGGATGACATGCTAGAAGAAGCTTAGCCAGAAAGCCTCGGAAACGAGGCTTTCTTTGCGGGCATCACGATGGCGTCCATTCCTTTGGGGATAGGCGTGGGGCGAACCCCTCGCTGTCCCCGGAACGTTCGACGGTGGAGTTTGCTCCAAATTTTTCTTGCTTTTCGGTCTTGGGCTTTGTTATAATCGCCTCGCAATTATTTGAAAGGGGGATCCCGTCATGGTCAACATCCGGATGCGATGGGTTGGTGCTGTCACATGGGATTCCCCTCCGAACGCTTAGCTTCAATCATTCCTCAAGCGTCGGCGGGCTCCGTCGGCGCCTTTTTGTGCCCTCCCGCCAATTTACGCATCATTCACTTGCACTGAATTTAGGAGGTATTCCCATGGTCTTGGGATGTGATCCCGGCATAGACCCGGACGTCCCCGCATTGTCGGTCGTCGAGGTGCGAAAGGCGTTCCGGGAGCGGGAAGCTGGCGAGCGTCAGTGGCACCAAGTCGACGCGGTATCCGGTATTTCCGTAGACGTACCGCGGGGTGAAATTCTTGGCATCTTGGGGCCAAACGGATCAGGCAAGTCCACCCTGATTCGCATGATGGCCACTTTGTTGTTACCGGACGCAGGGCGGGTCGAAGTATTTGGCTTCGATGTGGTGAAACATCAGCTTCGCGTCCGTCGACTGATCAACCGGGTGTCGGTCGAAGCGAGTTTCTTTAAGAAATTGACGGCGGAAGAAAACTTGGCCTACGCCACCGGACTCTATGGCGTGCCCAACCGCGATGCTCAGAAAGAAGCCCGTCAAATCCTCACGCGGCTGGGGCTTCCGTTAAAAAAGCTGAAAGTTCCCTTGGAACAGCTATCCCGAGGACAGCAGCAAAAGGTAGCCATCGCACGGGCCTTGTTGACGTCACCCACATTAATGTTGCTAGACGAACCCACGACAGGGTTGGATCCCAAATCTAAACGGGAAGTCCAGCAATTTGTGTTGGAGGTTCGAGAGACGCACGACGCCACCATTGTCATTTGCACCCATGATATGGAAGAGGCGGAACGCCTCTGCGACCGCGTCGCGATTATCAATCGCGGCCGTTTCGAAGCGCTGGATACGCCCCAAGCTTTGAAAGCGGGTTATGGGGGGACATTGGAAGCGGCATTCTTTGCGCTCATTGGAGAAACGTTGGAAGAGGAAGCCGAGTAAGAAGCGGAGGAGGCACTTTTTATGTCAGTCATGGTCGGCGAAGGCCGTGCGATTTGGTCATTGGTTCGCCGCAACTTCCACCTGATTCGTCGCTACCTAGGGTGGGAATTGGTGTTTGGGTTTTATAACGTGATTAACACCCTCACCATTGGACTCATTGGTTTCACCATGCCAGCCGGGCCGACGCGAAACCGCATGGTCATCTACCTCGCCATTGGAGCGCTCTTGTGGAACTTTCTCTCGATTTTGTTTCAGGAGGTATCCAACTCGGTGCAGTGGGAGCGTTGGGAAGGAACCATCGAGTATAGCTTCATGGCCCCCATCCGACGCCTGACATATCTTCTCGGCGTCTGTATCTGGGCGGTCCTCTATGGCATGGTGCGGACCCTGGTGGTTTTGGTCGGGGTGGCTTTGTTCTTTCACGTGAGCCTCAAGGGAGCCGATCTTCCTGGCGCTGCCTTGGTTCTCTTGGTCTCCTCTGTGCCGTTTATTGGTCTTGGCTTAATGGCGGCGGTACTCCCCCTGTTATCGACCGAACGGGGCGCTCAAGCGACCCAAGTGATTCAGGGCGTGCTGCTTTTGGTGTCCGGTGTTTATTACCCCATTTCTGCGTTACCTCATTGGATTCGCTGGGCGGCGGTGCTCTCGCCGGCTACGTACACCTTACGGGCGGTGCGGCGAGCCGTGTTGTCTGGGGCTCCGTTACATTCACTGCTTGGCGTGTCGGCAGGGTTGTTGGCGTCGGGCTTGATTCTTATCCCCATTGGGCTCGCTATTTTCATGGTGGCCGAGCGCTATGCGATGCGCACGGGATCCCTAAAGCGAAATGGCTAAATGGGGCATGAGTGTCAAAGTAAACGCAAGCTTGGAAGCACGGGAAAGAGGAACCGATGCTAACGACAATGTCGTACAGAATTCTCCGGAACGCGGCGATGTTTTCGCCTGATTTTGCGGCGCGGGGAATTCCGGTGTTCTTCTCTTCGGTTTTACTTAGCATGGCCAACGACTGGTGCTTTGGAACCAAAGGGAAGTGAGAAAGCCCGCAACATGGAAAAATCGGGTAGCCAGCTTCTGCTGTGCTGGGGAGGCGCACGGCTTGGACGACCTCACGAATCCGAGGGTAGCAATCCTTGATGCGCATACGGGCCGGATAGTGCATGATTAGCTATGTGAATCATATCCCCGAAGAAGCTCTCTGATGGGGAACCTGTCTACTGGCCAGAGAGCCCTCAGCCGCTGCTAACCCGACACTCATGGTCAAAAACTGGCACCGGAGGACGGGACAACAAAGGAACCCTGTGATGGAGTGCCGAATTATAACACGCAAGCTCGTCGTATCACCATCGGGCATAGCAGGTGCCCTATTTAACGCCCGGGTGACACCAGGGCTTACAGGCCTAAGAGGAGCGCTAATGTTTGACGGTAATGAAATTCTGAAGACGAATGCATCAAACGAATGGTGGGTTTTTTATCCCTTGACAGGGTTGTCCATCACGGGCCCTCTCGATTCGCTTGAAACGCCCATTTTTGGAGATGCGACAATAGTCTCAAAAGAGCAAGCCGATGTCTTGCTGGAGCAAATCGACCCCGATAGGAAGACAGACAGCAAATCAGATCTGCCGTTTGTAGTGAATTACAGGCTGCCGCTACACACAAACTTCCACTCTCACTTGGCTATAAGGCGTAGGGGGTCAATGCCTAAAGGCCACTTGAGCTCTGAGGATTCTGTAAGAAGCCTATCGTCTGATAGAGCTCGTGGGTTGGCGGCGCTTCTCACGGTGGTATTTTTGGCTTCCAGTCTCAACGGCAAGACATGTTGCCTGGAGGAGCAAGTACATACCGGTCCGTCCCGTCACCTACTGTCGATAAATTTCAACGGTCCTGACTTGACCTATTCATCGGGGGACGTGGGTAGCTGGAATTACGATATCAGGATCCCGAAAGACGTAATCCACGTATCTCGTCATGACGTGGAAGCTATATTTCACCAGCAGCCATACAGCCTGTTGGCACCAATAATCACTGAACAGCGGGTTCCTGTGTCCTCATCCTTGAAGAAAGTTTTGACACAAGCAGTCATTCGTCTGGCCGACGCCATCATGTCCATCGAAGGTTCCTCCCAATTGCTTGGCGCTGTTACCGCGATAGAAATGTTATTGACCCAATCCAACGACAAGTATGAAAGCAACGGGAGACGCTTGGGTGCGTTATTAGGCAAAGAAGTACTGGAAACCTTGGATGCGGACGGCGTGTTCCACTCCCGGCATATGTACGTTCATCGAGGGCTCAAACCGGAAAGATCCGACGTCGCACACCGCGCGATCATGCTCAGTATGCTGGCCATATTTCGTTATGCCTACTTGGCGTATGAGTTCAATCAAAAAACCGCCCTGGTGGATTACTTGGATTTCGTATCGTTGTCAGACAGACTAGTCAGCATATGGGAAGCAAAGGGCAAATCGGTTAATTTCATGCTTCATGAACGGACGGGATTTGACCTTCCCTACACGACGTGGTTGGTCAAACTCTTTAGCGAGAGGTAACGATTGACGAAGCCAAGGCAATGACGGCGGGGCGAATATCCGACGGGAACTCTTGAGGTTTCCGCGAGGAAAGGCGAGGTGTTGAGTTTGGAAGGCGTGTATTCCCTACCTGAGTTGTCCCGCATGATTACGCACTATACGGGCCAATCTGTGACGCAGCTCGCCGGAATTCGGCCCGGCGTCGGGCAAGCACAACTCGTATCGGGGATGTACGTGCTGAAGGTGAGGCAACACCGGTCGCACCTCGTCGATGAACAGCAGGTGTTGGAGTCGCTTGGGACGTTTGGCGTGCCTGTCGAGCGCCTGTTGCACATTTGGCCAGTCGATACGGACCGTGCCTTGTGTCTGTACTCCCATGTTGGCGGAGAGCCATTGGCTTTGGACGCTGCCTTGTCGCGGTCCGCGGTTCTCGGCCGTCAGATCGGCGTCTTACACCGGGGACTGGCAACCATGGTCGGAAAGACCGATGTCCCCGTGGGAAAGCTGCCTGAAGCAATCATCGATTCGGTCGTTCCCGCGCTAGCCCATGCGGGAAGCCCGCTACTCATGGTGCTCAAGGAACAACTACTGGCGCATGAGGATGCGCTGTGGGACTTGCAAGGGTTGCCCCGACAACTCATTCATCGCGACGCTCACATTGGAAACATGCTGTTCCAGGATGACATGTTCGCTGGTTGGGTCGATTTTGACCTTTGAGAGACGAATTTCCGCATCTTCGATGTGTGTTACTGTGCCGCCGGCCTCCTTGCGGCGCAATTCACAGACGCTGCGTGGAGAAATCAGTGGTTTCCGGCCGTTCGGGCGATGGTGGATGCTTACGGTGAGGTCGTCGGTTTAGTCGCCGCAGAGGTCGAAGCGGTGTGGATAGTGATGGTGGCCATCGAAGCGCTGTTTGTCGGCATTGGAGTACGGCGGGATCCGCAGGCGGCCGAGCGGACGGCCGCGATTTGTTTCTGGTTGTTGGAGCAACGGCATCGATGGCGACCGTGAGACCTTAGGTAGTGAAAAATCGTTTTAATCCCTGCGGGACATCTTGCAATACCAAAAGTACACGAGAGTTGATGGTGAAAAATGCATACTGGGTGGAATTGGTTGGATATCGTTGGCGGGGCAAATGTTATCGCATTCATCGCCCTAACTGGTGGTGCCGTGTACTACGCCAAGGAATCTGGCAAAGTCCAAAAACAGCAAGCGTCGATTCAAGAGAAACAAGCAGACCTCATGGAAAGGCAGATCGCCTTAATGGAGGCGGAACAACGCTTTAATCAGAGACAACTGCTTGAGCCACAAATGCACGAAGCGAACAATCGCAAGGCACGATTCACGGAACTTGCTGACCTTGTGTTACACCATGCACATACCATGTTGATGCTGGCGGGAGATGAGACAGACGTCGACGGCCAGATCGTTAACTCTACCATGAGATCATGGTTGGAGGATAAGCAAAAGTTTTTTGACGAGCTATTCACGGCAGGGCTTGACCCCGGGGATATTCGACGCATTAAGGAGTTGCTCATCACTATGCGGAAAGCGATCCGTCCAGTTTCGGTCGTTGAGGTCATGTGGGGCAGAAAAATGCTGGCTGAGTCTTTCGGCTCACCTCTTAGCGAACTAGCTAAAATGTGCCTTATGGCTGCCGAAAAAGCAGGTGAGACGTTGCTACACGTCCAAACGCAAGTTGAGAGGATCGATACGCTTATCCGCAAAGCCCTCAAAGACGAGTAAAGGATGTCCTCGTTTCCTACCCATTGGAGCGTGGGTTCGTGGGCCGGCTTAAATGACCGATGAACTCGTCGTGTCCGGCGTCCGGGTCGGATAGGAATAGCGCCTGATGCACGTGCATCACCATCTTTAACGCCTCGGTCAGTTTCTGTTGGGCATCCAGCAGGGTCGCGGAGTGCTGCTCGGCGTCCATGCTATTGGCCCAGATTTCGGGAATCGCTCGGTTTACAGTCAAGTTGCCATCGTTGGCATATTCCGCGATTTCCAAAAGCAGGGCTTTAAGATCTGAGGTGTGACTGGCGCGACGTGACATATTAATTCCACCCTTTTCATTGGTCGTGGTTCATTATGGATGGATCTGCGACGGACGATCAAGGGGTGGACATTGATGAAGAGCTATACCACCACTAACGGGTACCATAACTGACCGGGGAAAAGCTTTACAGGGCGGATGAGCGGCATACGGGGCGAATATGCATGAGGCCTCCCCGCCTGCTTACCGATTTGGCGACGATGAATGGCGGAAGGCCCGGCGATACGTTAACGGTGCGGTGCCTACGGTGTCCCGAAAGTGCGTCCGGAGACTGGCGGCAGAACCGAACCCGCAGAGCTCGGCGATTCGTTCCACGGATTCGCTCGTCCGTTCGAGTAATTGTTGCGCGCGGGCGATCCGTTGCCGCAGCACCCATTGATAGGGGGTGGTGCCGGTGACTGCCCGAAACCGGCGCAAAAATGTTCGGGGACTTACGGCGGCGCGGGTGGCCAACCCCTCCACGGAGATGGGGTCGGTGAGGTGTTCGACGATCCAAGACAACAGGGAAGCCAGCCTCACGTCGTCGTGGACCGCCGGCACGGGGACATCGATGAATTGGGCTTGGCCTCCATCGCGGTGGGGCGCCGCGACGAGGTAGCGCGATACCCGGTTCGCCACGTCGGCCCCATAATCCTGCCGCACGACGTGAAGAGCCAGGTCGATGGCTGCCGCCGTTCCCGCCCCCGTCATAATCTGCCCGCCATCGACGTACAGGGCCTGTGGGTCCACCGCAATCTGCGGATATTGGCGGGCGAATCGGTCACTCCACAGCCAATGCGTGGTCGCGCGGCGCCCGTCGAGTAGCCCAGCCGCTGCCAGGACGAAGGCGCCCGTACAGAAGGAGACGAGTCGGACCCCCCGCGCATGGGCCGCCTGCAATGTCCGGATGAGGGCCTCGGGGACAGCCTGCCGTGTGTCGGCGGGCCAGTCCGGCACCAGCACCGTGTCGGCCATGGCGGTGGCGGCGAGGTCCTGCGGGATGGCCAGCGTTAATCCGCCCTGAGTGCGCACGGACGCTCCGTCTATGGAGCACAAGGCAAGCTCATACCAGGGACCGTCAAACCCTTTGGGTGGGACTCCAAAAACCTCACACACCACCCCGAGGTTAAACTCACTGATGCCATGCATGACAATGGCGGCGATCCTCTTCATGGCGGTATTCTAGCGGATCGTGACCTTTCCGTCACTGGTTGGCGGGGTGTCGGGACCGTACAGTGGCCTGGAGAGAAACACCGAGGGAAGCCCCTCGGAACAAAATCCCGTTCAAGGAGGGCGAATGCATGGCATCTTGGATAGTCTTGGGGGTGCCCACGTCGGCCGGCACGCACCATGCCGGCATGGACCAGGCCCCCCACCGTCTGCGTGCGGCAGGCCTCGTGGACCGGTTACGCGCGGTGAGTCCCGTGACCGATGCCGGGGATTTGCCCCGCACCCCTTATCGTCCGCAGGGGGTGGGCCGCCCCTATCGCGATGGCGGTCGGGTCGCGCAGATCAATCGGCGGGTGGCGGAGCGCGTGGCAGACGTGGTGACCGGCGACGATTGCCTGCTGGTCCTCGGCGGGGACTGCACAATCACACTGGGGGTCGTCGCGGGCCTTCTCTCGCGATGGCCAAATCTGGGCGTGGTGTACCTCGATGGCGATGTGGACTTGAGCACGCCCGGTGATACCGAATCCGGAATTCTCGACACCATGGTCAGCGCGCATCTCCTGGGACTGGTCGATACGCCGGTGTCTCGGATCGGTCCGCGCTTCCCCCTATTGGGCGCCGAGGACATCCTGTACTTTGGTTATCATCCGCAGGAGTTGACCCCCGCGGAGGCGGGGTGGCTTGGGACCCATCCTGTCCGGCATTGGTCCGTGACCCGGATTCTGGACGACCCCACGGCGGCGGCACGGCGGGCCGCCGCCGTCATGGGTGACCGACCGGTGCTCGTTCACTTCGACGTGGATGTCATCGATAGCGGCGACGCCCCCTTGGGCAACTATCCTCATTTTCAGGGGGGACTCAGCCTCGATCAAGCGGTGGCCTGTCTTCGGGCGTTTGTCCATGGCTGTCCGGTCGTGGGCGTGGTTATTACCGAACTGAACCCCCATCATGATGGCGATGGGTGGCTGTTGCCGCGGTTTATCAATCGACTGGCGAAGGCCCTGCGCGAAATTCGTCCGGTCCATGGGGGCGGCAGGAAGGGTTCGTTCGATGGGGCTTGACCGCCAAGTGCATCGGGACTTTCAACTGCTGTGGGTGGGACAGGGTTTGGCCGCCCTCGGAACCCAGATCCCTGCCCTCGCGCTCCCGCTCACCGCCATTCTGCGGCTCCATGCCTCTGCGGGTGCGGTCGGTGTCCTGAACGCGCTGCAATGGCTACCATTCTTGGTATTAAGCCTGTTCGTCGGGATGGCCGTAGACCGTCATCGACGCCGTCCGCTTCTCATCGTCGCCGATGGAGGCCGTGCGCTCGTGTTGGGCGGCATCGTGGCGCTGGCGGTGAGTGGCCGCCTGTCCTTGCCGATCCTGTGGGCACTGGTCTTTCTGTTCGGGGTGGGAACTGTCGTCTTCGAACTGGCGTTTCAGGCTTATGTGCCTGGACTAGTGGGAGCCGACGGCCTGATGCGGGCCAATACCCGCCTCCAAGCGACCACCACCGGGGCGCAACTGGGCGGTCCGGCCCTGGCCGGTGCCTTGGTCCAAGCAGTGACCGCGCCCGTCGCGCTGGGGCTCACGGCCGTCTCCTTGCTCATTTCTGTCGTGACGTTGAGCGCCATGCGCACCGAAGGTTTCACGCCGACCGTCACGGTCGAACGCCCGTGGACGCAATTTCTTCAAGGCGCGCAACTCATCTGGACTAATCCGTACTTGCGTTCCCTGGTCCCCGTGTCGGCATGCTATAACCTGTTCAACGAATGGATGCTGACGGTGTACCTGCTTTATGCCGTCCGCCATCTTCATCTCTCCCCGATCCTCCTGGGGGTGACCCTCGCAGGGGGGACGGGGGGAGCCTTTCTTGGAGCCCTGCTGGCGGACAAAGCCGTGCGGCGGTTCGGGCTCGGTGCGACCTTTCTGGGCGTCGTGATGCTGGAATCCTTGGCGGCACCGCTGGTGCCGCTCGCCCCGTCGGGCACCGGGTGGACGGTCCCGTTATTGGTGATGACGTTTGGCGCGATGGATTTTGGTGCGACGCTGTCGAGCGTTGTGGCGATCTCTGTCCGGCAGACGGTGACACCCGCACCCCTACTGGGGCGGATGACGGCGGGCTACCGGATGATCTCGTACGGCACGATTCCGCTCGGGGCCGCTGCGGGCGGGTGGGTGAGCCAGGCGCTCGGTCTTCACACGGGCCTGTTGATTGGGGCGCTGGCGCTCATGACCACGATTGTCTGGGCTCTGTGGTCACCGGTGGTGCGCCTGCAGTCTATCGCAGACCTGGTCCCGACAACCGTGAATGAGCCGGATGGACAAGATATTTTGCCGGACTAATCATGGAGATTCGGGGGCGAGATCATTCCTGTAGGGAGTGGTTCTCGGAGTTTGTGTGCATGAAAGCGCCTCCCGCACGATGAGTGTGTGAAGGGTCTAGAGCCCGTAGAACTCATCCAGGAGGCGTTATCGTGCAGTCTAAGCAAATCCTCGCCCAGAATCAACGGATTGAGCGCATCACGGCGACCACGTTGGTGGTGGGCGTCGACATTGCCAAAGAACGTCACGTCGCTCAGGCCATGAACTTTCGGGGCATCGTGCTGACATCCCGTGCCCTGGCGTTCGCCAACACGCGGGCGGATTTCGAGCAACTTGTCGCGCGACTGCGCGACATTCAGATGGCCCATGGCATGACCGATGTCGTGGTCGGGATGGAATCGACGGGCCACTATTGGTTCGCGCTCGCGCATTGGCTGCAAGACCAGGGCACCACGGTGGTCATTGTGAACCCCGCCACCACCAAGCGAAACAAGGAAAACCGGGACAACTCCCCGTCAAAGAGTGACCCCAAAGATGCCATCGTGATTGCTGAGGTTGTCACCCGCGGGTACTACACGCTGTACGAGCGCAGTGAGTGGCGGTTTCACCAGCTCCGGGTGTCAGTCGCCAGCCGGGAGCGTTGGGTCCAGGAACGGAGTCGCTCCCGGAATCGCATCATCCGCTGGATCGACATTTGGTTCCCGGAGCTCCCGCAGGTCTTCCCCGATCTCTTCACGGATCGTGCGTTGGCCGCCCTGACCCATTTCCAACCCCGGCGCAGGTCACGGGTGCTCACACCCGACACGATGG
>DAHWKG010000064.1:0-14112 GCA_027343765.1 Sulfobacillus sp.
GCGGACGGGATACCGTCGCCGCTTCGGTATCGCTGGGCGCATTAGATCCTTGAAAATCCCACTCGCCTTTTAGAATGCGATCCGCCTCGGGTCCGCTCGTGACGTCGGAGGACACCAAGACTTCGACACTGGTTCCCGTCCGGGCGAGAATGCGGCTCGAACCATCAAAGTGCATGTCCATGAACTCCATCAAGAGCTGCGGATTAACGACGACTTCAATGTTTCGGGCGCGGCCGAGAGACTGAAGGACGCCTTCCTCATCCCACTGTTCCGCACGGGTGCGGTTAGTCTTCTCTGGGGGATTAAAGGGCCAGGGTTCGCTCCAGCGCCAGGGATTAGCAGACGGTTGGGCCAAGAGTTGCACCCCTTGATCATCCAGTGCCTGAAACACCTGTTGAAAATGGGGTTCCTTGTCGGTGTGAGGACGCCAAAACGCATCGTAGCAAATAGCCGTGGCCATGGGAATGGAGGTCTCCGGGATAAGGGTGGTTCCCAACGCGTCGGAAAGGGTTCCGGACGTAAGTTCTAAGACGTCTTCTTGCGTGGGAACCAGATTCACTTTTTTCGTGTGCGTTAACACGTGGCCGTTCGGGGCGACGGTAAAGCTGAAATTATAAATCTTGGCGCTCCGCGGCATGTAGCTATTGGTGTCGTATGTCCAACGGCTTTCGGGAATGAGGGCCGACCCGGCAACCACCGTCATTTGGTAGTCGTGGGCTAGACGAGCCATGGTTCCATGCCAAATGTGCCAAACTTTTTGGGATCCCTCGGCAAAAAACGCTCGTTTAGTCCGGAGCGTGCCATATTGGACCATTGTCCAGAGGATGCGTGGCCATTTCTTTTTCCCGAGCGTCGTAAACGCCTCGTCAATGCTATGAACCGAGCCTAAGACGTCTCCATTCCCTTCCAGTAACAAAAAGGTGGCGAGATCTTCCGGAAAGACAATCACGGCCGGTCGATCAGGCACGCGCTGCCGCGCTGCCGCTTGAAAATAACGGTCAATCTTGTGATAGAAGGCTTCCCGGGACAGATAGTCCTCAGGACTCATAAACGGTTGAACGGCAAACAGGTCAACAATCATTCCGAATCTCCTTTGATGATCCGCATACCTTAAGGGCGCCTTTTGTTTTATTATGAGAGCACGGACGCATTTTCGGCAATCAATAGGAGGATTCTGGTGGGAAAAGAACAGGTTGATACCCTAACGGTACAGGAATTGGTGACCCGTGTGAAGTCGCGGCAAATCCGTGCCCTACGGGGAACTCAGTTGGTTTGTCGGGGCTGGCCGCAAGAAGCCGCTTTGCGGATGTTGATGAACAACTTGGACCCCGAGGTGGCGGAAAACCCCGCGGAGCTGGTGGTCTATGGGGGCCGTGGCAAGGCCGCTCGCAATTGGGACTCGTTTGAGGCCTTGGTCAAGGCGCTTCGCGATTTAGGTAACGACGAGACACTCTTGGTCCAGTCGGGTAAGCCGGTTGGGGTATTCGAAACCCATCCCCGTGCTCCACGGGTTCTCATTGCCAATAGCCTCTTGGTACCCCATTGGGCGACCTGGGAGGAGTTCTGGAAGCTTGAAGAAAAAGGCCTCACCATGTACGGGCAAATGACGGCGGGTTCTTGGATTTATATCGGCAGCCAAGGCATTCTGCAGGGGACCTACGAGACCTTGGCGGAATGTGCAGCGCAATATTTTGAAGGGACGCTAAAGCACCGCGTGGTCTTGACGGCTGGGCTCGGCGGGATGGGCGGCGCACAGCCTTTGGCGGTTACCATGAATGACGGGGTGGCGCTGGTCATTGAAGCGGACCCGGAACGGATTCGGCGGCGGCTTGAAACTCGGTATTTGGATCGACAAGCGGTCGACCTGACCGACGCCTTGCAGCAGGTGGAACGTGCTCGGAAATCCGGCGAGGCGGTATCCATTGGGCTCCTCGGCAATGCCGCAGAGATTCTTCCCGAACTTGTTCGGCGAGGATTTCATCCGGACATTGTCACTGACCAGACGTCGGCCCACGATCCCTTAAACGGATATATTCCGGCGGGCCTGTCATTGGCCGAGGCTCAGCGGCTTCGTCAATCTGATCCGAAAGAATACGTGACCCAGGCCAAGCAATCGATGGCCCGACACGTGGAAGCCATGCTATCTTTTTTGGATCGGGGTTCGGTGGTCTTTGACTATGGCAATAACCTTCGCGAAGAGGCCCGGAAGGAAGGGGTGGCAGGAGCGTTCGACTTCCCCGGTTTTGTTCCTCAATATATTCGGCCACAGTTCGAGGAGGGGCGCGGTCCATTTCGATGGGTGGCACTGTCGGGGGACCCGGAGGATATTCTCAAAACGGATCAAAAGGTTTTGGAATTGTTCCCGGACGATGAGCGCCTTCGTCGCTGGATCACGATGGCCGAGCAGCGGGTCCAGTTTCAGGGACTGCCAGCCCGGATTTGCTGGCTTGGATACGGCGAGCGGGCGAAATTCGGTTTGGCCATTAATCAAATGGTGCGAGAGGGAGCCCTAAAGGCGCCGGTCGTTATCGGCCGGGACCACTTGGATTCGGGTTCCGTCGCCTCACCCAACCGGGAGACTGAGGCGATGAAAGATGGTTCGGATGCCATCGGCGACTGGCCCATCTTGAATGCGTTGTTAAATACGGCCGCAGGGGCCACATGGGTGTCTGTTCATCATGGTGGCGGCGTGGGTATGGGTTACTCCCTGCATGCGGGGATGGTGGTAGTGGCGGATGGGACCGAGGATGCGGATTGGCGGCTTCGTCATGTCTTGACCACTGATCCCGGTACCGGCGTGATGCGGCACGCGGATGCCGGCTATGAGAAGGCGCGCCGGGTGGCGCGTGAGCGCGGTGTGAAAATTCCGATGTTGTCCAGCGAGGATTAGGTTTCCATGGAAGAGCGGACGAAGCGGTTCGAACTCCTATCGGATTTATATCACTTCCTGCTTGACCTGCCACCCGGGTCTCGAGGTCCTGAATTGGCACTGGATTGGGTATTAAAGTATGCCCGTGTTGGCCAGGAGAAGATATTTCTGGCCGGTTTGGATCGGGGCACGTTCGTACCGCTGGCCCAAGTGGGCGGGTCCTTGGAAAACCGGGAGCGGTTTCGGGGGACCGTCATCCATCATATTGACATTGTTCGCCAAACCAGGGAGCCGGTGCTCTACCGGGATTTATTAGAAGACGGTGATGCATCGCTCCAAGAATGGGCCGTCGAGGAAGATATCCGTGCGTTTTGGGTCTTTCCGGTGATGGCGCGAGACCGAGTCCTCGGAACCCTGGGTATCGCCTATAGTGACCTGCGGGAGCTCAGTGAATTGGAGCGACAATATTGGACGCGGGTGACAGAAACCCTGGCTATGCTGATGTCCCTTGCCCAAAGACGCTATGAGCACGAGGTAGAACAAGAGCAGTTTTCGGTTGCGATGGAACTTTCTCAAGCGGGCGTAGTGGGATTTTGGACCAATGGGGAGGTGGCCTTCCACAACCAGCGCTTCTTAGACTTGTTCCACTTGCCGTCGGAGGAAGTCCGAGGCCATTATCGCCAACTCTTAAGACGGCTTCGGGAGCAAATGGTGGACCCGGATACGGTGGATCGCGAGATTAGTGAGGTGCTCCGTAATCCGTCTACGTACCAGACGTTCGAATTGGTAGCCGACTTGAAGGGGGTTTTGACGCGTAAAATCCGTACGCGGCTTAAGCCTCTGGTGGCGGACGGCATGGTAGACGGCTGGATCGCTTTTTTCGAGGACTGCACGCAGGAATACGCCGTGAAAACGCAGCAGGAAGCGTTTTTATCACTGGTGGCCCATGAATTTCGTACGCCCATTACGGTGATTGCCGGCGTGGTGGAGTGGCTTCTTACGGAGACGACAGCCGACCCCATCATAAAGGAACAAATTCGGATTGTGTCGCGGGAGTCCACCCGTCTGATGCGTCTTATCCGCGAGCTGTGGCTTTCGGTACACTTGGATGATCCAGCTTGGCAAATGGACCCGGTTGAGGTTTGCGTGGCTGAGGTGGTCCGGGAGGAGTCCACGCTGCGCCAAACCGCATTAGCTTGGAAACAAATTACCTACACCGGACCTGAGCATACGCACGCCTGGGCCAATCGTGAAATTGTCACCACCATCGTGTCGGTGCTTTTGTCCAACGCCGTGCGATTTTCGGACGTCGACTCGCCCGTGGAGGTGTCGGTCGAGGACCAGAAAGATTTCGTTCGGGTGGAGGTTCGCGACCGTGGACCGGGCGTGGACGAAGCGGTGGCGGGGGATTTATTCGTCCGTGTGCCGGACCCCAGAAACCGGTCAGCGGTAGGCGGGATTGGCATTGGGCTTTGGCTCTCGCGCCAGTTGCTGGACCGAATGGGCGGAGACATCGAGTATCACCCGCGGGACGGGGGAGGCTCAGTTTTTACGGTGCGGTTTCCACGCCGGCCTCGGAGCGCTCACGTAGGATCTCCTCAACCAGAACCTGGAGTTGGACCAACTTAAAGGGCTTTTCGAGGTAGGCGCGAACGCTCGCTTGCTCGGCTGCCTGGGCCAGTTCCGTTGATGCGGACATGAATACGATCGGAAGAAAAGGGAATTGTGCCTGCATGGCTTGGGCTAAGCTGAGGCCGCTTTGATCGGGCAGTCTCAGATCCATGAGGACAAGATCGGGTACGAGAGTCTCCAAGGAAGCCATGGCGGCTTTGGCCGTGGCTGCTTCTAACACCTCAATCTTAAGGCGGCTTAAAGCCAGCTTCACGATATGACGAATGCCGAACTCATCGTCGACCACCAGTGCACGGGACAAATCACGACTCACTCCTTAAATTGGCATGTGCGCCAAGGAATCCGGTATGATTGTATAGACTTCGAGTCGGTCAAGCAAGCCATAGCGACGGAAACGGGATGATATGCAGGATGTACTTGATTGGGGAAAGCTGGCGAGAACTGTGGCAGAAAAATCGCGGAGGCGGCATTTTGATGATGGCCTTCTGGTACACCATGCTGACCACCTTTTATCAGTATCTGGTGATAAGCCGACTGGGGCCCTCGTTCCCGAAGAGCCTAACCACGTTTTTAACCCATCCGGGAACGGCCCACGCGCTACCCCATCTTAGTTCGGCACTTCTCTTTAAGCTGGGCTTAGTCTATCTCACCTTCTTGGTGATCATCTTGCCGTTCGCCGTAGGCGGACTCTATGGCGGAATAGCCGAGGCGCTCAAGAAACGACCAGAATTTACCCCCATCTTGGCCTTCTTTCGGTTTGGGTATCGGGAATTTTGGCACGCCTTGGCGCAGGTCGTGCTGACGTTGCTTTATGTCGCGGCAATTTTTGTGATGCTGCTTTCGCTGTATGCGGTATTGGGTATTCTCGGGACCTTGGGAGCCGTCATCTTCATGGTGCTCTTCTTGGCAGTGATGGTTTGGACGATGGGTACTGTGTTGTTTTGGTTTGGCCACACATTCGAGACCGGCCACTCTGCCGCCCGTGGATTCATCCCCGCCATTCGATGGGCGGCAAGACATCTTGGCCGGCTCTACACCGAAGTGCTGCTGCTTCTCGGCCTTCTTCTGGCCGCCCTCATTGTCATCAACATTCTGACCTCGGTTCCCCTCATTGGCGTGTTGGTGCTGATTATTGGTGAGGGCATGATTCTTCCCGCCTTCCTCGCGATTTACGCCATTCTTATGTATCGGCAGGCGCAGCAATAACGACGACGTCGGGACGGTCAGTATGCGTGAGCTCCGCCATATCGGGTCTGTCCGGTAGGCTAACTCCCTAGAGAGAACCTTGGAACATCGCCGCGCATATTTACCAGGACCTCCGGGAACTTTTTCCGTGGGGGGATATGATGGACGGACAGGTGACGAGACGTGGCCTCCTTGGGGGAGCGCTAACACTAGCGACGGCGGCCGTAACGGGAAAAATGGCTGAGGCCGAGACCCATTGGCCCGTATTAGCAACAGCCGCTTCTTTACGGATTGCTCAGGTCAGTGATTTTCACTGGGGGTATCGAGGCGATTGGAATCGTAATCTTTCCAGCACGGTCGAGCGGATTTTAACGGCTGTTCGGGGATTGAACCCGGCTCCTTCATTGCTGTTGGTAACGGGAGATCTTATTCAGGCGACCAGCGATGCGAAAGAACGGCAGCGACGTCTCGAGACCGTCAAAGCCAAATTAGAAGGTCTCAATATACCATGGCTCGCCGTCCCGGGAGAGCACGATACGTTTGGCGACCAAGGACAGCTTTTTCAGCAGGTGATTGGGTCCCTTTTTTTCCATCGGGCATTTCAGGGGCTTCACATGATCGGGCTTGACAATGTGAGTCGAGGACCGTTTTTAGGGAACAAGCAATATCAATGGTTTAGAAGCGAGCTCGCGCGGCTTCAACCCACAGATTCGGTTGTAGTATTCAGCCATCGCCCCCTCTACGACGTGTTTACCCCGTGGAACTGGTATACGTATGATGGCGACAAGGTCTACACGTCACTGGATAGTTTCAACCGACGCCTGTGTGTGTTTGGCCATGTGCACCAAGCGATGTCTCACCAGTCTCACCACACAGCCAATCTTTCCGGGCTTCCCGCGTCATGGCCCCTGCCGAGCCCCGGGCCCTTAGAACGCCTTCAGCCGTGGCCGCAAGGTGCAAGTCACCCGGATATGGGACTTGGATTTCGGGTCATAGACTATGCTCTTGGCAGTTTCACCAGCCGAATTTACCCGCTTACATCGACGCACGCGGAGGTGGAGCTCATATGATGGGATTGCGTTGGATGGCCGGAACCCTGTTTATAGCGAGCCTCGCGTGGCCTTTTCATCCCCAGCCCAAGACGCCCGAGCGTAGTGAACCACGAACGCCCAGCGTCGTCTATGGCGCCCGCCTTTATCAACGCGCCTGTCTTTCTTGCCATGGGCCCAGAGGTGATGGACAGGCGTTGGTGCTCTTGCCTGATGGCTCGGCAGCGCCGCGGCTGGACCAGTTATCGCCTGAAGCGCGGCAATTGCCCCATTTGGTGCAGGTGATTCGCCAAGGTAACGGCCAAATGCCCGGATGGGGGGCGGCCATGTCATCCGTCCAAATCGAAAGTGTGGCCCGCTATGTGGCCTCTCTAAACCCTGCTAACCCGTCTTCGCCTTCGGATGGCCATTCCAATCGCGAAGACTCTCCCAAAGACTCCACACGCCAGCCAACACCAGGCTATAGGGTAATAGCAACAAAGCGAGGCAGCCGAGCCAGCGGCGGCTAATCAGGAGCCGGAGTCCCAGGATGGCGAGATAGCAAAGGACAGCGAGGCCGACGGCTAACCCGGGCAAGCCCAGGGCACGAAATCCAAAAATGATGGCAATTAAAGGTCCCCACTCGCGGAGTGCCCGCACCCGGGCCTGGCGAAGTTTATGACGTTGATAATGGGTGTTGCAAAGAGACTGGCGAAATCCCAAGCACCCCAAGCAGAGGGGTTGTCCGCAACGTTTGCACCGTCCCATGGCTTGATAGCCGTGGCTAGGACACATAATCGGCGGATCTGGCGTCCGCGATGAAGCGTGGTTGGCCTCTTCTTTGGCAGAGGCCGACGGTGAAGACGGGGGATGGCGGAGCGCCCACTCATAAGCAAAGTTAATCCGCTTCATCATCTCTTCCTGCTGGCGATAGCGGACCGGGTCAAGCCGGAAGCGATCAGGATGGTGCTCTTTGGCTTTGCTCAGATAAGCTTCTCGGATCCGATTAGGGTCGGCGGTCGGGGGGATGCCCAACACCTGCCAAGCATTGACTTCTCGGTCGTCCAGTGCTGCCGCCTCCCCCCGCATCATGTCAGGACAACATTTGCGTTGAGTATAGCGTTTTAGCGCCAGACTCGCTGTCGATCGGCGTCTGACGGGTGGTGAAGTTTTGTCGACGGGGCGTTAGCGGCCACCGGCACGGAGAAAGCGCGAAGGCGGGACGGCGTCGACGTGAAACAGTTGTGAGGCCCACGAGAATCCGGCACCAAAGGCCACCGATAGTAAATTGTCTCCAGGTTTGACTAGCGACTGCTCCAGCATGTCCGCCAAAGCCAGGCCAATGGAGGCCGATCCGGTATTGGCATACTGGGCCACGTGGGAAAACACTTTGTCGGTAGGGATTCCCACCTGATGGCTAACGGCATCAATAATCCTCTGGTTGGCTTGATGGGGGACAACCCAATCGACATCATCCAACGACAACTGGGCGTCTTGCAATACCTGGCGCCCGACCTCGCTCATCATCGTGACCGCATGTTTAAACACGCGCGGACCGTCCATCCGAATCATGTGGTGCTTTCCCTCAGATACCAGATCGGGGGTGAGATCATGGCGCGTACCTCCATAGGGTTTGCCAAGGATTTCCGCTTGGCTTCCGTCGGTGGCGGAAAGACCTCGCCCAATGCGGATCCCGGCGTAGCCAGCATCCGACGGGCCGACTAAAAATGCGCCAGCGCCATCGCCGAACAATACGGCCGTCGACCGATCATTCCAATCTAGTGCGTGAGTCAATAATTCGGTGCCAATCACCATGAGCTTCTTGCCGGAGGCCGCCAAAGGGCTCACCAGTTGCAACGTTTGAAGAAATCCCGCGCAGCCGCCGGTTAGGTCGATGGCCGACGCACCCCGAGCGTTCAACATCTCCTGGACGAAACAGGCGGTGGCGGGAGACCACATTTCCGGAGTGTCGGTACAGACAAACACCCAATCGAGATCCGTGGGATCAAACTCAGCGGCCTCAAGCGCTGCTTGGGCAGCACGGGCCGACACCGATGCCGTACTCTCGTCGGGACCGGCTGTCCGACGCTCACGAATACCGGTTCGGGTCCGAATCCATTCATCGCTAGTATCCATTCGCTCGCTTAACATGTCGTTCGTTAAAATATGGGGGGGCGCATACCCGCCCACCGCCCAAACGGTTGCCTCCGTCATGGATGAAACCTCCTGAGTGCTGTTTCGCGGAGGGGCGGTATTTTTCCTGCCTGGTAACAAAGACGGTTAGAAAACGGCCACCACACGCGTCAAGAAAAAAAGACTTGTCACGGATAAATTCCACCCCTCACTGTAGCACGTGGGGAAAAGCCGGTAAACTGGGCAGGACGAGAGTTTCACTTTAGGGGCAAAACCGGTAAAATAGGAGAGTCATGAACGAATGGAGGTGAGCCAAGTGTGGGAAGACTACTTGAACCTTGCGGTTCAGGATGTTCGAGACAAATATCAGGCACGACGTCTTAAGGCGCGGATTCGAGCCCAAATTTTAGAGTACTATGAGGAATTTTTAGCCCAGGGTGAGGAGTCCAACCATGCGTTGGCTCAGGCGCTCGAAGTGTTGGGCGACCCGGTCCAGTTGGGGGCAGCGCTCGCTCAACCCTTAAAGCAACAACGCGGATGGCTATGGCTTTTGTCAGTTGCCCAGTTGGTGTTGGGGGTTGGCATTATGCTCGTCAGCGTCAAGACGGAATCTTTTGCGGCGCTCGCCTTGGGTCGCATCATGGCTCTTTGGGGCATGGTATCAACAGGATTTCAGACCCATAAAAGTGGGCAGATTCTGAGCCATCTTCAACTTCTCCGTTGGCGGGTGCAGCGGGCCGGCCGGAGCGTAAGGCTTCGAGATTTCCTCCGCATGGTGGCGGTGGGGTTTTTCAGTGGACTTTTAGTCGCTTTGGTCGCCGGATTACCCTGGAATCTGGTGACGGCAGACACGTTTCATCCGGTGCTGGTTTCCACAGGAGGAGCCCTAGTGCTAAGCGGCGTGGCTGCTGCGGTGCCGTGGGTGATTATGCGTCGCCGTTTGGGCACCGCCTTTCATTGGGTAACATTGCAAGCATGGGCTGCGTTGAGCGGGGCCTTGGGAGCAACGCTGTTAGTACTCTGGAACCAGGGATTTGCTCCCCCGCCGCTATACAATTGGCAGCCGGATCTCTTAATTGTTGGAGGATGGATTTTTAACTTCTCCACATTGCGCTTGGTCGCCGGAGTCGCCACCCTGAAAGATCGGGGATGGATTGGCATGGATGATGATCGCACGCTCGCCTAAGCGTCTTGTGGTCATTGCTGGGGCGGGACCGGCAGGTTTGGCGGCTGCCTTGTGGGCGGATCGGCTAGGGATTCGACCGCTTCTTATGGAAGCGGAGGACCGCCCTGGTGGGCAACTCCTAAGCTATTCCCTGCCAGTGGTGGATTTGCCCGGATTTCAGGCGGCCCCGGCCTCGGCTCTTATCGATACCTTAGTCCAGCAGCTTCGGGACCTCGACGCGGAGCCACACTTGGGGATGTCAGTGGTTGACTGGGACGGTACGGAAATTCGCCTGGGGGACCCACTTCTCACAATCAAGGCGGATTGGTTTTTTTATGCCCCGGGGCTTCGTCCCCGGGTTCTTCACATCCCTGGTCGGAAATGGATTAGCACCGAATCGGTCAGCGAGATAATCGAAGGACCCCCGGGAACTGTCCTCGTGGTGGGAGCCGGCGATCGGGCCGTCGAAGGTGCGATTCGTCTAAGCGAGCACGGCCATCAGGTCACGTTGCTCTGCCGCTCTGAGGAACTTCGGGCCCGGCGCGAATTTCGCGAGCGGCTTTTGTCTACGTCGGTACATGTGGCTCGCAATACACGGTTGATTCGGATTGAGGAATCTGGGCGCGGCCGGCGCGCATGGATTGAAGGTTCCGACGGCGTTCAGGAATGGGAAGGCGAGCGTGTGTTGGTGCGAATTGGCATGGAACCGCGGGTATTGCCTTCGTTGGCAGCTGTGCATGACGGGGTGGCATATCCCCAAAGGCTTCGGATGAGTATTGTGGGAGATGCCGCTCTTCCCGTACCGGATCGCAGTCTGGTCGCGGCCATGGCCTCCTCCATGCGGGCGGTGAAGGCGGCCTTACACCAATTGGGGGAATTGTAGATGCCGCTTAAAGATATCGTCATGGGACACCTTGACGTGCTTTTTGTCGGCTACAATCCGGGCATGAAATCAGAAAAGACGGGTCATCATTTTGCCGGTCCGGGAAATCTCTTTTGGGCTCTGTTAGCGGATTCTGGTCTTACCGGCCAACGCCTCACCTATGAATCTGACGACAAGCTTTTAGTGTGGCGGCTTGGAGTTGTCAACTTAGTGGATCGGGCGACGCCCGGGACCGCGGACTTGGAGGCCGATGAGCTGGTTCGCGGTGCTGACCGCCTTCGCGTGCGGCTGGCAGAGCTTCAACCCAAGGTGGTCGCATTCTTAGGCAAAGACATTTTTCGAGCCTTCCGCGGTCTTCGCGCGAGTGCCGCCGTTTCCTGGGGTATCCAATCGGACGGTTTAGTCAAAGGCGTTTGGGAGGCCGTGTTGCCGAATCCCAGCCGGCGCTCCACCATGCCCTACGGCGAACGGCTACGCTACTTCCGAGAAGTCAAGCGGCTGGTGGACTGGGGACCCCATCCACGGCCCGAGCTCTAAGGCGAGACTTCGTATAAAGCGGTAAACCCACTATTATTTTGCCAAATGATTCCCCGAGAGCTTTCGCTAAAGATGCCCGCTCCGATGCTCAAGGGGTGCACCTGATGGTTGGTCATGACGGCAAAGTGGCCGTTGGCCGCTGGTACGTTCTGCAAGATGAGACGACCGGCTAAGACTCCGATTTCGGGGGGCGTGGGGGAGGAAAACCGATACCATCCCACAGACTGGCCCTGGACCCAGAGGATCAGATAGCGCGGAATCGGTGCTGGCCTTTCTAGAACGAGGGCTGTGGCACCACTCACATCGCGTGCGGTGACGAGACTGGGCCATCGGTTGGGGCGCACTCGGGCTAACACACGGACTTTTCCGCCTGGGATGGCCATTGATTCCACAGTGCCCTTTCGGTTCGTGATCACCAGCCGTCCGCGGTCGATGAAGGGATGGGTTTTTGCTGGGACGCCCACAACTTGCCATTTTAGCACGTCGCTCCCGACCTGAACGTGGTGGGATGCGAGAAGCCATACCGGATGTCCTTTGCTATTAAAGGCCACGGCCAGGGCTTCCGGACGGACGTCGCGCGCACCTTGTCGGTCGAGCACCGTCACGCCGCCACCTGGATTCACCCAGCCTAAACGGCTGCCGTCAGATGACGATGCAAATTGGTCATTGGGGTCGTCGGGAGGGTTTTTGAGAGAATAGGCATGGCCACCCACCACCCATCGCGCCCGGCCATCATGTAGAATATAGGAGACGCTGGACGAACCGGTGATGGGCCAAAACCATTCGGCGGTGGCTAGCTGGGACCTTGGCAAAGACACGCTCTTGGTCTTTGAGGTCCAAGGTTGACCCAAGGCTAGGGGGTAACTCGAAAGGCTTAACACGGGATTGCGGGTTTGCCATTTTTGGCTCGGGGTCGAGGGGGTCGGGTGCGAACGCTTCAAGCCAATACCAATGGCTACCAGGACAATCACCGCGTAAACCGCATAAAGCCAGCGCTTATTCATGACGACCTCCAATTGAGGTCAGCATACAGAATTGGTCCTAGGCTTTCAACCGTTGTGGCTTGGCTGACTGGCGATCCAGACAATGGCAAAGACCCCCAGGATGCATTCGAGGGCCAAGCGGAGCCAATCGTCCATGGTAATCGCGAAAGCCGCAACCCCGGCTAGGACGGCTAGAATCGGAGCGAATTGATACATAGATGCCCGCCTCCCCAAAGTGCTTTAAATCATATAACGTGGGGAGGCGGGGAAAGGTTTCGGGTGCACAACACGAAGTGGAGGCGAAGGGATGCGCATCGAAAAAGTTCAGTCCGGGTTGGCTGGAGACCTGGCGTTGGCGTTGGCGCCTGGCGATGACTTTCGCTATGCGGCGGGATGGTCTCCATTGGGAGATGAGCGCCTGACGTTTCTCTTGATCGGGCGAGAAAGAGCCACCTTGGTTATCGCCTCGGTAAATGCCGAGGAGGCGGTTGCCCATTTGCCGGAAGGGTTCCCCATTATTCGCTTTACGGATGATCAAGGGCCTTTCGAGGCCCTGAGAAGTGTCGTGAGTCGATTCGGGGTCGCTCAGTGGCTGGTGTCCGACGACGCCCGGTTCGCCCATGGAGAAATATTGCGGGAGGTTGCAGGTGTAAAGCTCGGGCTCGCGTCAACGATTATGGCCCCTCTTCGCATGCAGAAGGATGAGGAGGAGGTGCGCTGTTTGGAGGAAAGCCAGCGCATCAACGATCTAGCCATGCGTGCCGGGTACGAGGCCATGCGCCCTGGGATGACCGAACTTGAGCTGGCGGACGTCATCCGTCGGGCATTCATCGCCAACGGCGCCGATCGGGAGGCATTTATCATAGTGGCCGCGGGCGCCCATAGTGCGTTGCCACACCATAGCCCCACGGATACCGTGCTCACTGAAGGGCCGGTTCTATTGGATATCGGCTGCTATTACCACGGGTACGCGTCAGACATGACACGGGTGGCCTACTTGGGGTCGCCCAGCGATAAGTTTCGGGCGGTCCACCGGTTGGTTGGAGAAGCCGTTCAGGCCGCTCATCGTGCGGCGCGGCCGGGAGTTGAGGCGGAGGCTGTCGATCGGGCGGCGCGTCAGGTGATAACCGACGGAGGATATGGACCCCAATTTGTGCACCGGGTGGGCCACGGAATAGGGCTTTCGGTGCATGAGCCACCCTCCGTGATGGAGGGGAACACTCTTCCCCTTCCGACCAACGCGGCTTTCTCCATCGAGCCGGGCATCTATCTCCCGGGTGAGTTTGGGGTGCGGTTGGAGGAGGTCGTGGTCAATCGGCCTAGTGGAGCCGAGATCCTATCCCGGATTCCACGGGACATCTTTGTGAAGGAGTTATAAGATCGTGGAACGGAGGGTTGAAATGGACGACGCATTTTTGGGCAAGGAGGCTCCGGATTTTACGCTACCGGGGACTGACGGGGTGGTGCACTTGAAGGATTTGCGAGGCCGACTGGTCGTGCTCTATTTCTATCCTCGCGACAATACCCCGGGTTGCACCACCGAAGCCTGCGACTTTCGTGATGCCTATGGCGACTTAAGCGAGCGGGGGGTGGTGGTGTTGGGCGTGAGCACAGATTCCTTGGCTAGCCACCAGAAATTTCGGGCCAAGCATCAGTTGCCCTTTCCGCTGCTCGCGGATGAGGATGCGGAAGTCGCG